>NZ_JBHRSJ010000023.1:0-62041 GCF_042643485.1 Azotobacter bryophylli | reverse complement strand
GGCGGTCCAGCGCAACGCCAACTGCCTCAGCGTCGGCCCGATGCTGCAGGGCCTGGCCAAGCCGGTGAACGACCTGTCGCGCGGCGCCCTGGTCGACGACATCGCCTTCACCATCGCCCTCACCGCCCTGCAGGCCGCCACCCAGGCCCCGGCCACGCCGCAACCAGCCCCGCAGCCGCAACGGCTGATCGAGGCCTGAGGCCCGCGACCGGGCGCCATCCGGCCAACCGACCGCGATGGCGCCCTGCTCCGGTTCGCTGGTCCCTCCGCGCTGCCTGGATACGGGCAGCGCTTATCTCTCCAAGCCCTCTTCAGCGGGCATCTCGGTCAATGCGCAGCGAACCAATCCCATCCTCGCCCCGCAAAGCGCGAGACGAACGCGGGAACCAGGCGATAGTGCCCTATCAGAAATCCATCATTGGCAACTTCAGCCCCTGCTCGCGGGCACAGGCGATGGCCTCCGGATAGCCGGCATCGGCATGGCGCATCACCCCGCTCGCCGGGTCGTTGTGCAGCACCCGGGCGATGCGGGTCGCCGCCTCGTCGCTGCCGTCGCAGACGATGACCATCCCGGCATGCTGGGAGTAGCCCATGCCTACCCCACCGCCATGATGCAGCGACACCCAGGTGGCACCGCTCGCGGTGTTCAGCAGGGCGTTGAGCAGCGGCCAGTCCGACACCGCGTCGGAGCCGTCGCGCATGGCTTCGGTCTCGCGGTTGGGACTGGCCACCGAGCCGGAATCCAGGTGGTCGCGGCCGATGGCCACCGGAGCCTGCAGTTCCCCGCGACGGACCATCTCGTTGAAGGCCAGGCCGAGTTTGGCGCGCTGGCCGAGACCGACCCAGCAGATGCGCGCCGGCAGCCCTTGGAAGCGGATGCGCTCCCTGGCCATGTCCAGCCAACGGTGCAGGTGCGGGTCGTTGGGGATCAGCTCCTTGACCTTGGCGTCGGTGCGGTAGATGTCCTCGGCCTCGCCGCTCAGGGCCACCCAACGGAAGGGACCGATGCCCTTGCAGAACAGCGGCCGGATGTAGGCCGGGACGAAACCGGGAAAGTCGAAGGCGTTCTCCACCCCCTCGTCTCGGGCCATCTGACGGATGTTGTTGCCGTAGTCGAAGACCGGCACGCCCATCTGTCGGAAGGCCAGCATGGCCCGCACGTGCTCGGCGATGGATTGCTTGGCCGCCTTCACCACCACCGCCGGTTCGCGCGCCGCCCGCTCGCGGTACTCGTCCCAGCTCCAGCCCCTCGGCAGGTAGCCATTGAGCGGGTCGTGGGCACTGGTCTGGTCGGTGACCAGATCCGGGCGCACGCCGCGGCGCACCAGCTCGGGCAAGACCTCCGCAGCGTTGCCGCAGAGACCGACCGATACCGCCCGGCCCTCGTTGACGTGATGGTCGATGCGCGCGAGGGCCTCGTCCAGGTCGACCGCCAGCTCGTCCAGATAACCAGTCCGGCGGCGGAAATCGATACGGCTCTGCTGGCACTCGACGATCAGCGCGCAGGCCCCGGCCAGCGTCGCCGCCAGCGGCTGCGCCCCGCCCATGCCGCCGAGACCGGCGCTGAGCAGCCAGCGCCCGCGCAGATCGCCCCCGTAGTGCTGGCGACCGGCTTCGGCGAAGGTCTCGTAGGTGCCCTGGACGATGCCCTGGCTGCCGATGTAGATCCAGCTGCCGGCGGTCATCTGCCCGTACATGGCCAGGCCCCTGGCGTCCAGCTCGTTGAAGTGCTCCCAGGTCGCCCAGTGCGGCACCAGATTGGAGTTAGCGATCAGCACCCGCGGCGCGTGCTTGTGGGTACGGAACACCCCGACCGGCTTGCCGGACTGGATCAGCAGGGTCTCGTCGGCCTCCAGCTGCTTCAGCGTCTCGACGATGCGGTCGAAGCATTCCCAGTCGCGGGCGGCTCGGCCGATGCCGCCGTACACCACCAGCTCCTTGGGATTCTCCGCCACCTCCGGGTCGAGGTTGTTCATCAACAGGCGCAGCGCCGCCTCGGTCAGCCAGCACCTGGCGTTCAGGGTGGTCCCCCGGGGGGCGCGGATCTCGACGTCGCGGTATCGGCTCATGGCTACGATCCTCCTGTCTGCCCTAAGCATAGACAGGCGCCCCGCCGGCGACGGCGGGCAACCACTCCGGGCCCGCCGGGTCCAATGGGCCGGCAGGCCCGGCCGTACCGGCCTAAGCTCTAGTGCGTAGACCTTTTCCAGTCGCGGTGCGAAGCTTGTGCGTCGTCCCGCTCCCCGAATTCGCATCCAACAAGGAGAATTACATGCTCAAGGGAAAATCCGTCATCGTCACCGGCTCCACCAGCGGCATCGGCCTCGGCATCGCCAGCGCCTTCGCCGCCGAGGGCGCGGACGTGCTGCTCAACGGCTTCGGCGACGCGGCGAGCATCGAGAGCCTGCGCCATGGTCTGGAAGCGGCCCACGACGTGAAGGTGCGCTACTCGCCCGCCGACATGAGCCGGCCGGAAGAGATCCGCGACATGGCCGATTACGCGCGCGCCGAATTCGGCAAGGTGGACATCGTAGTGAACAACGCCGGCATCCAGTACGTGGCGCCGGTCGAGGAATTCCCCGAGGACAAGTGGAACGAGATCCTCGCCATCAACCTGTCCGCCGCCTTCCACCTGATCAAGGCGGTACTGCCGGAGATGAAGGCGCGCCACTGGGGCCGCATCGTCAACATCGCCTCGGCCCACGGCCTGAAGGCCTCGCCGTTCAAGTCCGCCTACGTGGCCGCCAAGCACGGCCTGATCGGTCTGACCCGCACGGTGGCCATGGAAACCGCCGAGCACGGCATCACCTGCAACGCCATCTGCCCGGGCTACGTGAAGACCCCGCTGGTCGAGCAGCAGATCGCCGCCCAGGCGAAGACTCACGGGATTCCCGCGCAGGACGTGATCCGCGACGTGCTGCTGGCCCCCCAGGCACGCAAGGAGTTCGTCAAGATCGAGGAGCTGGCGGCCATGACGATCTTCCTCTGCTCCAGCGCCGCAGCCTCCATGACCGCCTCTACCGTCACCATGGATGGCGGCTGGACTCAGCACTGAAGCGCCGGCTACCTCGCCCACCCCCTCACCGAATTCCCGCCGCGCATGGCCGGCCATCAGCCGGCCATTTCCCGCCAGCCCGTCACTAACGTCATCCGCTCAAGATCGCCCCGCAGGGCCATCCAGACTACTGGCGGGCCTGCCCACCGAACTCATCGGCCGATGGCAGGCAACCATCCAGAGGGGATTCGATTTAGACGTTTTTCCCCTCTCCCTCCCCTCCCAAAGCCGTCGGGAGTCCGGAAGCATGCACAGGTTCCGCCCCGCCTTCATGAGCCAGTATTCGGTGGGCCAGATGATCTTCTCCCAATCGGAGTGGCTGTTCGACAAGAGCGCCTACGAACCCGCCGAGATGATGGACAGGTACCTACGTATGGGGCATTCGACGGGGATCACCCTGCTCGGGGGCAAGAGCAACCAGCAGCGCATTACTATCGGCTGTGCACCTCGCATCTTGCCGATTCGCCCCCGTACTTCGCCAAGTAGATGATGCAGAGAACGCATGCGCGCCTGGGCGCTCTGCTCGGCTTCGACAATCCGCTGCTCGGCTGCGGTCATGGCACGGCGGAGCTGGCCCACAACCTGACCCTGCATGAGCGGACCGGTCACGGAGTCAGGACCTTCGCTTTCGGCGAGCTGTTCCGCGCCGGCCTGCCTGTGCGACAGGTGCTGCTGCAGGAGTATTTGGATGGCTTGCAAACCTTCACCAGTCGCTGGCGTCAGGCCATCGACTCGCCAGTCCTTCGTCGCGAACTGCTGCACAAGCTGATGACCATGCTCGCCGCGCTGCGCGATGCGGGCATCGCCCATCTGGACCTGCATCCCGGCAATGTCATGGTCTCGCCCGACCCTCAGGCCCCGTTGCGCACCATCGACTGCGGGAAGATGGACATGAATGCCGATCCGGCCCTCGCAGCGGCGCTGCATCTGGGGGTTTTCTGCTTCGTCATGAATGGCGAACGCAGCCCATCCACGCCCCGGCTCGAGGACGGAGTCCGACAGCTGCTGTACCGGCTGGTCGGGGACGAAGCGTCCTTCGCGACCGCCGAGGGACTGCTGACGTTGCTGCTGCGATACTCCAGCCGGCGGCCGTTCTCCAGACGCCTGCTGCTCTGGCCGGGGCGGAAGTCCCTGGATCTTGAGGCCATCGAGACGCGCCTGAAGAAGCTCTCCCGTCGCCGCAGCGCTTCTGCAGTCGACGCCCAGTCCGAGCAACGGCTGATCGAGTCCATCGAGGCCTTTCTCAACCCGGCCATCGAGCGGCCCATCCTGTGCGCAACCAACAGGGAGGCAGCGGCATTGCCGAAGTCCTGCCATATGCGGCAGGCACTCCGCCAGACCGCCCAGGATCGCGCCAGCGCCCGCTAGACGCAGCGGCAGCCTGAAAGACTGCCTGCCTCAAGGCGCGGCCGCGCCGCCGCTTGCGCCTCCCCCTGATCACTCAGCCAGCGCCGCGGTGGCGAAAACATTAAGCCGCCACATGACTTCCGATTACGGGTAGAAATGTCTAAAAAACACGCCAATCGCTGAAAATACATCGACATAACTTCCCAAACGGTAACTATCTCGATTTAGGGTCATGTAATCCGTCACTCGTGAGCGAGTCGTGCCGCCCTTCTTCCGTCCTGGGAACGGACATCCGGATCAGCGCGGAATCTTTACCCTGTCCTCGTCGAAATCGCCGCGCTCGGCATCGCGATGGCAGGCCACGCAGTTGTGCGGGCCGCCTACTGCTTCGCGCTGGAATTTCGCGGCGCCGATCTCGTGATGCTTGCGCTGGAACCAGCGGGTGCCGGTGATGCGCGGCGGCTCGCCGGAACCTACCTTGCCCTCCACCGGCAGCCGGTTGCCCGCCGAGGCGCGCAGCAGGAAGTCGCGGATCGCCTGCTCCTCCTCCGGAGCCAACGAGGCGTTGCTGCCGTAGTGCTCGGACAGACTGTCCATCTGCCGCTGCCAGGCGCCGGCGGGAAGCAGGCCCGGCGCATAGAGCATGTGGCAGCTGGAGCATTCGCTCTTCCATACCTCGGGCGCATCGGCGGGGACGGCGAGCTGTTTGGGACGCCGGTAGCCGTCCCGTTGAGACGAGTGGTCGCCGGCGACGGCGAGGCCGCCCAGGGTTAGCGCGGCCAGAAGACAACCGAGAAACGTCGATCGGGTCATGATGGGCGGCCTATTTCAGCGTGTTGATCCAGGTGACGAAGTCGCCCTTCTCCTGCGCGGTGCATTCGCGGGCGAAGACGTCGTCGCAGTTGCGACGGAACCATTTCTCCACCTTCTTCGGGTCGGTGAAGCGCCTGGGATTGGCGGCCGGCGCCAGCGGGTCGATCTTGCGCATGGCCAGGGTCTTGCCTGGCTGGCGGGGATCGGCGGTGTGGCAGGAGGTGCAGCTCATGGTCTTGCCGTCCCGCTGCTCCTCGCGGAAATACAGGGTCTTGCCGCGCTCGGCGGAAAAGCCGGCGAAGCCGGGATCGCCCTGGCGGGCCTGTTCGGCATAGCCCGCGAGGAGCTGATCCCCCGGGCCCTCGGCATGGGCCAGCGGCAGGGTGAGAGTGACGAACATGGCAAGCAGTGCTGATTTCATGGGGATACGTCCAGGGGGGAACCTGGAGCGCACGCTAGATCCGCTGGCTTAAACCTGGCTTAAAAAGGCCACCTGGATTTTTCAGCTCCGTTTAAGGGAAGAGGCTTACAAGAGCGCCATCGGTTTTCTGTTCCCACCGGAGCCTGGAGTCATGGCTGCATTCAACCGTTTCAGATTGTTCCACTGGCTGCTGGCCGGCAGTTTCGTCGCGGTCTACCTGACCGGCGACGATGCCGAACTGGCGCATATCTGGCTGGGCTACGGCCTGCTGCTCCTGTTGCTGATACGCCTGCTGCTGGCGCCGTTCAAACCTCGCGGCTTCCCCAGGCTGGCGCCGGCGCTTCGGGCGTGGCGCAGGCCCGACCGGGCCGCTGCCGGCAGGTGGCTGACCTTCGCCGCCCTGTCCTGCTTCGCCGTCGCCAGCCTGATCGGCCTGGGCATGGTCGACAACGGAGAGGTACTGGCCAGGGCCATTCCCGGCGTGCAACCGGATCTCTTCGGCGCCGCCAGCGGCGACTTCCTCGCCGGCCTGGACGATCCGGAAGAGGTGCACGAATTCTTCGCCAATCTCGCCATGGGGCTGGTCGGCCTGCATATCGGCTTTGTCCTGCTGTTCCGCTGGCAGATGGCATGGTCGATGCTGCGCGGCCTGCCGAAACGCCCGGCGCCGGCCGTCCCTCCCCGCAAAGCCGCTCCCGCAACCGGGGAGGCGACTGCGACGGCCTTCCAGCACCTGACGGTGAGCGGACGACACGCCGAAACCGCCGACGCCTGCTCCTTCGAGCTGATCCCGCCGGCCGGCGACGCGACCTGGTCCACCGGCAAGCCCGGACAGTTCCTGGCCCTCAGGGTGCCCCACGAGAGCGGCCCCATGCTGCGCTGCTATTCCCTGTCGCGTGCCCCCTCGGCCGGCCAGCCGCTGCGCATCACGGTCAAGCGGGTCGAGGGCGGCCTCGCCTCGAACTGGCTGCTGGACCACCTGCAGCCCGGCGACAGCATCGAGGCCATGCCGCCGGTCGGCAGCTTCACCCCGGCCAGCCTGGACGCCGATCTGCTGCTGATCGGCGCCGGCAGCGGCATCACGCCTCTGTTCGCCATTCTGCAGTCGGTGCTGGAACGGGGCCGCGGACGGATCTGCCTGTTCTACACCAACCGGGACCAGTCCTCGGCGATCTTCGCCGACGAGCTGAACGCCCTGCGGCAGCGCTATCCGCAGCGCCTGCGGATGGTCAACTGGCTGACGAGCACGGAGGGATTGCCGGACGCCGCCGTGATTGCCTCGGCCATCCGAGACATGAGCGGCGACGACTGGCAGCACCCGGACTGCTTCATCTGCGGCCCGGAAGCGTTCATGACCAGCGCCAGGGACGCCCTGCTGCGACTGACGATCCCCAAGGAGCGGATCCACCTAGAGCGCTTCGCGCCCGGAGTCGGAGCTCCAGTGCGGTCGGTAGCGACCGGCGGGGACAGCAGGCTCGACGTCCGGCTGCAGGGACGGCATTACGAACTGGAGGTATCCCCAGGCCAGGTGCTGATGGACGCCATGGAACAGGCCGGCCTGCAGCCGCCCAACGCCTGCCGTGCCGGCCTCTGCGGCGCCTGCCGGTGCAAGGTGGTGGCCGGACGCGCCAGCATGCGCAGCAACCAAATTCTCGACGAGGACGAGGTGCGCCGGGGATGGGTGCTGGCGTGCCAGGCCGAGCCGGCCAGCCGGGAGTTGCAGGTGGAATTCTGAGGCCCGCCCAGCCGCCGGCACGGAATCCGGCGGCGCGCCCCCGGCTTTTTGCCTATACCGAAAGAAAGGCCATCGCCCGGAAAGCCCCATGTCCGTCCCTCTCCTCCTGCGCCCCGGCCGGCTCGATCTGGAGCAGCTCTGCGCCATCCACCGCCGGCAAGTCCCCATCGCCCTCGACCCGGACTGTGCCGGCGCCGTCGAAGCCAGCGCCCGGCGGGTCGGCGAGATCGTCGCCGGCCGGCGCACCGTCTACGGCATCAATACCGGCTTCGGCCTGATGGCGCGCACCTTGATCCCCGAGGATTCGCTGACCGAACTGCAGCGCAATCTGGTGCTCTCGCACTGCACCGGCACCGGTCCTCTGCTGGACGACGCCAGCGTCGCGCTGATCCTGGCGCTGAAGATCGCCGCCCTGGCGCAGGGCTACTCCGGGGTCCGCCCGGCGGTGATCGAGGCCCTGCTCAAGCTGTACGACGCCGGGGTCTACCCGTGCATCCCCAGCCAGGGCTCGGTGGGCGCCTCCGGGGATCTGGCGCCCCTGGCGCATCTGGGCGCGGCGCTGATCGGCGTCGGCCAGGTCCGTCACCGCGGTCGGCTGCTGGACGCCGGGGAAGGTCTGGCCATCGCCGGGCTGCGGCCCCTCGTCCTCGGGCCCAAGGAGGGGCTGGCCCTGCTCAACGGCACCCAGGTCTCCACCGCCCTGGCCCTGCGCGGGCTGTTCGCCGCGGAACGGCTGTTCGCCGGCGCAGTGATCGCCGGTAGCCTGAGCGTGGAGGCGCTGAAAGGCTCCTTCGTTCCGTTCGACGCGCGCATCCAGGCGGTGCGCGGCCAGCCCGGGCAGATCGAGGTCGCCGCGCTCTATCGCGAACTGCTCCACGACAGCGAGATCAACCGTTCCCACGCCCACTGCAAGCAGGTTCAGGACCCCTACTCCCTGCGCTGTCAGCCGCAGGTGATGGGCGCCTGCCTGGACCACCTGCACTTCGCCGCCGGGGTGTTCCTGCGCGAGGCCAACGCCGTGACGGACAACCCGCTGCTGTTCGCCGAGGACGACGCGGTGCTCTCCGGCGGCAACTTCCACGCCGAGCCGGTGGCCATGGCCGCCGACGTGCTGGCCCTGGCCATCGCCGAGATCGGCGCGCTTTCCGAGCGGCGCATCGCCCTGCTGATCGACCCGGCGCTGTCCGGCCTGCCGCCCTTCCTGGTCGAAGGCGGCGGGCTCAACTCCGGCTTCATGATCGCCCAGGTCACCGCCGCGGCCCTGGCCTCGGAGAACAAGAGCCTGGCCCATCCAGCCTCGGTGGACAGCCTGCCAACTTCGGCCAACCAGGAGGACCACGTCTCCATGGCCACCTTCGCCGCGCGCCGCCTGCAGGACATGGCCGGCAACGCCGCCGCCATCGTCGGCATCGAACTGCTGGCGGCGGCCCAGGGCGTGGACTTCCATGCGCCGCTGACCACCTCGCCGTCGCTGGCCGAGGTGCTAACGCTGATCCGTCGCCAGGTGCCGCATTACCATCGCGACCGCTATTTCGCCCCGGACATCGCCGCTGCGCGCGTCTGGGTCGAGGGCGGCGCCTTCGAGCGCTGGCTGCCCAGCGCCCGCCTGAGGAGCTGAGTCTGCATGACAGCCCTGTTCGCCGAACGCGCCCTGTTGCCATCGGGCTGGGCGCAGGATGTGCGCCTGGAAATCTCCGCCGCCGGCCGTATCGACGACATTCAAGTCGACGCCTCCGCCGCGGGTGCCGAGCGCCTGCACGGCCCGTTGTTGCCAGGCATGCCCGACCTGCACTCCCACGCCTTCCAGCGCGCCCTGGCCGGTCTGACGGAAAGTGCCGCCGGCGGCGCGGACGGCTTTTGGAACTGGCGCGAGCGGATGTACCGGCTGGTCGGACAACTCGACCCCGACCAGTTGGAAACCATCGCCCGCCAGCTCTACATCGAGCTGCTCAAGGCCGGCTACACCAGCGTGGTGGAGTTCCACTACCTGCACCACGGCCCCGGCGGCCGGCCCTACGCCGATCCGGCCGAGCTGTCTCTGCGCCTCGCCCGCGCCGCCCGTCAGGCCGGCATCGGCCTGACCCTGGTGCCGGCGCTCTACAGCCACGGCGGTTTCGGCGGCCAGCCGCCGGTGGACGGGCAACGACGCTTCATCCTCGACGTCGATGGCTATCTCGCCTTGCTGGCGCGCCTGCGCCCGGTCCTGGAGCAGGCCGGGCAATACCTGGGGCTGGGCTTCCACTCCCTGCGCGCGGTGGCGCCGGAGCAGATCGCCCGGGTGCTGGCGGACGCCCCGCTCGATCTGCCGGTGCATCTGCATATCGCCGAACAGACCGGGGAAGTCGACGACTGTCAGCTCTGGAGCGGGCGCCGCCCCCTGCAGTGGCTGTTCGACCACTGCCCGGTGGACGAGCGCTGGTGCCTGGTACACGCCACCCAGGCCGAGGCCGATGAAGTCGAGCGGCTGGCCGCCTGCGGTGCGGTGGTCGGCCTCTGCCCGACCACCGAGGCCAACCTCGGCGACGGGCTGTTTCCGGCCACCGCGTTCGTCGCCCTCGACGGGCGCTTCGGCATCGGCTCGGACAGCCAGGTGTCGGTCAGCCCGCTGGAGGAACTGCGCTGGCTGGAATACGGCCAGCGCCTGCGCGACCGGCGCCGCTACCGTCTCGCCCGAGCCGACCGGCCGAGGCTCGGCCGCGCTCTCTACGACAGCGCCCTGGCCGGCGGCACGCAGGCCTGCGGGCAGCCGGTCGGCGCGCTGGCGGTGGGCCGGCGTGCCGATCTGCTGGTGCTGGACGGCGACGATCCCTATCTGGCGAACACGGAAGCCGAGCTGCTGCTCGACCGTTGGCTGTTCGCCGGCGGCGCGCACCAGGTCCGCGACGTGATGGTCGCCGGCCGCTGGCGGGTGCGCGAGGGCCGACATGCCGACGAAGTCCGCAGCGCGCAGGCGTTCGCCCGGGTACTGCGGGAGCTGGCGAGAGCCTGAATCACGACGCCGCCGGGGCGACAGCGGCCGGTGCCCCCGCCAGCCGGACGGCCGGGCGATAGAGGATCAGCCGGTAGCTGATCAGGCAGATCAGCCAGTCGATCAGGAAGGTCCAGAGATTGTGGGAGAGGAAGTGCGCGCCCTGCATCACCCGGCCGACCGAGAACACCGTGCCCAGCCCCAGGGCGAAGGCCAGCGCGGCGCGGGCCAGCCGCGGGCGGCGGTCGCGCAGGACGAAGAACAGCGCTAGCAGCGAGAAGCCGGCCGAGGCGTGCCCGCCCGGCCAGCAGCGCCCGGGATCCTCGGTGGGCGCGCGGGGGCCGAGAAGCGACGAATGGACCTCGCTGCCGCCGTACTCCACCAGGCTCCACGGGCAGTGCATCTCGGTCAGTTTCTTCAGCGGGTTGACGATGCTGGTGGAAAGCCCCATCGCCAGCACCACGTAGCCCAGCGGCCGGCGCCAACGGCGCAGGCGCGTCGGCAGCAGGCTGAGGAGGAAACCGGCGATGGCCAGCACGCCGATGACGATGACCAGTTGCTTGGCCCGGTCGTGCAGGAAATCCTCGAGGAAGAAGCTGTGCCGACCGACGAAGCCCTCGCCCGGCACGTAGAACAGGTTGCTGATGGCGAAGTCGACGGGGCCCGGGTCGAGCAGCAACAACAGGGCCATCACCCCCAGCGGAATCCCCAGGCCGAGGCGGAAATCGAACGGTCTGCTAGACATGAACCTGAATCTCCCTTTCAGCGTTCGCTGACCGGCAGCGACTGCTGCTCGGGCTTCCAGCTCAGCAGCCCGCGGCTGTAGCCGTAACTGGCGCCCTGGTAGTAGGTGATGTCGCGCTGGACCAGCGGGTCGGCGACCGTAGCCTCGGATTCGCGGCTCTGGCCGCGGGCGTCGTCGTGCCGCCGGATGCCCTTGCGCGGGCTGAGGATCGCCAGATCCTTGCCGTCGAACAGGCCCAGGTGCTGGTAGTTGCCGATCAGCGCCCGGCCGGGCGGGGTGTCCTCGCGCAGCACGTTGCGACCGAAGAAGGTCGAGGTGTAGTCCAGATTGAGCAGGCCCAGTAGGGTCGGCGCCAGGTCGATCTGGCTGGTCAGCCCGGAGAACTCGCGGGGCTGGATGTACCCGGGCGCGTAGATGAACAGCGGGATGTGGTAGTTGGCCACCGGCAGGTCCTCCTTGCCCGCGCTGCCGGCCGTGTGGTCGGCGACGAAGACGAACAGGGTCTGGTCGAACCAGGGCTTCTGCCGCGCCTGGGCGAGGAACTGGCCGATGGCGTAGTCGGTGTACTTCACCGCGCCCTCGCGGCCGTCGCCGGAGGGGATGTCGATGCGCCCTTCCGGATAGGTGTAAGGGCGGTGGTTGGAGGTGGTCATCAGCTGCAGCAGGAACGGCTTGCCGGCGGCGTGATCGGCGTCCGCCAGCTTCAGGGCCTGGGCGTAGAGGTCCTCGTCGGCCATGCCCCAGGCGTTCTTGAAGCGGATCTCCTCCTCGGGAATGCTGCTCTGGTCGACGATCCGGTAGCCGTTGCCGCCGAAGAAGGCGTTCATGTTGTCGAAATAGCCGCGCCCGCCGTAGACGAACACCGCATCGTAGCCCTTGACCTTCAGCTGCTGGCCGAGGCTGGCGAAGCCCGACTCGCGGCCCAGGCGCTTGACGATGGAGCGCCCCGGGGTCGGCGGCACGGACAGGGTGATGGCCTCCAGACCGCGGTCGGTGCGCGTGCCGGTGGCGTAGAGGTTGTTGAAGAACAGGCTCTCCTGGCGCAGCCGGTCGAGGTTCGGGGTCAGGTTGCGCGGGTCGCCGAAGCTGCCCAGATACTTGGCACTGAGGCTCTCGATGGTCACCAGTACCAGGTTCAACTTGCGCGGCTCGCCGGGGTTGTCGATCAGCCGGCGGATGTCCTGGGGATCGCTACCGACGAAGCGGGCGTTCGGCTCGCTGACTTCCTCGCGCAGCCGCTGCTCGATCTCGGAGCGCGACAGGGTGGCGTAGAACTGCGGGTAGTCCAGCTCGTTGTTGCGGAAGGCGGCGAAGAACTGGTACGGGCCGTTGGCGGCCAGTTCGCGCAGGTAGGCGTTGCCGCCCGAGCCGCGGGGGAAGTCCTGGCTCAGTGCGAGGGCGGTCAGGAGCGCCAGCCCGCCGACCGCCGCCAGCGCCGAGCCGCGCCCCTTCCAGGACAGCAGCGGCGCGTCCAGGGCGGCGCCGACGGCCTTGCGCAGCAGGATTGCCCCGACGACCGCGAGGACCGCCAGCGACCCCAGCAGCCGATAGATCGGGTAGGACTCGAGGATGTTGTTCAGCACCTCGTCCGAGTAGACCAGGTAGTCCACCGCGATGAAGTTGAAGCGCACGCCGAACTCGTCCCAGAACAGCCACTCCGACACGGCGACGAACAGCATGACGAACAGGGAGACGGCGACCAGGCCCTGCAGCGACGCGCGGTGCCAGGAGCGCCTCCACAGCCAGGCCGGGCACAGCAGCAGGTAGGCGGCCAGCGGCAAGCTGGCGTAGAGCAGGAAGCCGAGGTCGTAGACCATGCCGATGCCGTACAGGCCGAGCATTTCGCCGAAGCTGGCATGGGCATCGTTCAGATGGCCGACCAGCAGCGCGGTCCGGGTGAGGAGGAAGACCACCAGCCAGGCGAGCAGGATGATGGAGAGATAGCGCAGCTGGGCGAAATGGAGCCGGGGCATCGAGCAACCTTGTGGCACGGGAAACGTTGCGCGAGAGGGTAATCGAAATGCCCTACCCGACTGTCAAAGCCGCGTGAAAAACGATGGCCCGGCCGAGGGTATTCATCTTTCGGGAATCTCCTCCCGGTAAACGTCCGTGCCGGGATAGACGGCGCGAAGGCGCGCCCGTCATGAAAGTTTCATCTCCATCCCCTTCAATGCCCCGCCTGCGACAGGGTGCTTTGTACGCTCCGGATTACCCGTGGAGTCGTTCTTGCCCGACGACAACTGATGCTTGAAGCCCGGCCATGCCGCCGTCGGGACGAATCGGCCCAGGTCCGTAGCGAGGTCGCGCTCGGGAGGCGATTGGCGGGCCGGGCGATCAGCGCCACTCCCGGCCACCAGCTTAATTTCGCTCGTGCGGATTCGTCGTCCGATCACATTCTTTCGCCGTTTTTGCCTGACCCGCATCCACAAATTTGTACCGATGCCACGGAATACCTGAGAATTGCGCGGTCTACCGGACAAGACATGCCACCAATGAGGATCGGAATGCGCTACAGCGAGCCAATTATCGAGAACCACCACTCTCTTCATCGTCCCGACCTGAGCGATTCCGTATTCGTTTCCGTTCTGATTCCGGCGAAGAACGAAGCAGGCAATCTCCCGCCGCTGCTCGAGGAAGTGCGCCGCGCCCTGGCCGACGAGTCCTATGAAGTCATCGTCGTGGACGACGGCAGTACCGACGGCACCGCCGCCGAGCTCTTCGCCCTGAGGGAAAAGGGTTTCACCCAGCTGCGCATCCTCAGCCACAGCCACTCCCTCGGCCAGAGCACCGCCCTCTACCACGCCGCCCAGGCCGCGCGCGGCCGCTGGCTGGCGACCCTGGACGGCGACGGGCAGAACGACCCAGCCGACATTCCCGGCATGCTGCAGATCGTGCGCAGCCGGGCCGACGACGGCATCAAGCTGGTGGCAGGGCACCGGGTGAACCGGCGGGACACCGCCAGCAAGCGCTGGGCCTCGCGCTTCGCCAACGCCCTGCGCAGCCATCTGCTGAAGGACGCGACCCCCGACACCGGCTGCGGCCTCAAGCTGATCGAACGCAGCGCCTTCCTGCGCCTGCCCTACTTCGACCACATGCACCGCTTCCTGCCGGCGCTGATCCAGCGCCACAACGGGCTCATGGTCGTTCATCCGGTCAACCACCGGCCGCGCACCGCCGGCGTCTCCAAGTACGGAAACCTGGACCGCGCCCTGGTCGGCATCCTCGATCTGTTCGGCGTGTGGTGGCTCATCAAGCGTACCCGCCTCGAGTTGTCCCCCCGCGAGATAAAGAGCTGACATGGGAAAAGAATCTCTCTGG
Source organism: Azotobacter bryophylli (assembly GCF_042643485.1). NCBI lineage: Bacteria > Pseudomonadati > Pseudomonadota > Gammaproteobacteria > Pseudomonadales > Pseudomonadaceae > Azotobacter > Azotobacter bryophylli. The sequence continues at coordinate 47,639 of NZ_JBHRSJ010000023.1, read as the reverse complement.
CTGGCGCTGGGATTCGCCGGCCAACTGGCATTCACCGGCCGTTTCGCCTTGCAGTGGCTGTACAGCGAATACAAGAAGCGCAGCCTCATCCCGGTGGGTTTCTGGTACCTCAGCCTGATCGGCAGCGCCCTGCTTTTGGCCTACGCCATCTACCGCGAGGACCCCGTATTCATCCTCGGGCAGTCCTTCGGCTTCGTCGTCTACCTGCGCAACCTGCAGCTGATCGCCCGGAACAAGAAGGAACAGCCATGAAGTCGATGCTGTCGCAGCGGCGCAACTGGATCTGGCTGGCACTGCTGTCGTTGCTCATGGTCGGCGCAGGCCTCGGCCTGCGCCAGCCGCTCAACGTGGACGAGGAGCGCTTTCTCGGCGTGTCGCTGGAGATGCTGCAGAGCGGTTCCTGGTTCATTCCCCACCGCGCCGGGGAGATCTACCCCGACAAGCCGCCGCTGTTCATGTGGGCGGTCGCCTCGCTGACGCAGCTCACCGGCGCGCCGCGGATCGCCCTGTTCCTGCCGGCCCTGCTCGCCGGCGTGGTCTCCACCCTCTGCCTGTACGACCTGGGCAGGCGGCTGTGGAACCGCCGCATCGGCACCATCGCCGCGCTGCTGTTCCTCGCCACCTACCAGACCTACAGCGTGCTGCGCGCCGGGCAGATCGACGGGTTCCTCTGCCTGTGGACCAGCCTCGGGCTGTACGGCCTGATCCGCCACCTCCTGCTCGGCCCGGCCTGGAGGTGGTTCTACCTGGCCTGCGCGGCGATGGGCTTCGGCATCATCAGCAAGGGCGTGGGTTTTCTGCCGAGCCTGATCCTGATTCCCTACGTCTATGCCGTGCGCAAGGGCTGGCCGGGCGTGGTGGCCATGCCCGGTCGGGGCCGCGCCTGGGCGCTCGGCCTGGCGGCGACCCTGGCGGCGATCGCGGTCTGGCTGGTGCCCCTGCTGGTGACGGTGTCGCTCACGGGCGACGCCGACAGCCTGGCCTACGTGCGGGAAATCCTCCTGCGCCAGACTGCCCAGCGCTACGCCAACGCCTGGCATCACCGCGAGCCGTTCTGGTACTTCTTCGCCGAGGTCATTCCCAAGTACTGGCTGCCCCTCGTCCTCGCCCTGCCCTGGCTGGTTCCCGCCTGGCGCCGGCAACTGGCCAAGCGCGACGGCCGGGTGCTGGTCCTGCTCGGCTGGGTGGTGCTGGTCCTGCTGTTCTTCAGTCTGAGCAGCGGCAAGCGCAAGCTGTACATCTTTCCGGCGCTGCCCGGCCTGGTCCTGCTGGTGGCGCCCCTGGTGCCCTGGCTGCTGCGCCGCTGGTTCGCCCGGCGCCCGCGGGGGCGCCAGGTCTTCGTCGGCCTGACCCTGTTCTGGTTCTGCGCCTGGTTCGCCCGCGGCTTCGTCGAGCCGCTCAAGGACGGCAGCAACCCCCACGAGACCATCATGCGGGAGGTGGCCGAATCCACCGGCGGCGCCGATCTGGTGCTGACCCACTGGCGCGAGGGCCACTGGCTGTTCGCCCGCCAGCCGATCGTGCACTTCGGCTTCGATGCCGATGCCTCGGTGGACAAGGCCGCCGAATGGCTGCGCAAACAACCCGGGACCTTCGCCCTGGTGCCGGCGCGGGAGCTGGTCCGCTGCTTCGATCCGGAAAAGGCGCGCAAGGTCGGCGGCACCTCGCGCGCCGAGTGGCTGCTGGTGGGCGCCGATGCCGACAACGGCCAGTGCCGCGGCGAGGCCGCCAAGGTCTATCGGTTCGCCTGGCAGACCGCCCTGCGCTGAGCCCGGGCGGCGCGTCCTTGGATAGAAAAAAACGATGGGCCTGAAATAATTAATCGATTTCAGAAAAAACCCTCGGCAGGATACTGTTATTCCATCGAATCTTTCCCCTGCCGAGGAACCTTGAAATGTTGGACGCCAACCTGAAATCCCAGCTGAAGGCCTACCTGGAGAAGGTCACCCTGCCCTTCGAGATCGTCGCCTCCCTCGACGACGGCCCGAAATCGCAGGAACTGCTGGGCCTGCTGCAGGACATCGCCGGCCTGTGCGACAAGATCACCCTGCGCACCGACGGCAGCGATGCCCGCGTCCCCTCCTTCGCCCTCAACCGCCTCGGCGGCGACATCAGCCTGCGCTTCGCCGGCCTGCCCATGGGCCACGAGTTCACCTCGCTGGTGCTCGCCCTGCTGCAGGTCGGCGGTCATCCGTCCAAGGCCGACGCGGACACCCTCGAGCGGATCCGCCGCCTCGACGGCGAGTACCGCTTCGAGACCTACTTCTCCCTTTCCTGCCAGAACTGCCCGGACGTGGTCCAGGCGCTGAACCTGATGGCGGTGCTCAACCCCCGCGTCCAGCACGTGGCCATCGACGGTGCGCTGTTCCAGGACGAGGTCGAGGCGCGCCAGATCATGGCCGTGCCCACCGTCTACCTGAACGGCGAACCCTTCGGCCAGGGCCGCATGGAGCTGGAGCAGATCCTCGCCAAGCTCGACACCGGCGCCGCCGCGCACGAGGCCGAGAAGCTCAACGCCAAGGCCGCCTTCGACGTGCTGGTGATCGGCGGCGGCCCGGCCGGCGCCTCGGCGGCCATCTACGCGGCGCGCAAGGGCATCCGCACCGGTATCGCCGCCGAGCGCTTCGGCGGCCAGGTGCTGGACACCATGGCCATCGAGAACCTGATCTCGGTGCCGGAGACCGAGGGACCGAAACTGGCCCGCGCCCTGGAAGAGCACGTCCGCCAGTACGAGGTCGACATCATGAACCTGCAGCGCGCCTCCCAGCTGGTGCCGGCCGGGGCCGACGGCCTGCACGAGGTGCGCTTCGAGAACGGCGCCGCGCTCAAGGCCAAGACCGTGATCCTCGCCACCGGCGCCCGCTACCGCGCCCTCGGCGTGCCCGGCGAGGAGCAATACCGGGCCAAGGGCGTGGCCTACTGCCCGCACTGCGACGGCCCGCTGTTCAAGGGCAAGCGCGTGGCGGTGATCGGCGGCGGCAACTCCGGGGTGGAGGCGGCCATCGACCTGGCCGGCATCGTCGCCCACGTCACCCTGCTGACCCACGGCGCACAGCTGCGCGCCGACGCCGTGTTGCAGCGCAAGCTGCATAGCCTGCCGAACGTGCAGGTGATCCTCAACGCGCCGATCGCCGAGGTGACCGGTGACGGGCAGAAGGTCAACGGCCTGCTCTACAAGGACAGGGTCAGCGGCGAGACCCGCCGCCTCGACCTGGAAGGCGTCTTCGTGCAGATCGGCCTGCTGCCCAACAGCGAATGGCTCAAGGGTACCCTGGAGCTGAGCGAGCGCGGCGAGATCATCGTCGATGCGCGCGGCGCCACCTCGCTGCCCGGCGTGTTCGCCGCCGGCGACGCGACCACGGTGCCGTACAAGCAGATCGTCATCGCCCTGGGCGAAGGGGCCAAGGCCTCGCTGGCCGCCTTCGACCACCTGATCCGTACCTCGGCGCCGGCCTGACGGCCAGGGTGCGCAAGCCCGAACGCCGGCCTCGCGCCGGCGTTTTTCTTTTTCATTGCCCGTGCTGGCGCTCAGCCCCTACTCGATCCGTTCCAGAATCTGGCTGCGGCCGAGCATGGGGTTGCCGACGTAGCCGCGCAGATTCAGCCTGCGCCCCTCGTCCATCAGGGTCAGGCGGCAGTCGTAGACCTTGCCGCTGTCCGGGTCGAGAACGGTGCCGCCGCCGTAGGAATCGCCCTTCTTCTTCAGTCCGCGGATGATGGTCATGCCGATCAGCGGGCGGCCGCGCAGTTCGCCCTTGCACTTGTCGCAGTAGGGCGACTCTTTGCCGTGCTCGCGCAAGCCCTTCTCGATGACGCCGTGGTACTCGTCCCGGTGCTTGGCGATGCGCAGCAGTGCGCGCGGCTTGCCGGTGCGGTGGTCCTTGACCAGCCACAGCCCGACCAGCTGGTCCTTGTCCATCGCGCTGGCCGCGGCGCTGGAGGCGAGCAAGGCGAGGAAGGCGCAGCACACGCAGAGCCGCCGGACGAGGCTCGGACGGCAGATCAGATCGAGAGCGATCATCGCAAGTCTCCTGCCGATACGCGAAGAACGGGGCGCGCTAGCCGATGCGCCAGACCGGCCAGTTCGTGGCGGATGTCCTCTCCGTGGTAATGCAGGAAGGCGCCGGTCTGGCCGCTGACGATGACCTCCAGATAGGGTTCGGCACTGGCCAGTTGCGGGTCGCAGCAGGCCTGCAGGGTCTGCAGGCTGTTCTCTTCCGCTTCCATGAGGGTCCGCACGAAGGCGCCCAGCCCCAAGTCCTGCACCAGCGTGCCGAGATCCAGCGCGCTCTGGCTGGCGACGCCCAGGGCGGCGGGCAGGTAGAGCGAGAACAGGCGCTCGTCCACCCAGGCCGTATCCAGCGGTCGGGCGGCGTTGGCGGCGCAGTCGGCCTGGCGCAGCACCTCCAGCAGGCGCACGCTCTGCTGCAGGCTGCGGCTGCTGATCGCCGGCAGGTACAGCCCAGGCCGGTTGGCGCTGCGGTAGGCCTTGCGCATGATGCTCTCCAGGTTGGGCTTGCGGCTCGCCGGCGACGGCGTCCGGCCCGGCTGCTCGCGGCCGATGCCGCCGCCGAACTCGATGGCCAGGCTGACGCCGTCGTCCAGAGCCCGCTGCAGGCCGGCCATCCACTTCACCGGGTGGAACATCTGGAAGAACAGCGAGGCGCGGATCTGCTCCGGATCGTCCGGGTGGTAGTCGCCGGTGTAGTTGGACAACACCCGTACCCTGGGCGGCTCGAGCGGCGTCTCGTCCAGATGCGGGCGGAAGCGCTCGGCGGCGCCGATCATCAGGTAGGTGTGGAAGGCGCCCTCGGTCTTCAGATAGCGCCCGGTCTTGTGCCGGCCGAAGCGCGCGGCCACGTCCTCCATCAGGGCTTCCAGATCGTTCTCGAAGCCGCAGACCACGGTCTGGTCCGGCAGGTTGCAGCCGCCGATGCCGCAGTAGCGGGCCTCGGCGAGGGGCTTGATGGACTCCAGGTCGAGGCGGAAGGCCGCCATCTGGCCGCGGCCGTAGCAGGACATCAGATGCCCGCGGACGCGGATCAGCTTCAGGGCGTCCTCGAACGTCAGGGCGCCGGCGGCGACCAGGGCGGAATACTCGCCGAGGCTGTGTCCGGCGACCACGCTCGGCGCCCACTCGTCGCAGGTCAGTTCGCGGAAGGCCTCCAGGCAAGCGATGGAGTGCGTCAGCAGGGCGATCTGGGTGAATTCGGTGTTATTGAGCTGGTCGTCCGGGTCCTCGAAGGAGAGCCGGGCGACATCGAGGCCGAGGGTCGAGCTGGCACGCTCGTAAAGCTCGCGGACGCTGGAGAAGCGTCGGTGGATGTCGCTTCCCATACCGACATACTGCGAGCCCTGCCCGGGGAACACGTACAGAATGCTGGGTCTGGAAACCTGGCTCATGGAGAACCTCCCTGTATGGGTCAATGGCCCGTGCACACGGGCCGCCACGGCCGGGCGGACCGCCCGGATTCAGCGCGCCACGGCGGAAGGCACACCGTCGACTTCGGGGCATTCCGTCGGGGACGGAACGCCGAGATGCTGCAGTACGCGATCGACCATGCGCTCGGCGTCGTAGCGCTCGGCGATCGCCCGTGCGTTCCTGGCCAGCTCCCGGTGCAGCACCTCGTTGGCCAGCAGGTAACCGAGCTGACAGGCCAGATCGCCGCTGTCCCAGCGGCGGAACACCAGACCGCCGGCCCTGTCGCCGTCGCGGATCAGCTCGGTGATGCCGCCATGGTCCGGAATCAAAACCGGCGTGCCATGGCTCATGGCCTCGGCCACGACTAGGCCCGACGCCTCGCGGTCGACCGCGGGATAGACCAAGCAGTGGCTATGGGCGAGCAGGCTGTCGCGCACCGCGGCGGAAACCGGGCCGGCATGGTGCAGGGCGACCCCGAGCCGCCCGGCGAGATCGACGATCGCCCGGCCGCCGGAGGCGGCCACCGTGCTACCGCCGCAGATCACCAGCTGCAGCCGGACGCCGCGGCTCTGCAGCTGCTTCACCGCATAGAGCAGCAGGTCGTGGCCCTTGCCCGCGTCCTGGCGGCCGAAGCAGGTGACGATGGGCACGTCCTCGACCAGCCCGGGAAAGACGTTCTTCAGCATCCACAGCGGCGGCCTGACGGCCTGGCGGCGCACCTCGACGCCGCTGTGGATCACCCGCAGGCGCTCCTCGGCGATCCCCAGCTCGGCAGCGACCCGCTTGAGGCCGTCGGCGCTGGCCACCAGCGACGGCCAGCGCGAGCCCTTCGCCGCCGCTTGCAGGCGTTCCCGGTAACGCTCGAACAGGCCTTGGCTGCGGGCGCAGTCGGCGAAGCGGGCGTCGCCCTGGAAGGTCAGCGCGTACTCGAAGGTGTCTCCGCCCAGGCGCTTCGCCGCCAGGGCGAGCGGCCCCAGGGTGGCGCAGCCCAACATCAGGTGGCTGATCCCGTCCCGGGTTACGAAATCGCCCAGGCGGCGGGCCAGCGCGGTATCGCTCTCCGGCGTGCCGATCAGTGCCCACAGCAGGTTGACCAGTCTGCGCTCGCCGCCCTCACGGCCGAGAACCGCCCGCTGCCCCAGCCCCTCTGGCAGCAGAGCAGCCAGCAGGCCCAGCCGGTCCATGATCTCCGAGGGCCGGCCGAACCGATAGCGGGCACCATGACACAGCAGGGACTGCTCGATCCCCGGATCGACGAGGTCGCGGCGCCCCTCCAGCAGCCAGTAGACGTGCACCTTGAAGCCACGCCGGTGGAGCCGGTTGGCGAGGGTCAGATCACGCACCACGGGGCCGGGGTGGAGGCCGCCGCCGATGGTGACGAAAGCGAAGGTCGGTTTGCCGCTCATCTTTCCAGCCTTCCGTCCGCGGGAGACGCGGGGCACTGCCGGAGCCCCCGGTTTCCCTCTGTTGTATTGTCTGGCCGACGGTCTTCAGAACGTGTAGCCCACCCCGGTGAACACCGAATAGCTCATGAGGCTGCCGAACTCGTCGTCCTTGCCGCCGGTGAAGCCGTTGCCGATGAGATAGAGCTGCACGTTGTCGCTCACGTCGTACTGAAAAATGGCGATCAGCCGGTTGGAGTCGTCGTCCAGGTTGCGCAGAAAGCGCAGGTTGATCTCCATATCCCGCACCGTGGTGGTATCGGTGTACTGGATCATCCCGTAGTTCTTGCGATAGAGAACGTCGCTGAGCGAGACCTTCCGGTTCAGGAAGCACTGGTACATGGGCTCGTTCTCGCAACCGTTGTTGTTGCGCAGGTATTCGACGTTGATGGTCGGCCCGGCTTCCAGGGTGTAGGAGGCGCCGACCTGGTAGTCGGTCTTGCCCTTCTCCCGCGAGTTGCCCTCGGCGTACAGCAGCATGGCGTCGGTGGCGTTCCAGCCGCCGAAGAAGCCGAGCCGGTACTGGTCGCTCTCGCGATAGGAGGGAATCAGCGAGAAGTAGGTCGAGGAGCCGGTGTAGTCCAGCTTGAGCGCATAGACCTTCTCGAACTCCTCCTTCAGCAGGCCGTTGTACATCATGTTCCCGGCAGTGAAGCTCTGGACGTTGTTCGCCCGTCCTTCGCCGGTGTTGGCGATGGCGGACAGCGACCAGTTCTCGCTGGGAATCCACACCGCTCGGGCGTAATCGCGTCCCGGCACCTCGACCCGCGGGTTGTTGCGCCCGTTGTCGCGGGTGAAGGGGTTGGAGGTGGAGATGATCACCGAGGGGCCCCACTGCAGGTTCTCGCGGCCGTAGGAGACCAGCAGCTGGTCGAAGGGCCGGTAGCGCACCCAGCCCTCGTTGTAGTAATAGTCCGAGCTCCAGCGGGTATCGCCCTCCCGCGCGCCATCTTCCCACTCCTCCCAGACGAACAGGGCGCGCGGCTTGAAGCCGAACTCCCAGCGGCGGAAATTGAGCAGCAGATCCGCGCGGGGGTTGAACACCCCCTGGTAGCGCGGGATTTCCGCCGCGTTGTCGACGTTGATCGTCGAGTCCGTAGGCTTCTGGACCATCGAGTAGGCGAGCAGGTTGATCCGCGAGTAGAAGCCGTTGCTCAGCTCGTTGGCCAGGCTCATCGGCGCCTCGGCCAGGGCCGGCAGCACCTGCGGCGTACCGGCCGGCTCAGCCGCTCCCGCCTGGATCGCAAAACCCGCCAGCAACGGCGATACCCAGAGCCCCCTCCGTACCCTTAGTGACATCCATGTCATTTGTACTCATCCCAGGCTTCGTTTATTTCATGAACAGGTTCAGGTTGAAGATGTAGTCCGGCAAGGGCGTCAGCTGCGGCTTGGTCATGCTGAGGGTGGTGACGTCGCCGCTCATCAGTTCCTCGAAGATGGCGATCTGGGAGATGAACGGCCGCGCCTCGCCGTTGATCATCACCGTGCTCCCGTAATTCATGTTGGCCGACTTAAAGCGCTTGCCCGACAGCGTGTAGTAGTCGGCCTTCACCCCGACCAGACGCTGCTTGTCCACCCAGTACTTGATGCGGTCGTAGGTGGTGTGGGAATTGCGCGCCTTGAGGTCGAAGACGTAGCAGGGAGCGCCGTCCACGGTCTCGTCGGCCAGCCGGGTCGCCTCGTAGTCCTCGGCGTAGTTGGTCGAGGCCACGTCGCCGTAGGAGGCCTGCCCCATCAGCTTCTGCCGCAGCGAGATGGGAATCGGCTTGCTCAGCCCCGGCTTGTGAAACCACATGTTGTTGTCGAGCATCAGCAGCTTCTGTCCCTTGGATTTCGGCGGCGCCATGTTGGTCCCGGAAATGTTGAAGCCGCGCGCCTTGATGTCGTAGAGCATGCTGTCCTTGCGGCCCTTCTCGTTGGATTCCACTTCCACCTTCCAGGCGATGCCCTGCAGATTGCCGCGGGACTCGTCGGCCCGCTTGAGGATCGCGTAGGCGTCCACCGGATCGGCGAAGCTGGAAGCCGGCGGAGCCTTGGCCAGGGCCAGAGTGTTATCGGCCACCGGCCTGATCCGTACCTGACTGCCGCCGTTGAGTTGACTGGATTTACCCCCGGCCGGTTCCGTCTGGACCGGCTTCGGCGCCGGCTTGGGCCGCTCCGCCTCGGCCTCGGAGTCGGAACCGAAGGAGAACAGCCGACCGAAGAAGCCGTGGCGCTCCACCTGGGCGACATGGTCGCCGGTATCGGCATCCACCAGCGACGAGGCGGTGATGACCAGCAGCAGGAACAGCACCGATGCGAAATTGACGATCCCTTTCATTGCCTGAAACCTCTATTCCCTGATCCGGTTCACACGTGCCCCAAAGCGCCGACGATCTCCATGCGCGCGGCCTTGCGCGCCGGAAAGCTGGCAGCCAGCAGGGACAGCAGCAACAGCGCGCACATGCTCCAGAACATCTCCCGGGGCACCAGATACACCTCCAGCGGAATGCGCCGGGTGATCTGCGGCGGCACCCAGGTCGGCTCGACGGTGAAGATCACGGTCCAGACGATCACCGTGAGGATCACGCCGACCAGCGAGCCGATCAGGCCCAGCAGCATGCTCTCCACCGCGAACAGACCGACGATGCCGCGGCGCTTCACGCCCAGGGCGCGCAGGGTGCCGATCTCGCGGGTGCGCTCCATGATCGCCATGCCCACCGTGTTGATCACGCTCATCACCACGATGGTGAAGACGATCAGGAAGGCGAACAGGAAGATCACGTCGAACATGTCCTTGACCTTGGTGTAGAAGGTCGAGAGTTCGTTCCAGGTCTTGATCTCCACGTTCAGCCCGCGGGCGGCCAGCTCGCGGCCGAGGGTCGTGCGCATCGGCTCGGTGAGCAGGCCGTCGTTGAGCAGGACGTTGATGCGGTCGACGCTGGTGGTGTCGTAGAGGCTCTGGGCGAACTCCAGGGTGACCAGCATCAGCTTGTCCTCCAGGGCCTCCACCGGCGAGTTGAAGGTCTGCCGCAGCTGTCCGTCGAGGGCGTTGATCTGCCCGTCCACGGTCGGCGCCATCACCACCACGGTGTCGCCGGGGCCGAAGCGGAGCTGGTCGGCCAGCCCCTTGCTCATGCCGACGCCGTTGATCTTATCGTTCGCCAGCGGCTCGCCGTCGAACAGCTTCATCCGCCCGACCTTGGTCCGCGAGCGGCTGCGGATCAGCGCCACGTCGTCGGGAATCCGCCCGCTGGCGAGAAAGATGGTCGATACCTCGCCGTTGCTCACCAGGCCGGAGATGTTCAACTCCGGGGTGGCGACGACGATTTCCGGGTGCTGCTGCAGCACCTCGCGGATCGCCCCGACGTCCTGCTCGTTGAGCAGGTAGCGGGTGGGGTCGAGCTTGCCCTCGTCGAGGAAGCCCTTCTTGAAGATCGACAGGTGGCCGTTGCCCTGGATGTGGATGTAGGAGTCCTCCAGGTTGGTGAAGATGTACGAGGTGAAGCCCCCCAGGGCGTTGACCGCCGCGAAGCCGAGGCCGATCGCCATTACCGTGAACAGCGACCGGCGGCCGTTGCGGAACAGGTTGCGGGTCGCGAGCTTGAGCCAGGTCATCATGGGTGGGTACCTGCGATTCGGGTCTGCGCGGAGCGCGGGGGCATGCTGTCGCTGCCGATCACGCCGTCCTCCATCTGCACGCGGCGCTTGACGCTCTCCAGCAGGCGCTGGTCGTGGGTGGAGAAGACGAAGGCGGTGCCCTGGCGGCTGTTGATCTTGAGCATCAGCTCGATGATCCGCCTGGCGTTGCCGGAATCCAGGTTGGCGGTGGGCTCGTCGGCGATCACCAGCGCCGGATCGGTGACCAGAGCCCGGGCGATGGCGACGCGCTGCTGCTGGCCGCCGGAAAGCTTGGCCGGGCGGTGGGCGACGTGCTCCTCCAGACCCACCTCGGCCAGGCGCTGCAGGGCCCGCTCGCGGGCCTCGGCGACCGGGGCGCCGGAGATCTGCAGCGGCAGCATGACGTTCTCCAGCGCCGAGAGCACCGGGACCAGATTGAAGCTCTGGAAGACGAAGCCGATGTTCCGGTTGCGCAGCTCGCTGCGCGCGTTGTCGGTCAGGCCGTTCACTTCCTCGCCGTCGATCAGCACGTTGCCGGTGGTCGGCGAATCGAGCATGCCGATCAGGTTGCACAGGGTCGACTTGCCGGAGCCCGACGGGCCCCAGATGGCGACGAACTCCCGTGGCTGGATAACGAAGTCGATGCCCTTGAGGGCGATGACCGGTTTCTCGCCGATCTGGTAGCGCTTGGTGACCCGCCGCAGTTCCACCAGCGGCACCATCCCAATCTTGCTAAGCGTGTTCATGGTCGGTCTTCCCTATTCGTCCCATGCCCTGGTGGCCCGTGCAGCCCGTTCCCACGACGAGCCGGGCGCAGCCACTGTCGAAAACCAGCTTCCGGCAACCGGACACGGCCGGGCCGCGGTCGTACCGCCGACGCCCGGACGTGCTGCGGGTCAGCCGAACATCCCCGTCCGTTGTCCCGTGGTGTAGGCGATGACGAAATCGCCGTCGCGCACGCTGTTCACGCCGATCAGCCGGTCGCTTTCCTGGATCTGGACGATGAAACTGCCGCTGCCGTTGAGGGTGATCGCCTCGATCCGATGCGGCGAGCCGTTCAGGCCCTGCCCCAAGAGCTTGCCGGCGGCCTCCTTGGCCGACCACAACCGGCTGAGCCACTCGCTCCAGGCTTCGTCGTCCTCGCCGCACACCGCGGACAACAATTCGCGCTCGCCGTTGGTACAGAGGCTATCGACGAAGCCAGGTTCCCTCGGTCGGACGATCTCGATGTCGATTCCGACCGGCTGCTCGCTGGCGATGGCCACGGCGCGGTCCTCGCAGTGGGACAGACTGATCCGCGGCACGGCGGCCTGGCCGTCCACCGGGACGCTGACCGGCTGGCCGCTCTCCTCGTTGGCCACCAGCAGCGCCGCCGGGTGCAGCAGGCCGTCCGTAGCGCTGCGAGCGGCGAGCCAGGCGCGGATGCTGTCCTTCGCCGCCACCCGGCCGAGCAGCCACTGGAACTGCCGCTGCGGCACCTCGCCCTTCTCGACGAACAGCGGCATCTCGTCGAAATGCAGGACGTGGCGGGCCAGCAGCATGGCGTCGAAGCCGTTGACGTCCGCCTTGGACACCAGATGGCTCACCGCCCCGGCCGGCAGGCCCGGCAGCTCCAGCCCCCGGCTCAGCAGGTAGCGGGTCGGATGGCGGCGGAAGTCCAGTGCCTGCGACGGATAGCGGAACTTGAAGCTGCCCCAGTCCCTGATGCGCATCCACACGCCGCCCGCGCCGTCCTGGACCTCCACATCGGCGTACAGGGTCAGGGCCTCGTCGCGGGTGATCTCGATGCGGATCGGCACCAGCGTGCCCGGCGGCGGGGTAGCGCCGTAGATCTCCAGCTTGGCGAAGCCGATGGGCAGCACGTAGCGGTCCTGCTCGCCGGCCCAGATGCCGATCAGTTGGCCGACGCCGTCCAGCAGGGCCGGATCGAGCAGCAGCTGCGGCTGGCGCAGCGAGCGGAACAGGTCGTCCTGCGGCCTGGTCAGTAGCTGGGCCACCGCGCCCTCGTCGGCGATCAGGATCTCGCCGGTCAGGCAATGGAAGCGCGGCCCGTGGAACATGTGCCGCTCCCGGTAAATATCCTCCCCGGTCTTGTCTCCGCGATAGGCGTTGCTGAAGCCGCCGAAGGCGAAGTCCAGATCCGTCCGGTAGACGGTGGAGAACAGCACGGTCGCCGTGGTGGTCGGCATCTCCTGGCCGGCCAGCCGGACCTCCACGCCGATGCGCCAGACGTGCCGCTCCACGTCGATCTCCTGCAACTGCGCACTAATGTTCATCACCTCGCTGTCGCGGTCGGAGACCTCGATCCAGCGCACCGCCTTGACGTTCTCGAAGCCGATCAGCCCGAGGCCCGGCGTCAGGCAGGCGGCCACCTCGGCGATGGCCTCCAGGCTCATGGTCAGCGGCAGCACCGGCATGCAGGCGGACAGCGGCTTGACCCCGGACGCCTGGACGAAGGCGTGGTCGGCGAGATAGAGGTCCTCGGCCAGATCCAGGGTGCGCTGGACGACGATGGACTGGTTGGGCTCGAACGACAGCACCTTGCCGATGAAGGGCAGACCGCCCTCTTCCAGCGGCTCGCAGCCGGGAACGGCCGGGGCCTCGACTTCGGCGACCTGCGCCTGGGCCTCCTCCGGCCGCGGCGCGGCGGGCACCTCGGGCTGTTCGTCGAACGCATCCTGCCGCCGCAGTTCCTCGGCGGACTCGACTTCATAGACGCGGGCGATCACCGGTATGTCGCCATCCGCGTCGATGACCAGATGGGAAAGCGGATCGCTACTCATATCTTCTCCAGGACCAGTCCGGCGATGGTGAGCCCCGGACCGAAGCCGAGGCAGACGACACGCGAGCCGACGGCCACGTGCTCCAGGGTGTCCATGAGGATGTAGGGAATGGTCGCGGAGGACATGTTCCCGTTCTCGTGGAAGACGCGCTTGCTGATCGCCACCTGCTCCTCGTTCAGCTCCAGCTCGCTCTGCACATGCTCGACGATCTTCGGCCCGCCCGGATGGATGACGAAGTTCAGCTTGGGCTTGTCCTGCTCGTAGTCCATCCCGGCGCGGGCCAGCAGCTCGACGGTGAAGGCCTTGACGTGGCGCTTGATCACCACCGGCACGATCGGCGACAGGCCCATGTTCAGCTGGTACGGCCCGGGAATCCCGGTCATGGCCTCGGTCGAGTCCGGCAGCACCTTCTCGTCCATGGTCAGGATCTTGAATCCGTGGATGCCCTGCCGGCGCGCCTCGTCCTCGGTGTAGACCGAGTACTTCATCAGCCCGTCGGCGAACAGGGTCATGGCGATGATGTTGTCCGCCCGCGGCTCCAGCAGGTTGCTGTGGACCGAGAACAGCTCGGTGTGCACCACGTCCACCCGCTGCTTGGGCGTAGTGAAGCCGAGCTGCGACAGGGCCAGCAGGCCGTGGGCCATCTTGATCGCCGGCAGCGAGGCGTAGCAGCCCTTGTGGTAGCAGTTGCTCACCGTGGTGTCGCGCCAGCCCCACTGGGACACGATGCGCTCCACCGGATTGGGCGCCATGAAGCCGGTGCAGGTGACGTGGATCAGATCATTGGGCGCCTCGGCGCCCTCGAACATGCGTTCCAGAGTCTGCGTGACCACCTTGGCGTAGCTCTCGTGACGGCTCTTGATGTCCGCCCCGTGGGGGTCGTGCTTGATGTCGTAGACCCGCAGGTGCGCCTCCTCCGGCGCGGGATCGGCAATGTCGAAGCCGCCGTTCTCGCCGAAACTCAGGTCGGTGAGCTTGGGAAAGAAGATCAGCTGCCGCTGCTTGATCTGCGCCGGCGACAGGGCGTACTTGTCGAACTTCTCCTTCACCGCCGCGTAGACCTGGCGCAGGGTTTCCTCGTCCTCGATCCGGTCCATCAGGCACTGGGCCTTGGCCACGGCGAAGGCAGACACCTCGAGGGTCAGGCGCTGTGGGACGTGCTTGGCCAACTGCACGGGAGTGAAGCCGCCGATGACGGCGCTGTTCGAATTGCTCATGGGTTCCTCCTTGAGTGAGCGATGCCTCGACTGCCTTGCCGCGTCCTCGCGCGGACAAGGCTAGCTCGGGGCTTTCTCGGCTGCTGTCTGATTGCCCGTGTCGCGCCGCTTGCGCGGTTGCATCTGCTCGACGATCTGCTCGAGGCTCGCCGTGATCACCATCTCCGAGTCGCCGCCGCTGCCGCGCCGGATCTGCTCCAGGCAGTGTCCGGTGCCGATCGCCAGGGGGATCGGATGGATGTTGCGTTCGGCGTAGAACTGGAGCATCTGGTCGCCCACCATGCCCGAGCGCCAGGGGCCCCAGTCGATGGCCAGGGCATGCACTCCCGGCCAGGCCCGGCTCAGGCTGTCGGCCAGCTTGTTCAGCACCTCGTTGGCGGCGCTGTAGTCGCTCTGCCCCGCATTGCCGAAGCGTCCGGCGATGGAGGAGAAGAACAGCACGAACTTCAGCGTCTCCGGGCGCAGCCGGCGGGCCAGGATGCGCGCGCCGATGACCTTGGTGTCGTAGACGGTGGCGAACGACTCCGGCGTCTTGTCGCGGATCAGCTTGTCGTCGATGACCCCGGCGCCGTGGACGACCCCGTCGATCCGTCCGTGGCGCGCATAGAGCGTATCGATCAGGGCGCCGAAGGCCTCGCCGTCGCGCACGTCCACCGCGTGGTACTCGACCCGGGCCCCGGTAGCCCGCAGCCGCTCCAGGTTGGCGAGGATCTCGCGGTCCTTGAGCAGGCGCTTGAACACCCGGTCCACCTCGGCCGGCTTGACCTTGCCCCCGGCGCTCTCGCGCAGCCTGGCGATCAGCACCTGCTTGAGCTGCGCCGGATCGGCGACAGCGCGGGTGTCATCGGCCTCCTCCTCCGGCAGCGCGCTGCGCCCCAGCAGCACCAGCAGCGGGCGGTAGCGGCTGCCCAGGGCATGGGCGATCTCGGCGGTGATGCCGGCGGCGCCGCCGGTGATCAGCACCACCGAGCCTTCGTCCAGGCCGGATCGGTCCTCTACCGGCGCGACGGCCTGCGGCACCAGCTCCAGCTGCCAGCGCCCCTCCCCGTCGTAGCCGACTTCCAGAACCGGCGCCCGGCCGGCCCACTCGCCGAGCACCCGCTCGACCGCCTCCTGCGGCGCCAGCGACGGCGCCAGGTCGATGCACTTCACGCAGGCCTCGTCGCCCCACTCCCGCGCCGCCGACTTGGCGACCCCCAGGGTACCGGCGCATTCGAAGGGCAGCTCGCCGCAACCGGCCAGTCCGGAGCGTCCGTCCAGCGCGCTGAGGCTGAGCAGCCAGCCGGCGCCGCTTTTCGCCGCAGCTTTGAGGTCCCGGTCGAACACCTTGCACAGCAGGAACAGCACCTTGGCCGGGGCGATCCCCTCGTCCTGCCCGGCGGCGAGCATGCCGAGCAGGCTGATCAGGGTTCCCGCCGCGGGCCCTGCCCCGTCGCCCAGCAGAGCGCGCAGGGCCTGGACCGACTCCAGCGAGCCGGCATCCAGCTCGAAACGGCCATCGCCCAGGGCACGGGTCGCCTGCCCGGGCAAGACCCGCACCACCCGCTGCCCGGCCGCTCCCAGGGCGGACTCGAAGGCCCGGGCCAGTTCCGACTCCGGGCCGACCAGCAGGACCGGCAGACCGGCTGCCGGCCACTCGGCCCCCACGCTAC
Organism: Azotobacter bryophylli; assembly: GCF_042643485.1. Lineage (NCBI taxonomy): Bacteria > Pseudomonadati > Pseudomonadota > Gammaproteobacteria > Pseudomonadales > Pseudomonadaceae > Azotobacter > Azotobacter bryophylli. Next base: position 31,523 of record NZ_JBHRSJ010000023.1, on the reverse strand, counting down.
CCAACGGTGCGGCGACGGCCCTGAGGCCGTAGGCCCGCACCACCTGTTCCGGCGCAACTGCAGTTGCGGACTCCACTGTCTCAGCCGGCGATGCCGACAGTGGAGCCGAGGCTTTTTTTGAGCCGGCGTCTCCGGCCGGCGCCTTGCCGACGGTTTCTTGCAGCTTGTCGTACCAGGCGACGATCTCGTTGAGCGTCTTCAGCGCGGCGAGTTCCTCGAACATGGTCTCCTCGTCGCGGCCGGCCGCCAGGTTGTGGCGATCCTTGAGCTGGCTCAGCACCTCGATGCGCTTGATGGAGTCGATGCCGAGATCGGCTTCCATGTGGGCGTCCAGGTCGAGCATGTCCTCCGGATAGCCGGTACGCTCGGAAACGGCCTGCAGCAGATCGGCCTTGAACTGCTCGGTTGAGGCCATGCTGACACTGGCGGCGGCCTTGGCAGCGGGCGCGGGCGCCGGAGCGGCGGCCGGAGCCGGCTGGGCGGCCTCGACGCGGGGCTGGGCGGCCGGCTGCGGCTCGGCAGTGGACGGCTGCGACGCACGACCGACCGGCAGGCTGGCGCTGTGCAGGGACAGCACCTGGGCCGGCAGCACCGGCGCGGCCGGTATCGCCGTCGGGGCCGCCGAGGCCTGCTGCACGGCCTGGGCCAGGCCCTGCGCGGCGGCCACGGCGGGCCGCTCGCCTCCAGCGAGACTGCACTGGAAGTCGAGGAAGCGACGCAGCGACTCCTGTTGCTCGCGTTGCAATGCGATGAACTGGGCGATGACTTCCTGGACCTGCGCGACATCCACCAGCGATGGTGCTTCCATCCCTGCGCGCAGTGCGTTGTCATTTGCCATGCTGTACCTCCGATGTGGCGCGTGGCGTGGGCTGTTGACCGGCAAAACCGCCGGACGGGTATGGCTGATGGGCGTCACGGTCGCCACAGGACCGGCCTGTGCCGACTTCGGATTCGGGACCGCGGCGGGAGCCGCGCCGGCGGCCGGTTGCGCAGTGGCCGGCTTGTCGGCAGCGACCGCACGGGGCTTCGCCGGCGCATGCCAGGAGACGGCCCGGGCGCCGTTGACGCGCCAGATCATTTTTCCCGGGTTGGCCCTGGCGCTCGCCCGGGCGAACACCTCGGCCACGCTCAGGGCCGGGTAGCCGCGGCCCTTGAACCAGCGGGCGAAATCCACCGGCAGGCCGAGGGCGTACAGCTGGCCGAAGACATGGGCCAGCTGCACCCAGCCGCCGCGCCCGGCCACCTCGACCCCCAGGGCGGTATGCGGCAGGTCGCCGAGGATGCGATCCACCAGCCCGCTCAGCACCAGACCGGGCCCGGCCTCGATGAAGATGCGCGCGCCGGCGTCGTAGAGCTGCTGGACCTCCTTGACGAAGTTGACCGGCTCGGTCATGTGCTCGACCAGCAGGTTGCGCATCTTCTCCGGGTCTTCCGGATAGGCCTCGCCGGTGGTGTTGCTGTAGACCTCCACCTGGGCCGGCTTGAACTCGATCTTCGCCAGCGCCTCGGCGAGCCCGTCGCGGGCATCGGCCATGGCCGCGGAGTGGAAGGCGGCGCTGACCGGCAGGCGGGTCACCCGCAGCGACTGCCGGGCGAGAATCTTGGTGGCGGCCTCGATCCCCTCCACGGAGCCGGCGACGATGGTCTGGTCGGCCGCGTTCAGGTTGGCCAGGCTGACCTTCAGATCGAACTGCTCAATCAGGGCGCGGACACGGATCTCGTCGGCGTCGATGGCGGCCATGGCCCCCGGGTTCTTCTGTCCGGCCTCGCCGGCCAGCCGCCCGCGGATCTCCGAGAGGCGGATGAAGTCGTCCAGCCCGATCACCCCGGCCGCGTGCAGGGCGACGTATTCGCCGTAGCTGTGGCCGGCGACGAAGTCCGGCTTCAGGCCGAAATCGCCGAGCACCCGCAGCGCCGCGGCCTCCACCACCCCGAGCGCCGGCTGGGCGACCCGGGTCGCGTTCAGCTCGTTCTGCTGGACGGCGCGGGCTTCGTCGCTGAACACCGGCACCGGGTAGACGTAGCTCGACAGCGGACGCTCCAGACACTCGGCGAGCAGCCGGTCCGCATGCTCGAACAGGCCGTGCAGTTCGGGCAGCGTGGTGGCCAGGTCGACCAGCATGTTGATCCGCTGCGAACCCTGCCCGGGGAAGAGGAAGCAGACGCCGCTCGGACTGGCGCTGCCGAGGCGGAAGTACAGCCCCTGCGGATGCTTCAGCTCCGTCTCGTTGCCGGCCAGGACCTTGAGCGCCAGCTCCAGCTTCTTCTTCAGGTCCGCCCCGGAGGCGGCGGCCAGGGCCAGGCGGCAGTGGCGGGCGGATGCCGCCGACGCGCCGCCCTGCTCCAGGTGCAGCGCGTAGGCTAGCTGGGCGACGTCCACCTGCTCGGGATGCTCCAGCCCGTCCAGCAGCCGCCGGACCTGTTCGGTCACCTGCTGACGATCCTCGCCGTGGAAGACGAACGGCTCGGCGTCGCGCGGGTTGAGGTCGAGGACGTCGCTGTCGCGGTAGGCGCCGGTGTACTCCTCCAGCACCACGTGGAAGTTGGTGCCGCCGAAGCCGAAGGCGCTGACCCCGGCGCGCCGCGGATGATTGGAGGTGTTCAGCCAGGGCCGCGGCTCGGTGTTGATGAAGAACGGCGAGCGCTCGAAGTCGATCCGCGAGTTGGGCACTTCGACGCCCAGGGTCGGCGGCAGCACGCGCTGCTTAAGCGCCATCGCGGTCTTCACCATCGCCGCCAGGCCGGCGGACACCTTGGTGTGGCCGATCATCGACTTCACCGAACCGACGGCGCAGGACTGCCGGGCCATGCGGGTCTTGCCGAAGGCCAGGTTGAGCGACTCGATCTCCGACTTGTCGCCCAGCGCCGTGCCTGTGCCGTGGGCCTCGATCAGGCCGATGCTGGTCGGATCGACTCCGGCGTCCTCGTAGGCTCGCTGCAGGGCGGCCAGCTGGCCCTGGGGATGCGGCGCGGTGAGGCTGCGGTTGCGGCCGTCGCTGGAGGCGCCGATGCCCTTGATCACCGCGTAGATGCGGTCGCCGTCGCGCTCGGCGTCGCCCAGGCGCTTGAGCACCAGGGAGACGATGCCCTCGCCCAGGGCGATGCCGTCGGCGCCGTCGTCGAACGGCCGGCTGCGGCCGCGCGGGGACAGGGCGTGGGTCTGGGCGAAGCAGAGGAAGCCGACCCCGTTGTTGGAAGCATCCACCGAGCCGACCACCGCGACGTCCGCATCGTGGCTGCGCAGCTGGCGGATGCCGGCGTCGAGGGCCGCCAGCGACGAGGCGCAGGCCGCGTCCACCGTGAAGTTGGTGCCGCGCAGGTCGAAGCGGTTGGCGATCCGCCCGGCGATGACGTTCTCCAGGATGCCGGGGAAGGAATCCTCGGTCCATTTCGGCAGTTCGTGCTCGTACAGCGCCTCCATCACCTGCCGGCGCGCCTCTTCGGACAGGCCTTCGACCCGCGGCAGGTAATGGCTGAGCATCCCGCGGAAGATGTAGTCGCAGGCCAGCTCGTTGATGCCGCCGGCGGCGAAGATGGTGGCGGTGCGGTCCTTGGCGAAGGAGCGGCGGTCCAGCCCGGCGTCGGCCAGGGCCTGGCGCACCACGTCGAGGGCCAGGAGCTGGATCGGCTCGATGGACTTCAGGCTGGCCGGCGGGATGCCGTAGAGCGACGGGTCGAACTGCACGTCGTCGAGGAATCCCCCCCACTTGGAATAGGACTTGTCGGCCGTGCCGCGCTTGGGATCGAAGAAGTCCTCGGGGCGCCAGCGGTCCTCGCTCACCTCGCGGATCGCGTTGACCCGGTGCAGGATGTTCTGCCAGTAGCTGCGCAGGTCCTGGGCGGCCGGCAGCAGGCAGGCCATGCCGACGATGGCGATGTCGCTCTCGGCCGGCACGCGCCGCGGCACGCGCTTGCGCGGCAGGAACCGATCGGCCAGCGCCAGCGCGCTGTCGCAGCCTTCCGACACGGCGGCGTGCAGGGCGGCGATGCTCAGGGTCTGCGCGCGCAGGCGGGCGACCTCGCCGAGCATGTACATGCCCTCCCGGCGCTGGTCCTCGACCGGGATCTGCACGTAGCGGGACGCGCCTTCCGTGCGATCGGCGTTGTGGCTGACGCCCTTGGACGCCATGCGCAGGCGACCGATGTTGAACAGTTCGAGGACCTTGAGCACCTTCTCCGGCGCCTCCAGGGCCAGCAGCATGTCGCGCCGGGTGCGGTTGAACTCCTCGCAGAAGGGCGTCACCGCGCAGCGGGTGTACATCCCCCGGCCCGACTGCAGCAGGGTGGTCTCCCGGCAGGCGATGGCCTGGGCCTGGAACTCCGGCAGGATGGCGCCGGACTTCACGATTTCCTCGGTAAAGAGGTAGGCGGTGCCCATGATCACGCCGATCTTCATGCCGCGCGCGACCAGCGGCACCGCCAGTGCCGACACCATGGCCGCCGACAGCTCGTCGTGGATGCCGCCGGCGAAGAGGATCTGCACGTTCTCCGGGTCGGGGATGTCGGCGCCGGTCAGGGTCTCGACGGCCGACTCCCAGAGGATGAAGCTGCTCAGGGGCCCGGTATGGCCGCCGCACTCGCCGCCCTCGAAGATGAACTTGCGCGCGCCGTCCTTCACGAAGCCCTTGAGCAGCCCGGGCGACGGCACGTGCAGGTAGGTGCTGATGCCCAGCTCCTCCAGCTCGCGGGCCTGGCCGGGACGGCCGCCGGCGATCAGGGCGAACGGCGGTCGCACCTCGCGCACCACCTCCAGTTGCTGCTGGCGCAGTTCCAGCGGCATGAAGCCGAGGATGCCGACGCCCCAGGGCTGCCCGCCCAGATCGGCCTTGGTCTGGACCAGTAGGCTGCGCACCTGGTCCTGGCGCATCACCGAGAGGGCGATGAACGGCAGGCCGCCGCCGTCCGCCACCGCCTTGGCGAAGCCGGCCACGTCGCTGACCCGGGTCATCGGGCCCTGGACGATGGGATAGCGGGTGCCGTGGATACGCGCCAGCGGCGAATCCGGCCCCAGCGCCTGCTGCCCGCGGGCCTGACGCAGGGCCTCGTCAATGGTCTCGGCGAAGGCCGCAAGAATCCGCCCGACGGTGCCGTGGCGGTGCGCCAGACCGGCGGCCAGGGCGATGTCCTCGCCCATCGGCTGCAGTTCGACGCCATCTTGCAGTTGCTGCAGCAATTGTTCTTCCCAGGGCTCGCCCTTGATCACCGCCTGTTCGAGCGCTTCCAGCTGCTCGCGGGCGCTGCGGCTGAACAGGCGGAACTGCCGCTGCTCCGGCCCGAGCAGGACGGTTTCGCTACCATCCAGGGCGGCCCAGGTCCTGGCCTGCGGAGCACCGGCGAAGGGGCTCTCGTCGGCCAGCCAGAGCTGCTCGCAGAGCACCACGCCGCTAGCCCCGGCGAGCACCGCCGCGACGGCGCTGTGCGGGCCCATGCCGCCCTGGATCCAGTAGGGGATGTTGACCCGGCCGTTCAGCTCCTGGAGCAGGATGAAGCTGGAGTGGCGGCTGGCCCAGCCGCCGGACTCGTGGCCCTTGACGATCAGCCCGTCGCAGCCCGAAGCCTCGGCGGCCATCGCCGAGGGCAGATCCCAGACCTCGACGAAGATCTTGCGCGCCAGCCGCTTCAGACGCTTCTTCAGCACCGCCCGCTCCTTCGGCTGCATCCCCGCGAACACCAGGTCGTCCGGCTTGAGCCCGGCGAGCACCAGGATCGGCACGCGCTTGCTGACGATTTCCGCCAGTTGCGCCAGACCGCGCTGCGGAGAGCCCAGGGTGTCCCAGCGGATCCCCCACTGGGCGCCCGTCCCGGCGGCGCCGGCCAGGCGGTCAACGGCGTCCCGGATGGTGTCCGGGGCGTTGTGGCATCCGAGATCGAGGATGCCGATTTCCCCCGCACGACAGGCAGCGATGGCAATGCGAGGATCGAGGCACCCGACAGGTGTTACGGAGATATGACTAGGCATGTGATCGTCCTGCTCTCAAAAAAGGTGCAACTAGTGCACGGTTTTTTGTTCGTGCCCCGAGTCGAATACAAACCGCATCGCGCACCTGAATGGCCGATATCGCGACCGGATACGGGGTTGTAAGTCCAATTTACAGAACCAGTCATTGCCGGACTGGCGAGCCAAGGTGAAGAGAAACCGGCCTATTCAACGGCCGTTATTTACATGGAGTTGTGCCAGGCACAATGGCCGCCGACTTCACGACCACTTCTTCTTGTCTTGAAGCGGTAAATACGATCATAGACCACATTGAACTAATCGCCGGATTTTATTCCCATGTAACGGGAAATTGATTCTCGACCGCCAAGATCGTTCGGGGCATATGGGTTGCTATCGCCTGAAGACTATCGCCGGAGTTGCCGAATACCCACCCCCTCGACCGCGCCCGCATGACACGAGCCTGAGGAAACCGCAAACCTGGCGACCGGGCAAGCGCAAACATGTAAATCCCGCCAGATCAACTAGTTAACATCAATATGAAGCCACTGACACTGCGCCACTCCGATATCGATAGTTAACTACCAAGTTACGACCGCTCCCCATGATGGGTTCAACTCAATGAAGCGCCGCTCATCACTTCATCAATATCCGCCGACCATATCCGGGCGATTCCATTGAAAAATCATATATACGGGCCGGCATTGCAATTGCCATCCCACATGACGGCAAAACACCCTTAAAAAACATCATTCAAGTATCAAGGGAATATCAGATCAATCGAAACAAGCAGACCAACACTAACGGAACATCGACTAACATATAGGAAGTTCATTCACCCCACTCGAAGAAAAACTTCTTTATCGAGCGGAAGTTATATCGAGTCGAAGTGCGATACGGCCGAATGAATCGGCCGATATGCCATCGGAATATGCCATGTAGTTCGGAGCGAACGGCCATGCCGCTGTAAAGCGGAAGTGACCCGCGGCGAACGGCGGGCCACTGGATTGCAACAAGCGGGAGACTCGCTCGCTACAGCAGGAGTGCCGCCGCTACCGCCAGCCCGATCGCCAGTGCCCCGCCGCCCACCCAGACCGCCCATGGCAGAGCGCTCCCCGTCCCGGCTTCCGGCGTCGGAGCCGCAGTGGCCTGCGCCGCGGCGCGCAGCGGATTGGCCACGTCTGCGCCCGAGGACCTGGGTCTGGTCGGCTTGAGCAGATCGACCATCGGCACGAAGAGAGTGGCGTCCTCGTCCTCGGGCTGCGGTACTTCCACCCTGGGGCCGATCACCAGCAGGGTGACCGAGCCCGTGCGGACCTGGTCGCCGGGCTGCAACAGGACCGTGTTGATCTTCTTCTGGTTGACGAAGACGCCGTTGACCGAGGCCAGGTCCCTGATCTCGAGCAGATTGTCCTTGAGGAAGAACTCGGCATGCCGGCGCGACAGCTCGGGATCGCTGAAGCAGAGCTCGCACTTGGTCGAGCGGCCGAGACTCATGCTGCCGGGCTGGATCTGGAACTTCTTGCCCACCTGCTCGCCGGAGAGCACCTGCAGGTACCAGCGCACGGTGGCGCCCATCCCGACCATCGGCCGCGGCTGGCTCGGCGCGAGCAGCTGCAGCTCCAGGGTGCCGAGCCGCAACCAGTCCCCCGAGCGCAGCTGATACTGGCTGGTGATGCGCTGCTCGTTGACGAAAGTCCCGCTGGCGCTGTTGCAGTCGGAAAGGTAGTGCTGACCGTCGCGGTGACTGATCTCGGCATGGAAGGCGCCGACCCCGGGGTCGTTGACCGCCAGGTGATTGCGCCGGTCCGTGCCGATGGTGAAGCGTCCCTCGACCAGCCAGATGGGGGCCTGACGATTGTCCTTGAAATGCAGCTTGAGCATGGGCAGTGAACTCTTTTCTTGTCTGCAGTCGCCGTGTCCGCGGCGCTGCCGGTCAGTTGCCGAACAGGTTGTTCCAGACGCGCTTGATGGGATTTTCCTGGGGGGCCTCTTCGAGCTCGGGCTCGCTGGCCTTGGCAGGAATAGCGGCGGCGCGACGCGCCCGGGCCGACTTCTCGGCCCGGGCGGACGCCAGCAGTTGGCGATGCTCGCGCTGCATGGCCAGCAGCTCGGGATCCTCCGGTTGCACCTGCAGCCCGCGCTCGATCATCGCCAGCGCCTCGGGGAAGTTGCCGCGCCGGTAGGCGCCGTTGGCCTGGTCGCGGAAGAGCGCGGCGATGCGCTGCAGACCGGCCAGGGCCTGCGGTTCATTGGGCACCCAGCCGAGGATTTCCCGGTAGTAATGCACGGCGCTGTCCTCCTCCGGCTGCAGCAGGCGCCGCTCGGCGATGCGCTGCTCGGCCCGCGCCAGGTTGCCGGCGATTCGGGCCTCGAGCACCCGCTGCAGGCCGTCGAGCGCCCTGGCGTTGCCGTCCTCCAGGGCCAGGGCCTGACGGAAGTAGAAATCGGCGTTGTCGTCGGCCGGTGCCACCAGACGGCCCTCTGCCAGGCGTTGCTCGCCGAGCGCCAGCCAGTCGTCGATGCGGGCTTGGCGCACCCGCTCTAGGCCGGCCAGCGCCTCGGGGTTGTCGCTGTCCAGGCGCAGCGCTTCGCGGAAGTAGTGCTCGGCGCTGTCCTGCACCGGCTCCACCAGCTGGTGCTGGCCCAGGCGCAACTCGGCCTGGGCCAGCAGGTCGTCGATCCGCATCTGCTGGCGCAGGTAAAGGCCCCCGCTGGCCAGGGCGGCGGCCAGCAGCAGAACCCCGAGGGAGATCGGCAGCAGCCGGCCGCGCCGCTTGGTGCCGTCCGTCCGGGACGCCGCTGCGGTGGGCGAGATGCGGGTCTTACCGAGGTCGTGGGCTTCGCTCTCGTCCAGCGCCGCCAGCAGCTCGCGGCAATCGGAGAAGCGCTCGGCCGGCTCCTTGGCCAGCATGCACTCGAGCACGCCCTGCAGCGGCGCCAGGGCCTGGGGCAGCTCAGGCACCGGCATCTGCAGATGGTTCATCACCGTCTGGGTGTAACTGCCGCCGCGGAACGGATTGCTGCCGGTGAGCATCTCCAGGAAGATCACGCCGAGGCTGTAGATGTCGCTGCGCGCATCCAGCGGCTCGCACTGCGCCTGCTCCGGGCTGCTGTAGGCCGGGCTGCCGACGGCGATGCCGAAATGGGTCAGCTCGCTGTCGATATCGACGTCCTTGGCCACGCCGAAGTCGGTCAGCACCGCGGTGCCGTCGGCCCGGAACAGGATGTTGGCCGGCTTGACGTCGCGGTGGATCAGGCCCTTGTCGTGCACCACCTGCAGGCCGCTGGCGATCTGGCGGATGATCGCCTGGGCACGCTCCGGCTCGAAGACTTCGCCTTTGTGGCGGGTCAGATCGCCGCCGGACAGGTATTCCATGGCCAGGTAATAACGGCCGTCGGCCAGTTGGTCGATGTCGTAGATGGTGATGATCGACGGGTGATGCAGGGAGGCGACCAGATGGCCTTCCTTGATGAAGCGCAGGATGTAGGCCCGGTCCTCGATGTTGCTCAGGACCTTGATCGCCACCTTGCGTCGCAGGGATTCCTGGGTGGCCAGATACACCTCGGCCATGCCGCCCTTGCCCAGGAGGCCATGCAGGGTGTAGCCGGGAATTTCGAGTGCGCTGTCGCTCATGGATGGGGCGCCGAATCAGGTTTTAGCGGGTTTGAACAGTTTGTCGAGGAAGCCGCGCGGCCGCTCGGGCAGGGATTCAGACGACGACGGAGCCAGTCCCAGCACAATGCAGGAGATATTGTCGTTGCCGCCCATGCGGTTGGCCGTGTCCACCAGCTCCGACACCAGTTCCTCGAGCGTGCCGGCACGGGCGCAGACTTCCTGGATGCGCGCATCGCTGAGCTCGCGGGTCAGCCCGTCGCTGCACAGCAGCAGAAGCTCGTCGCGGCCCAGCGTCCCCTCCAACGAATCCACGTCGAGATCAAGCCCCTCCTGGCCGAGACACTGGGTGACGACATTGCGCCGGGGATGCCGGCCGGCCTCCTCGGGACTCATGCGGCCGGCGTCGACCATCGCCTGTACCCAGCTGTGATCGCGGCTCAGCTGCTCGATGGAGCCGGCGCCGACCCGGTAGGCGCGGCTGTCGCCGACCCAGGCCAGCTGGAAATCGGCTCCCTGGAAGCGTACCGCGACCAGGGTGGTGCCCATGCCGCGACTGCCGTCCTCCTCCTTCGCCGCGCTCAGGATAGCCTCGTTCGCGCAGTGGATCGCCCGGAGCAGGTCGTCGCCCCGGGCGATCCGCTTGCGCAGGGTCTCCAGGCCCAGGGCGCTGGCCACCTCGCCGCGCCGGTGCCCGCCCATGCCGTCGGCGACGGCCCACAGGCCCAGGCGCGGCTGGCAGAGCAGCGCGTCTTCGTTGTGCTGGCGCACGCGGCCCACGACCGTCAGCGCGGCATGGACCAGAGCGGGAGGAGAAGGCGTCTTGCTCGGCATCTGGCGGGGGATTCTCGATGAGGCAGTGAGGGGGCGATCGCCAGGCGGCATCGGCAAAGTGCCGATGATATCCGGGAGCGGCCGGCCAAGTTGCCGATTGCTTGGCACAACGACTCGATGCCGTTGCTGCCGGTATAGCTGTCTACCGGCACCGGACCGCCAGCGGACGCCGGCCTGCCGGAATCCCGGAATATCCGCGATCAAGGCTCCGCACCGCGCGCCGGACGGAGCGCGGCAACGGAGCGTGACGGCACGGCGCCGGCTCAATGCTGGGGGGCGAGCCCCAGTTCGGCGGCGCTGATCTCGCGCATGCGGAACTTCTGCACCTTGCCGCTGATGGTGGTCGGGAAGTCGTCGACGAACTTGATGTGCCGCGGCGTCTTGAAATGGGCCAGGCGCTCCTTGCAGTAGGCGCGCAGCGCTTCGGCCTCCACCGCCCGGTCGGGATGCAGCCTGACCCAGGCGACGATCTCCTCGCCGTACTTGTCGTCCGGCACGCCGACCACCTGCACGTCGGCCACCGCCGGGTGGCTGTAGAGGAACTCTTCGATCTCCCGCGGATAGATGTTCTCGCCGCCGCGGATGATCATGTCCTTGTTGCGCCCGACGATGCTGATGTAGCCCTCCTCGTCCATTACCGCCAGGTCGCCGCTGTGCATCCAGCGCGCACCGTCGATGGCCTCGCGGCTCGCTTCCGGGTTGTTCCAGTAGCCCAGCATCACGCTGTAGCCGCGGGTGCACAGCTCGCCGATCTGCCCGCGCGGCACGACCCGCCCTTGCTCGTCGATGATCTTGCTCTCCAGATGCGGCTGGGTGCGCCCGACGGTAGTGACGCGACGCTCGAGGTCGTCGGCCGGGCCGGTCTGGGTCGATACCGGGCTGGTCTCGGTCATGCCGTAGGCGATCTGCACCTCGGCCATGTGCATCTCGCGGATCACCCGTTTCATCACCTCCACCGGGCAGGTCGCGCCGGCCATGATCCCGGTGCGCAGGCTGGTGAGGTCGAAGTCCGCCCGCTCGGGCCGGTCGAGCATGGCGATGAACATGGTCGGCACCCCGTACAGCGCGCTGGCCCGCTCCTCCGCCACCGCGCGCAGGGTGGCCAGCGGATCGAAGGCCGCGCTCGGGTAGATCATGGTGCTGCCGTGGGTCAGGCAGCCGAGGTTGCCCATCACCATGCCGAAGCAGTGGTACAGCGGCACCGGGATGACCAGCCGGTCGCGCTCGGTCAGCCCGAGGCTCTCGCCGACCAGGTAGCCGTTGTTGAGGATGTTGTAATGGCTGAGGGTGGCGCCCTTGGGAAAGCCGGTGGTGCCCGAGGTGTACTGGATGTTGATCGGCTCGTCGAACTGCAGCCGCCGGCCGCACTCGCGCAGCTGCTCGGGGCCGACCCGCTCGGCCAACTCCTGCAGCCGCCGCCAGCCGAGCATGCCCTCGCCCGGCTGGCCGCCGAGGCTGATCACGCCGCGCAACTTCGGCAATGTCGGGCTCTGCAGGGCGCCGGGAGAGGCGCCGGCGAGCTCCGGCAGCAGCTCGGCGAGCATGGCGTGGTAGTCGGAGGTCTTGAAGGTGTCGGCGCTGATCAGCCAGCGGCAACCGGACTGCTTGAGGGCGAACTCCAGCTCGCCGAGACGGTAGGCCGGGTTGATGTTGACCAGGATCACGCCGATCTTGGCGCTGGCGAACTGGGCGATGCACCACTCGGCGCAGTTCGGCGCCCAGATGCCGAGGCGCTCGCCCGGTCGCATGCCGATCGCCAGCAGGCCACGGGCGCAGCGATCCACCGCCTCGGCCAGCTCGCTCCAGGTGTAGCGCAATCCCTGGTGGTGGACGACCAGCGCCTCGCGCTCGGGGTAGCGAGCGACCGTGCGGTCGAACGCCTCGCCGATGGTCATGGCCAATAGCGGTTTGTCCTGCGCTCCGCAGGTGTAACTCGGAAGGTTCATAGAATCCCTCGGTCTTATAGTTGTTATCGGGCGTACTACTACTTCACATCATCAGACTTCCTCGTGCCCCTCGTGCCGTTGGAACGGGTTGACAGTCGGCCGAAGACGGCTTTACGTTAACGTAAAGGTAATGACCAAACAAGGATGCCAAGGCACCTGACGACCCCATAAGCAATGACCGGCGAACCAAGCCGCGTCAAGGCGAGACAGTGCCGCTCGGGGTGGCTCCGGCCCGCCCCGCCAAGTCGGCAGCACCGGTACAACAAGACAGACAAGGTGGTTCCATGACTTGCTTCAGCCTCAATTTCGCCCTCGGCGAAACCATCGACATGCTCCGCGACCAGGTACGCGCCTTCGTCGCTGCCGAACTGGCGCCGCGCGCCGCCGCCATCGACCACGAGAATCAGTTTCCCGCCGACCTCTGGCGCAAGCTCGGCGAGATGGGCCTGCTGGGCATCACCGTGCCCGAAGCGTACGGCGGCGCCGGCCTCGGCTACCTGGCCCACGTGGTCGCCCTGGAGGAGATCAGCCGCGCTTCGGCCTCGGTCGCCCTCTCCTACGGCGCCCACTCCAATCTCTGCGTCAACCAGATCAACCGCAACGGCAATCCGACGCAGAAGGCCCGCTACCTGCCCAAACTGATCTCCGGCGAGCACGTCGGCGCGCTGGCCATGAGCGAACCCAATGCCGGCTCTGACGTGGTTTCCATGAAGCTGCGCGCCGAGCGGAAGGGCGATCGCTTCGTCCTCAACGGCAGCAAGACCTGGATCACCAACGGCCCGGACGCCGACACCTACGTGATCTACGCCAAGACTTCACCGGACAAGGGCTCGCACGGCATCACCGCCTTCATCGTCGAGCGCGACTGGAAGGGCTTCAGCCGCGGCCAGAAGTTCGACAAGCTGGGCATGCGCGGCTCCAACACCTGCCAGCTGTTCTTCGACGACGTGGAGGTGCCGGAGGAAAACGTCCTCGGCCAGATCGACGGCGGCGTGCGAGTACTGATGAGCGGGCTCGACTACGAGCGCGTGGTGCTGTCCGGCGGCCCGGTCGGCATCATGCAGGCGTGCCTGGACGTGGTCCTGCCCTACATCCACGAGCGACGGCAGTTCGGCCAGGCCATCGGCGAATTCCAGCTGATCCAGGGCAAGGTGGCCGACATGTACACCCAGCTGGGCGCCAGCCGCGCCTACCTCTACGCGGTGGCGCAGGCCTGCGACCGCGGCGAGACCACCCGCAAGGACGCCGCCGGGGTGATCCTCTACACCGCCGAGGCCGCCACCCAGATGGCCCTGCAGGCGATCCAGATCCTCGGCGGCAACGGCTACATCAACGACTTCCCCACCGGGCGCCTGCTGCGCGACGCCAAGCTCTACGAGATCGGCGCCGGCACCAGCGAGATCCGCCGCATGCTGATCGGCCGCGAACTCTTCCAGGAAACCCGCTGAGGAAGCCCGATGGACAGCAGCGAACGCTTCACCGGCCGGGTCGCCGCCTACGACCGCGGCCGCCCGCGCTATCCGCGGGCCCTGATCGACCGGCTGTGCCGCGGTCTGGCAGAGTCGGCGGTGGTGGCCGACATCGGCGCCGGCACCGGCCTGCTCGGCGAGCCCTTCGTCGAGCGCGGCCACCCGCTCCATGCGGTCGAGCCCAACGCGGCGATGCGCGAGGCCGCGGCACGCCGCTTCGCCGGCCAGCCCGGCGTTCTGATCCGCAACGGTCGCGCCGAGGCCACCGGCCTGGCATCGGCCAGCGTCGGACTGATCGTCGTCGGCCAGGCCTTCCACTGGTTCGACCGCGCGGCGACCCGCCGCGAGTTCCTGCGCATCCTGCGCCCCGGCGGGCAGATCGCCCTGGTCTGGAACGACCGCCTCTCCGACAGCAGCGACTTCATGCGCGGCTACGAGGCGCTGTTGCGCGAGTACGGCACCGACTACGCCCAGGTGGAGCACCGCAACCTCCATCCGGCCGTGCTCGCGCACTTCTTCGGCCCGGAAGGCTGCCGCCTGCTGGCCTTCGCCAATCCGCTGGAATACGACTGGGAGGCCCTGCTCGCCCGCCTGCATTCCACGTCCTACGTGCCGGGCCCCGACGAGCCGGGCTACCTGTCGCTGCGCGAAGGCCTGCGGGCGCTGTTCGAGCGCCACCAGCAAGGGGGCCGCGTGCGCTTCGACTACGAAACTCTCGCCTACCTGGGCACGCCGAGCTGAGGTGAACATGAGCATCCTGACCAGTTCCCTGGATAGAAACAGCCCCGACTTCGCCGCCAACCGCGACGCCATGCTGGCCCAGGTCGAGGATTTGTGCGCCCGCCTCGCCCGCATCGCCGAAGGCGGCGGCCGAGAGGCGCAGAAGCGCCACAGCGCGCGCGGTAAGCTCCTGGTTCGCGAGCGCATCGACACCCTCCTCGATCCCGGCTCGCCCTTCCTCGAACTCTCGCCGCTGGCCGCCTTCGAGGTGTACGGCGAGGACGTACCGGCCGCTGGGGTAGTCGCCGGTATCGGCCGCGTCGAGGGTGTCGAGTGCATGATCGTCGCCAACGACGCCACGGTGAAGGGCGGCACCTACTACCCGCTGACGGTGAAGAAGCACCTGCGCGCCCAGGCCATCGCCCGGGAGAACCGCCTGCCGTGCATCTACTTGGTGGACTCCGGCGGCGCCAACCTGCCACGCCAGGACGAGGTGTTCCCCGACCGCGAGCACTTCGGGCGGATCTTCTTCAACCAGGCCAACATGAGCGCGATGGGGATTCCCCAGATCGCGGTCGTTATGGGCTCCTGCACCGCCGGCGGCGCCTACGTGCCGGCGATGGCCGATGAGACCATCATGGTGCGCGAGCAGGCCACCATCTTCCTCGCCGGCCCGCCGCTGGTGAAGGCCGCCACCGGCGAAGTGGTGTCCGCCGAGGACCTGGGCGGCGCCGACGTGCACTGCAAGACCTCCGGGGTGGCCGACCACTACGCCGAGAGCGACGCCCACGCGCTGGCCATCGCCCGCCGCTGCGTGGCCAATCTCAACTGGCGCAAGCTCGGCCGTCTGGAAGCCGACGAACCGCGCGCACCGCTGTATTCCGCCAGCGAGCTGTACGGGGTGATCCCGGCCGACGCCAAGCAGCCGTTCGAGGTGCGCGAGATCATCGCCCGCCTGGTCGACGGCAGCGAGTTCGACGAGTTCAAGGCGCTGTTCGGCCCCACCCTGGTCTGCGGCTTCGCCCGCCTGCACGGCTATCCGGTCGCCATCCTCGGCAACAACGGCATTCTGTTCTCGGAGGCGGCGCAGAAAGGCGCGCATTTCATCGAGCTGGCCTGCCAGCGCGGCATCCCGCTGCTGTTCCTGCAGAACATCACCGGCTTCATGGTCGGGCAGAAATACGAAGCGGGGGGCATCGCCAAGCACGGCGCCAAGCTGGTCACCGCCGTGGCCTGCGCCAAGGTGCCGAAGTTCACCGTGATCGTCGGCGGCAGCTTCGGCGCCGGCAACTACGGCATGTGCGGGCGCGCCTACGACCCGCGCTTCCTGTGGATGTGGCCCAACGCGCGGATCGGCGTGATGGGTGCCCAGCAGGCCGCCGGCGTGCTGGCCCAGGTCAAGCGCGAACAGGCCGAACGCAGCGGACAGGCGCTGTCCGCCGAGGAGGAGGAAGCGATCCGGCGGCCCATCGTCGAGCAGTACGAGCGCCAGGGCCATCCCTACTACTCCAGCGCGCGGCTGTGGGACGACGGCGTGATCGACCCGGCGCAGACCCGCGAAGTGCTGGCCCTGGCCCTCTCGGCCAGCCTGAATGCCCCCATCGAGCCGAGCCAGTTCGGCGTATTCCGCATGTGAGAGAACCTGACCATGAGCGCTATCCAAACCATCCAGCTCGACTTCGACCCGCGCGGCTTCGCCACCCTCTGGCTGGACCGTCCGGACAAGAACAACGCCTTCGACGCCGTCATGATCGGCGAGATGATCCGTGCCCTGGACGCCGTGAAGGACAGCCCCACGCTGCGCTTCCTGGTCCTGCGCGGGCGGGGCAGGCACTTCAGCGCCGGCGCCGATCTCGCCTGGATGTGCACGGCCACCGAGCTGGACTACGACGCCAACCTGCACGATGCCCAGATCCTCTCCGAACTGATGTACAACCTCTACCACCTCAGGCTGCCGACCCTCGCCGTGGTGCAGGGCTCCGCCTTCGGTGGCGCGGTGGGGCTGACGGCCTGCTGCGACATCGCCATCGGCGCGAGCGACGCGCAGTTCTCGCTGTCCGAAGTGCGCATCGGCCTGGCCCCGGCGGTAATCAGCCCCTTCGTGGTGCAGGCAATCGGCGAACGCGCCGCGCGCCGCTACGCCCTCTCCGGCGAACGTTTCAGCGGCGAGCGCGCCCGCGAGCTGGGCCTGCTCGCCGAGTGCTACCCGGCCTCCGAGCTGGATGCCGCGCTGGAGCAGTGGATCGCCACCCTGCTGCAGAACGGCCCGAAGGCGATGAGGGCGACCAAGGACCTGCTCAAGGAAGTCGGCAGCGGCACCCTGGCCCCCGCACTGCGTCGCTGCACGGAGAGCGCCATCGCCCACCTGCGCGTCAGTCCCGAAGGCCAGGAGGGGCTGCGCGCCTTCCTGGAGAAACGCCGCCCGGCCTGGCAGGAGAGCCAGCCATGAGCCAGCCCATCGACACCCTCCTGGTGGCCAACCGCGGCGAGATCGCCTGTCGGGTGATGCGCACCGCCAAGGCGCTGGGTCTGACCACGGTGGCGGTGCACAGCGCCGTGGATGCGCAAGCCCGCCACGCTCGGGAAGCCGACATCCGCGTCGACCTGGGCGGCGCCAGGCCGGCCGACAGCTACCTGCAGATCGACAAGCTGATCGCCGCCGCCCGCGCCAGCGGCGCCCAGGCCATCCATCCCGGTTACGGCTTCCTCTCCGAGAATGCAGTCTTCGCCCGCGCCTGTGAGGCGGCCGGGCTGATCTTCCTCGGCCCGCCGGCCAGCGCCATCGAGGCCATGGGCAGCAAGTCGGCGGCCAAGGCGCTGATGGAGAAGGCCGGCGTGCCGCTGGTGCCCGGCTATCACGGCGAGGCGCAGGACTACGAGACCTTCCGCACCGCCGCCGAGGTGATCGGCTACCCGGTATTGCTCAAGGCAGCCGCCGGCGGCGGCGGCAAGGGCATGAAGGTGGTCGAACAGGAGAGCGAACTGGCCGAGGCGCTGGCCTCCGCACAGCGCGAGGCCAAGTCCGCCTTCGGCGACGCGCGCATGCTGGTCGAGAAGTACGTGCTCAAGCCGCGCCACGTCGAGATCCAGGTGTTCGCCGACAAGCACGGCAACTGCCTGTACCTCAACGAGCGCGACTGCTCGATCCAGCGCCGCCACCAGAAGGTGGTCGAGGAAGCGCCGGCCCCGGGCCTGTCGCCGGTGCTGCGCCGCGCCATGGGCGAGGCGGCGGTGAAGGCGGCCAAGGCCATCGGCTACGTCGGCGCCGGCACCGTGGAATTCCTTCTGGATTCGCGCGGCGAGTTCTTCTTCATGGAAATGAACACTCGCCTGCAGGTCGAACACCCGGTCACCGAGGCCATCACCGGACTCGATCTGGTCGCCTGGCAGATCCGCGTCGCGCGCGGCGAGCCGCTGCCGATCGGCCAGGAGCAGGTGCCGCTGAACGGCCACGCCATCGAGGTGCGCCTGTACGCCGAAGACCCGGAGCGGGACTTCCTCCCTGCCACCGGCAACCTGGACCTGTACCGCGAGCCGGTCGCCGGCCCTGGCCGCCGGGTGGATAGCGGCGTGGCCGAAGGCGATACGGTTTCCCCCTTCTACGATCCGATGCTGGCCAAGCTGATCGCCTGGGGCGAGAGCCGCGAGGAAGCCCGCCAGCGCCTGCTGGCCATGCTCGCCGAGACCGCCGTGGGCGGCATCAGGACCAACCTGGCCTTCCTGCGCCGCGTGCTCGCCCACCCGGCCTTCGCCCGCGCCGAGCTGGACACCGGCTTCATCCCGCGCCACCAGACGCAGCTGCTGCCCCTGTCCGGCGAACTGCCGGACGCTTTCTGGCGACTGGCCGGCGAGGCCTTCGTCCAGAGTGGGAAACCCGGCCTGCGCAGCGACGACCCGCAGTCCCCTTGGTCGTCCCGCATGGCCTGGAGAGCCGGCTTGCCGCCGCAGACCATGCTGGAGCTGGCCTGCGAGGGGACGACGCGCAAGGTCCGCATCGGCGGCAGCGCCCGGCTCGAAGGCCAATGGCTCTCATGCCCCGGCGAAATCGCTCGCCAGGGTGCAGGGATGAGCGAGTCGGCCCCGACCGGTGTTCAACGCCGCCTGCGTGCCATTCGCCAGGGCGAGACCCTTTATCTCGAATGGCAGGGCGAACTGCATGCCGTGACCCGCGTCGATCCCATCGCCGAGGCGGCGGCCAGCCACGCCCAGCACGGGGGCCTAAGCGCGCCGATGAGCGGCAGCATCGTCCGCGTGCTGGTGGAAGCCGGCCAGCGCGTCGAGGCCGGTACCGCCCTGGTCGTGCTCGAAGCGATGAAGATGGAGCACAGCATCCGCGCGCCGCAGGCCGGGGTGGTCAAGGGCCTGTACTGCAGCGAGGGCGAGATGGTCAGCGAAGGAGCCGCGCTGGTGGAGCTGGAGGAAGCCTAGGCCGATAGGGTGGAAAACTCGCGCAGCGATTTTCCACCATCGCCCCGCCTTGGTGGACAAGGCGGCGCCGTTGTCCACCCTACTCGCCCCACCAGGCCTGTACGTCGAGACGGAAACCGAACCATGAAGACAACCATTGCCCTGCCCCGCCACGTCCGCCTGGTCGAAGTCGGCCCACGCGACGGCCTGCAGAACGAGCAACAGCCGATCGGCGTGGCCGACAAGGTGCGACTGGTCGACGATCTGACCGCCGCCGGCCTGGAATACATCGAAGCCGGCAGCTTCGTCTCGCCCAAGTGGGTGCCGCAGATGGCCGGCAGTGCGGAGGTGTTCGCCGGCATCCGGCGGCGACCGGGGGTCACCTACGCGGCGCTGACGCCCAACCTCAAGGGCTTCGAGGCGGCGATGGCCGCCGGCGTGCAGGAAGTCGCGGTGTTCGCCGCCGCCTCGGAAAGCTTTTCCCAGAAGAACATCAATTGCTCCATCGCCGAAAGCCTGGATCGCTTCGTACCGGTGATGGACGCCGCCCGCGAGCAGGGCATCCGCGTGCGCGGCTACGTTTCCTGCGTACTCGGCTGTCCCTACGAGGGCGAAGTTGCGCCGCATCGGGTCGCCACAGTGGCGCGCGAACTGTTCGACATGGGCTGCCACGAAGTGTCGCTCGGCGATACCATCGGCACCGGCACCGCCGGCAAGACTCGCCAACTGTTCGAGACGGTGGCGCGGGAAGTCCCGCGCGACAAGCTCGCCGGCCACTTCCACGACACATATGGCCAGGCCTTGGCGAACATCTACGCCAGCCTCCTGGAAGGCATCCAGATATTCGACAGCTCGGTGGCCGGTCTGGGCGGCTGCCCCTACGCCAGGGGCGCCAGCGGCAACGTGGCCAGCGAGGACGTGCTGTACCTGCTGAACGGACTCGGCATCCACACCGGCGTCGACCTCGAACGGCTGATTGCGGCCGGCGAGCGCATTTGCGCGGTACTCGGCCGGGAAAACGGCTCGCGGGTCGCCCGCGCCCGGCGCTGCCAGCAGGACTGAGGCCATGCCGACCGCGCCGCAGATGATCCCGGCGGTGAGGTCTCCCTATGAAGTATCAGGAAATCCGATGAACAAGCAGACCTATAGCATCTCCGAACTGGCCCAGGAACTGGATGTCACCACCCGGACCATCCGCTTCTACGAAGAACAAGGCATGCTATCCCCCACCCGCCGTGGCCAGGAGCGGATCTACAGCCCCAAGGATCGCGTGACCCTCAAGCTGATCCTACGCGGCAAGCGCCTGGGCTTCTCCCTGGCCGAATGCAAGACGCTGATCGAACTCTACGACCCGCAGACCGGCAACCAGAAACAGCTCCACACGATGCTCGCCCTGATCGCCGAACGGCGCCGCCATCTGGAGCAGCAACTGCTGGACATCCGCCAGATGCAGCTGGAACTGGATACCGCCGAGGAGCGTTGCCGCGCCGCGCTGGCGGAGGCCGAGGGCCGGGCAACGGCAGCCAAGCAGCCCGAAGCCTTGGACTGATTCCGTGCCCGGCTCGGAGCCCCGCCCCGTACGCGACTTCGAGAGTCGGCCGCTTCAACGCCGGCTGGTGTGGGCAACCTTCGTTTTGTCCTCCACCAGCAGATCCGGATCGGGTAGATACTCGTCGCCGTCATCCTCCTGTGACAGTGACGCCCCAGCCAGGCTCGGCGCATCGGGCATGCCCAGTGCGACGCCCTCGGCATCGACTACGGATTCGCCGCCGAAATCACCCTCGGTATCGATGTCGTCCGGACTGTGCCCGCTTTCCACCTCCGCGACCTCTTCGGACTCGCGCTCGCCCTTCTCGTCCCGCGACCGGGGAATCTCACCCTCGACCGGGATCTCGTTCGGATTATTTGGATCAGCCATGCGCACCTCCTTACTGGCCCATGGATTGGCCATGTAGGTGAGAGAGTTCTTCCGGCTTGGCGTTCGCAGACTCGGGCTGCCGGCCGTCCAATGGATCGCCAGTAGAGGACCAGACCTGTTTGAAAGATGAGTTGGAGGCGGAATGTGACGGCCGATGGCATGTCGACTCAAGGCTGGCAGAGATCCCGTCCAGTTAGCCCGGAAACAGCGCTACTGCCGGAAAACCTCGTATCCGACTGATTCATCGAGCCTTTTGATTCCGCTTCGGCTGGATAGACCACCCTCATTCGCAAACATGGCCGCTTGCTTCATGGGGTACGCCTGTATATATTCCTGCCTCTCGCCGCTGGGGTGCTCATCCCCAGCCTCCGCCCGGATGGCGAAATTGGTAGACGCAAGGGACTTAAAATCCCTCGCTGGCAACAGCGTGCCGGTTCGATCCCGGCTCCGGGCACCAGTAATTGCGCGGGTTACAGCTATTCAGCCCCCTCTCTTCCCGCTCATTTTATTTCCGCAAATAAAAACCTTACCGCAATTGCAGTTTTATAGCTCCTTCACCGCCTCGCTCGGGCAACTTACCGCCGCCCTCATCGCCCCTGACAATAGCTTCCCCGCTACCCATGCTCCCAATCAATTCAGTGCAGGATTGGCGTGATATGGTTTCGCCTTTACTTGCCACTGAGATATTGGAGGCCGATATGACCGACAAAACGATCGAGCAGCATGCCCGAGACACCATGAATGCACTCATTGCAGGAGGCTATCTGCCAGGCTCCGCAATTTTCCTTTCAGAAGGCTGCGTGAGAATCGACAAGGAGATGCTGCGCGCTCTCGAAGAGCAGCTTCGGGATTACTACTCGACGAGGTTGAATGAACCGGAGCTGTAAGCGACAGGGACGATTCCCGGTTTTGCCAGTTCCCCGATTGCTCGGCCGACAGGTGCTTGAAACAGGAGCTCCCATCGGCCAGCGCCCCCAGAGCCGCGAACAATGCGGACTGGGGCCATCGCACAGATGCACCCGCTTCTCTCGTCCAGGCAATCCCTCAGCAAGCGAAAAATCCCTATAAACTCAAATGATGGCCCTTCGCCATAAAGCAAAGACTTGATACAGTGATGCAGTTCACACTAGAACCGCATGGACACCGTCTGCATGAGCATGTTCTTAACCAAGAGCAGGCAACCCGCTCAACAGCCAGCAACAAGATCAACCCCAACCGACGCGCTTCTCGGCCCTCAGTTCAAGGCGCGCCTGGATAGACTCATCTGCGATACCCGAGCAGTGCTGGACGATTTCTACGAGCATAAGTGGGGGCTCTATAAAGAGCCGGGAAAGATCGTCAAACGCCTGGATAGCCAGCTGCGAAGCCTCATCCTGATGCGCAGCCTACTGGAACTCGACTTGGCAACAGGCCAAGCCCGTCAGCTGCCATGCGAGGAACTCGACTTCATACGCAATGCGGAGCTTTTCCTCGACCAACTCGGCGCCCAACGCCTCCGCGAAGCAAAAAACTCATTAGGCACACTCGTTTTCTGATATCAGCAGAGGCTTGGCCAGTTGGCCGCTTCGTCGCACTCACAAAGCTTCCTGCGGTATCCCAGTCGATCACCTAATGCGCAGCCTCTTTGCTGTGTTGAGCGGACAGAGCTCGAGCCGTCATGGATAGCGGGATGATCTGGCCGGAGATGGCCATCGTTAGGAATCGCAGATTGAAGTTGATGATTGTGGCCTGAATCGCCGGACAGGCCCCGTGAAGAACCTGCAGAGAAATGACAGCTAGCGAAAAGATCATGCTGGAGTGAGCCATCCTTGGCGACAGACTTTCAGCGAGTGCAATTTACCCTCGTTTACTAGGGGAAGGCTTGGCCTGAGTCAATGCACTGCAAGCACTACGGCGCCGGTCCAGAAGCATTGAAGACGGCTGAATACTCATACAGGCTTCGCCTGCCTTGAGTAGGCATTCGATGACATGAATGGGTGATGCGTGAGATTACGCTGAGATCGCGCTGACAGGTAACTGCCAAGCTGCGTGAGATGGAGCCCATGGGCGGACTTGAACCGCCGACCTCTCCCTTACCAAGGGAGTGCTCTACCGCTGAGCTACATGGGCGATGCATGCGGGCGATGCATTCTATCCAACTGATTTGCAAAAGAAAACAGCTTTTTGGTGCCGGGCACCTAAAAAGCCGCTGTATTGCGATCGAGATCGATGCGGCCTGAATCGAAAAAACTAGCTTCCGTTACCGTATCAGCGCAGCCATGCAGAGCGGTGGTAGCACGTCAACCTGGTGTGCAAGACATCAGACATTCATTTTGGCCAGTCGCGAGCCCTATACCGTGCCGAATGAACGGCCTGGGCTTTGACTCCAGTCAAACAATCAAGGCTGCACTTTAGTACATTTCCAATGATTGGCTGCCGTTGCGATCTGCCCTTGCTCAGAGTGATGTGCCATAGGCCTGATACCTGATCCTGGCTTTGCATCCCCTTCCGTATGCCTGGCGTCAGACACTGGTGCTATGGCGAAGCACCAATGTTGGGAAATACATTGCCATCAGCCCGCTTGGCGGACGAAAGAGCCCAGCGACGCGGCCCGCACGCTGTTCTCAGCGGCGTAGGTGATTTTTTCAAAGAAAAGAGGTACTCGTTTTGAGTGATACGCTAGTGGCAGAGGAAAGCAAGGTATCTGAGGCAGAGGAAAGCAAGCCTCTGCGTCCGACTGATGCAGAAGCAGCCGAAATCGACCGCAAGTCACGCTTTTGGCGCAGTGAAGAGCCGGGTTGGATCTGGGTTGGCAGCGAGGAGCACAAGCGGTTGTTCTGCCGCATGCTGTTGGAAACCCACAACCCCTATAAGCCGGCGGTGATGGATTGGCCGAAGCTGGAACCCGAAGCGCTGAAGCGTATTACTTCGCTGCCGATCTGGGACATCGCCGTGCAGACCGAGGGCCGGGCCCAGCTGCGGGTACACGCCTACGCCAAGAGGGTGAGAGATCCGCTCCTGCATGAAGCGATGATCATGGATGGCGGTGAAGAAGAGCGCCATAAGGTGGTTCTCAGCAAGCTGGTCGAAGCCTACGGCATCCCCTTGGCCCCAGAGCCGATCTACCAAATGCCCAAAGATATCGAATGGGGATGGTTGGTCACCGGCTACAGCGAGTGTATCGACAGCTTCTTCGCCTTCGGCCTGTTCGAAGCTGCCAAACGGACCGGCTATTTCCCGGAGGAGCTCGTCGAAACGTTCGAGCCGGTCATGCAGGAAGAGGCCCGGCACATCCTGTTCTTCGCCAACTGGATCGCCTGGCATCGTCGCCAGCTGTCCTGGTGGCGCCGAATCGCCTTCGAGCTGAAGGTCGCCCGGGTATGGGCCTTCCTGATCTGGGAGCGCATCGGCATCGCCAGAGGGTTGGATAACGGTGGTGAAATGCAGGATGCCAATTTCACTCTCACCGGCCACCAACAGATCGGCATTGATCTCAATCTGTCCGAGTTACTGGAGCTGTGCCTGGCAGAGGATTGGCGCCGGCTGGATGGCTACGATTCGCGCCTGCTGCGTCCGACCTTCATGCCGAAGATAGCGCGGTTAGTACGGCGTTTCCTGCGCTGATACAGAGCCACGCCCGCTACTTGAGCACAGGAGTGGGCATGGTTGCTGATTCGAGGATTATTGATGCTCCCCGAATCAGTGAATGCCGTTGCCCCTTCTGACAAGGGCCTCTGCTATTCCGGCAGGGGCCTTGTCATGTCCGGGATTCAGCAGCGGGTTTTCTGCCTTGGAGGGGGCCGGTTGCCATTGCGGGTATCTGCAATTGACGGCCCAGAATCTCTACGTGCCAGGATGAATCACTGGCTCTCCTAGATATTCTTCAGAGTCTGGAAGTAGCGCCTTTCAAATTTCACAGGCAGCAGCATATAGCAGCAGCTCGACCTGCCCGCTCCGCAGCCCGGCTTGGTGTAGCGCTTGATCCAAACCGCGCAAGCCGCACGCCGACGTGCCTGTCGGGGTAGCTATCGCTCAGAACTGGTGAATGAGGCGCATGCCGACTTCGGGGCGTGCCGATTCACTACGGTTTTTGTTGACCCCGAGACCGAATTGGATGTTCGCCAGCCGAGTGAGCCGCCGATGAATCTGGGGCATCAACAGGATATGGCTATCATGTCCGGTTAGATAATTGACCTCCAGCCCGAGAACGGTGCTGTCGGTCGCATCGTAGAAGGTCGAATGATTGAGGATCAGATCATTGCGCCGGCTGGAGCGTGACCAGCTGATATCGGCAAGTCCGATCATGCTCATGGTGCTCCAGCGGCTGTTGAAACGGTTGCCCAGCATATAGACCAGGCTGTTGAGATAGGTGTGACGCTCACGATCGTAAATGCCCAGATATTGGACGCCATGGACGGAGCGGCCATGATTGAAGGTGCCGAACGTGGATTGCAGTCCCAGCTTGTATTCGGTCAACCGGTCATCCTGAAAGGGAAATTCGAACTCGATGGCCATGCCATCAGCGAACGCCAATTCGGCCTCCGGAGCCCAGTGAGTCACCCGATCGGATCCGGACAATGGGGAGGTGGCCAGCGCATTGGTCTCGAACTCGCCCTGGTGCGCACCGAGCGGACGAATCATGTCAAAGACCATTGGCTCCGGGATATGGGGATAGGCGCTGGCTTTACCCTTGCTGGACGACGCTTGCGCAGTCGATGCGACGGTGAACAGGAACGACCCCACGAGCAACCACTCGCATACAACGACAAGCCAGTGATGTACCAAAACTGCAATCTCCTATGAACAACAACAAGGAAGCGGGCGGAAGGATACCTCGAACCACACCTTGCACGCTGCAAATCACGTACCAGCCCAGGGGCTCGCGACGGAGCGAACAAGCCATCGGGACCCTGCCCTCACGACTTTGCTATAGCTTCTCGTATCGGAGAACGACGAAGCCCGCTACCGCTTACGACGAGCCAAAACCGTCTCGACCAGGTGCCGGTAGCGATATAGCCCTCGATCCAGATCCGCATTGCCTAGAGCGAATTCCACCCGGGGAAACGACGAAGCAGGCGCTCCAGCTTCGAATCGCTCGTGGATACGCTCGCCGCCGCGACTCGTGTCCACCACGATGACCCCAGCTGCCGGCAATCGCTCGATCAGCGCTAGAGCCACATTGCAATCATTAGCAGGGACGCGGTGGTCGCGAACTCCATATCGGGAAGGCGCTGAATCATTCGCAGTAAAATCCAGCCACCATTTTTATGAAACAAGGTTCTAAAAGGGATCAGCTGATCCGTACAATAGAGAACCGGCATCGATAAGCCCGAGCGACTTAAAAAGAAGGTTTCACGGTGCCAGTGACGTTGCGATCAGCCCCTGGTCGCCCTTGATTTGAAGAGCGGAGCCTATGTCTACTTCCCGTGATACCGATAAGTTTGTCGTCCGTCTTCCAGAGGGAATGCGCAACCGCCTTGCTGATGCGGCTCTCGCACGGCACGTCAGCATGAACACCCTCGCAGTCCAGGCGCTCGAAAGCTACCTGGACGGCCATACCGAGCTTCAAATCATACTCAGTGCCCTGCGCGAACAACTGGAACGCCAGGGGAAGCTTCCCTCCTCCACCTGATGCCAACTCCCCGCGCATCAGCATGCCGCCGGCCGACAGATGCGGCGGCTTCGCTCCGAGGGTCAGGCCCGAAGCAGAGCCTGACCCGGCACATCGTCACGGATAACCCGCAGATCATCAGCATCCCGGTTTAGCTGGTGGACGACATTCAGCAGTTTCTGCCGAAGCAGCTGATCACTCACCTGATCAACCACACGCATCACCTCGATGGCGGCCGATTCATTATTGGCAGCCACTGAATCCAGGGTCTTGCGAAAGCTTCTCACTGATCGACTCACAGGTTCCGTCCTCTCGAAAAGTCAGTTGGGTCATAACAGACCGCCAACCCCCTTCCGAAGTTCTACCGCTGATCGGCCGCAGCCTGACTTGAAGGAGTCGACACAGCGGCGAACAGGCCCTATTGGCTCAGCCCCAAGAACAAGTAGATGCCCAGGTCGCCCAACCGGAGACACAGGCGGCGTCAACGCACCTTGGCATGATCTAGAGCTATCCTTATCACATCACCGCCATAGCCAAGTCTGCATGGAGTTCCCTATGGCAAGGGTTTCGATAAAAACGTGCGATCTGCTGGGGCCACCCCTCGACTGGGCCGTTGCCATCAGCTTGGGGCTGGAAGAAAGCGACAATCCGCACATCATTGCCGAAGCAGCCGCCGGAACGAGACCGCCCGTGGTTTTCGTCGGGCCACAAGCCGCTGTGGGCGTATCAAGCCTGGAGTTCTGCGGCAGCTACAGGCCATCTTGCGACTGGGGCCAGGGAGGACCGCTGATAGAGAAAGTGTGTCGGATCGAAGTGATCGGAGAAAAATGGGAAGCGACTATCCGCATTTCCGATCAGGAGGGCAGCGTCAGTTTCGATAGCTGCACCGCAGAAACCCCGCTGATCGCCGCCTGCCGAGTGATAGTTACCGCAAGTCTCGGCACGGTCATAAACGTTCCCGACTCGTTGATACTGTAATCCCTCACCTATTGGATTGCCGGGTCCCGATTGCCCGGTAGAGGCGCCTTATCACCGCGCCACAGAGCCAAAAAGAACGTCAGGAACGATGAACTCCAGCCGGTCCTCCTACCCACCTAGGTTACGGCCACCATCACGAGTACGGCGCTCTCAGCCGCCGGCTACGCCTTAAGATTGACGCAGGGCCCGAGCCTGAGGCGTAACATTCCCAAAGGAACCCATGTCCCTGTACCGAGGGAAATGTTCGGTGACATCCGTGCGCAGGGAGCTGCTCGGAGTTGCCTCAGAGGAGAACCTGCGTGTCTCGTCAACCGCTCTACAAGAGCCTGTATGCCCAAGTATTGCTCGCGATCGCGATCGGTATTGCACTGGGCTTTTTCTATCCGGAAATCGGCGCCACCATGAAGCCGCTAGGCGACGGTTTCGTCAAACTGATCAAAATGACTATCGCGCCGATCATCTTCTGTACCGTGGTGAGCGGCATCGCCGGCATGCAGGACGTCAAGGCCGTGGGCAGGACCGGCGGAATCGCCTTGCTGTACTTCGAGATCGTGTCCAGCGTCGCATTGGCCATCAGCCTGGTGGTGGTAAACCTGATCAAGCCGGGGACCGGCATGCATATCGATCCTGCTACCTTGGACGCCAGCAGTATCGCTGCCTATACCAAGCCTGGTACCGAGCAGAGCGCCGCGGGCTTCCTGCTCAACATGATTCCCGAGACAGTGATCGGCGCCTTCGCCAAGGGCGACATCCTCCAAGTGCTGTTCTTCTCCGTGCTGTTCGCCTTCTCCCTGCAGCGCATGGGCAAACACGGCAAGCCCGTACTGGAATTCATCGACGGCATCGCCCAGGTGATGTTCGGCATCATCGGCATGATCATGAAGCTGGCGCCCATCGGCGCCTTCGGCGCCATGGCCTTCACCATCGGCAAGTACGGCGTCGGCTCCCTGGTGCAGCTCGGCCAACTGATGCTGTGCTTCTACATCACCTGCATCCTGTTCGTTCTGATGGTGCTGGGCAGCATCGCCCGAGCCAACGGTTTCAGCATCCTGCGTTTCATCAGGTACATCCGTGACGAGCTGCTGACTGTCCTTGGCACTTCATCGTCCGAGTCGGCGCTACCTCACATGCTCCATAAGATGAAGAAACTCGGTTGCCACAAGTCGGTGGTCGGTCTGGTGATCCCCACCGGCTACTCCTTCAACCTGGACGGCACTTCCATCTACCTGACCATGGCTGCGGTATTCATCGCCCAGGCCACCGACACCCCGATGGATCTGACCCATCAGTTAACACTGATTGCGATATTGATGATCGCCTCCAAGGGCGCCGCCGGCGTCACCGGCAGCGGCTTCATCGTGCTGGCCGCCACACTATCGGCCGTGGGCGGTCTACCGGTAGCTGGTCTATCGCTGATTCTCGGCATCGACCGCTTCATGTCGGAAGCCCGGGCGCTGACCAACCTGATCGGTAATGGAATAGCCACCATTGTCGTAGCTAAATGGTGCGGCCAGCTGGACAGCGAGCGCCTGCAACACGAGCTGGCCAACCCGAGTGCAGAGATCAAACCGGCCGCAGCGAAACCGATGCCGCCCCACGGACCGGATGCTACAGCTCAGCACTGAACACCCGCCACGAAGCCTCGCAGCGCCATAAAGTGCTGCGGGAGCGCATCAAAGCGCATCAAGAGGTCAAGCCTCGACTTTCTTGAAGAGAGCCAACCAAGGTCACCGCCATCAAGCTGCTGCGGCTATTCGGCCTTACGAGCAGCCAGGAGTCTCGAGACTCGCGCCAGAGAAAAAAACACCCAGCAAAGCGCAACTACAGCCGCGGCGGAGCTGTTACGTAGTCCGCAAAATAGAAGAGTTTTGGGATGCGTCCCAAAATGAACAGTCACAGGGAGCTTTCCGGCGCGCAAATAAAAAGCCAGTCATCACGAGGCTTACAGGCGAAGCGGCGTGCTAAAACGGAAAGAAAATAACGCCTCTGCAGGCCCCATTCTACGGGCCTCCCTGTTTGACTTTTAGCACTCTTTTTTGCCCCTCCTCGCCCGTCCGAGCAATCAATTCCCTCCTGTAGAAACGCTCACTTTGCTACCCTAGACAGCTATCAATTTGCTACCTCAAACGCCCATGACCACCAGCAGCAAGGCCGTCTTATCCGCCCTGGAGCAGGCCCAGGACATTCTCGCCAGATGGTTTGAGCCAGATGGAATATCAGCAGAACAGGCCATGAATGAAGTGTTGCCGATCTTGGATAACAAGAAGCTGGTGCGGGCGCAGCGCCAGCTTTGGCGTGAAATTGGCGATGACTGATCAATCGAAGGCCGGAGCGCCGGTCTGCCGAGCGGAATGAAATGGCTCCATCCTCACCGCGCAGAGAGCAAGGCGGCCGGGACAGGAAAGTGTTGGTTCCGCGCCTCTCGTGGTCCTAAGCGGCCTGTCATGCCCGGCAGAAATCGGCCAGAAACAGGCATGTGAATACTGGCCACCACTGTGATTCCAAGCGTGCCTACTCTCGTGCAGAATGCGCGCCAGTAACAAGGAGGTAGTTTATTCAGCGCTCTATCCTTTCGCTTCTGTGTGTCATGACTTGCACTGCGGCCATGGCAGGTCAGCAGTTCTCCTGTGGACCTGCGCGGGTGGTTGTCGCTACCGAGCTCAACAATGATCGCACTAAAGACTTCGATTACGCTGGTGTACTGACTGTCGAGACGCAGGGACATCAAACGGTTCTGCAATATCGTGAAAATGTCGACTTTCTGGGCGCAGCTTGCGTATTCGATGCGCACGGTGTCCCCAAAGTACTGTTTCAGGCGATTTGCTCCGGATCCAGATGTCACGACCTCGATAATTGGGGGCTCGTCGACGCCAGTTCGCTTCGCGTAGAACTCATCCCGTCGGATGACAATCGGAAAGAGGTTCAAGATCGATTGGGCGGCAAGGCTCCTTTGCTCCGACCTCGTATCCTTGGGAACCTCCAAGCTCATACGGAATAACTGCGGCCTCTGACTGCTAGGGGTCGCGTGCTGCCGGTCATGAAAGGCCGGAGTCGACCCAGGCTGTGTGAAAACAGCGAAGTGCGAACACCAGAGCTACAAGCAGCCTTTGACCCGAGGTCGGGTGAGGTTTAGGCACGGCAGCTCGGTGCAGACCGCTACCTGAGCCGCCTGGCGCCATCTACGGCATCCTGAGGCGGGGGAACGAGTCAAAATGGGCCGCCTCAGGCCCGCAGGGCCTCTACCGCACCACGGATGCCAAAGATGTTCATCAGCCGTTTGAGGTTGTAGGCGAGCACATGGAGACTCATCTCCGTGCTCACCCGAGGCAGCGTTTTGGTCAGGAAGTGCGTCGCGCCCATCCAGTGCTTGAGCGTGCCAAACGGGTGCTCCACGGTCTGGCGGCGCACGCGCATCATCTCCGGCTGACGGTCCAGCCGCTGCTGCATGGCCTCCAGTACCGCCTCGTGTCGCCAGCGCTTGAGTCTCCGATAACTGCTTGCGTATCGGGCAGCGCGGACACGCAGAACTCCAGTAAGCATTCAACTCGAGGCCGTCCTCCACTGTCGAGAAACGCTTGATCGCACGCTGGCCGGCGGGACAGCGGTACTCGTCATCAGCCGGGAGGTAGACGAAGTCCTGCTTGTCGAAGCGCCCTTCGGCCTTGCTGCTTGAGGTCATCGGCTTGGGTACGAAGGGCGTGATGCCGGCCTGCTCGCAGGCCAGGATTTCCAGCCCGCTGAAGTAGCCACGGTCGGCAACGACGGTGAGACTTTCAGCTCCGGTCGCTTCGCGTGCCTACTCGGCCATTGTGGCTAGCGCCATGCGGTCATGACCGACGTTAGTGACTTCGTGAGCGACGATCAGGTGATGCCGGGTATCGACCGCAGTCTGCACGTTGTAGCCAACCGTGCCGGTGCCTTTTCCACTGGTGGCCATGGAGCGCGCATCCGGATCGGTCAATGACACCTGTCCATCCGGCGCTTCACGTAGCTGCTGCTCCATCTCCTTGAGCGCTTGCATCTGCTGCCGGAGCTTCTCGATTTTGTCCTGAAGGCGGCTGGTCTTGGCCTCAGCAACATCGGACTGCGTTCGGTCAGCGGTATCCATCG
>NZ_JBHRSJ010000022.1:214627-238973 GCF_042643485.1 Azotobacter bryophylli | reverse complement strand
TAGGCCGGCAGGTAGTGGGCGGCGCCCTCGACTTCGAGGAACACCGAGGTCTTCAGGCCCGAGAGATGGCCGAGGCCCGGCACGTTCAGCGGCGCCGACGCGGGAATGACGTCGAACTGCACCCGCTGCTTGAGCCGGTAGCCCGGCACGTAGGCCTGTACCGCCGCGGCCATCTCGGCGATGGAGGCCTCCACCCGGCCCCGGTCGGCCGGCTCGGACAGCACGTACACCGTGTCGCGCATGATCAGCGGCGGCTCGGCCGGGTTGAGGACGATGATCGCCTTGCCCTTGCGCGCCCCGCCGATCACCTCGATGGCCTTCGACGTGGTCTCGGTGAACTCGTCGATGTTGGCGCGGGTGCCGGGGCCGGCGGACTTGCTGGCGATGGAAGCGACGATCTCGGCGTAGTGGACCTTCGCCACCCGCGAGACCGCGGCGACCATGGGGATGGTGGCCTGACCGCCGCAGGTGACCATGTTGACGTTGGGCTCGCGCAGGTTGGCTTCCAGATTCACCACCGGCACGCAGTAGGGGCCGATGGCCGCCGGGGTCAGGTCGATCAGCCGCAGGCCGGGCTTGAGGCCGCGCAGGAACGCGTCGTTCTGCACGTGGGCGCCCGCGCTGGTGGCGTCGAAGACGAAGTCGATGTCGGCGAACACCGGCAGGCGGCTCAGGCCCGCCACCCCCTCGGCGGTGGTGGCCACCCCCAGGCGGGCGGCGCGGGCCAGGCCGTCGGAGGCCGGGTCGATGCCGACCATCGCCCCCATCTCCAGGTGCCGACCGTGACGCAGGATCTTGATCATCAGGTCGGTGCCGATATTGCCGGAGCCGACGATGGCGACTTTCAGTTTTTTCATGGTGTCGTTCTCTTGTGCACGCAGCTCGCCGATCACTCGGCCGAGAAATTGACGGCGACCCGGCCGAGGCCGTCGATCACCGCCTCGAAACGGTCGCCGGGCGCGACCGCCACCATCGGCCCGAGCGCCCCGGTGAGGATCAGGTCGCCGGCCCTGAGCGGCTCGCCCAGGCGGGCCATGGTGCGCGCCAGCCAAACCGCGGCGTTGAGCGGATGGCCCAGGCA
This sequence comes from Azotobacter bryophylli, assembly GCF_042643485.1. Taxonomy (NCBI): domain Bacteria; kingdom Pseudomonadati; phylum Pseudomonadota; class Gammaproteobacteria; order Pseudomonadales; family Pseudomonadaceae; genus Azotobacter; species Azotobacter bryophylli. The sequence continues at coordinate 237,892 of NZ_JBHRSJ010000022.1, read as the reverse complement.
TTCGGCGCCGTTGCCGCGGGAGACTTCCTCGCCGTTGCGGGTCAGGCGCATGGCCACCTGGCGCAGGTCGAGTCCGTCCAGGCGGCGCGCCGGTCCGCCGAGCACGTAGCAGCCGCTGGAGGCGTTGTCGGCCACGGTGTCGACGAAGCGGATGTTCCAGCCTTGGATGCGGCTGCCGACGATCTCCAGCGCCGGCAGCGCCCAGCCGGTGGCCGCGAGCAGCTCGGCGAAGCCGGTGTCGGCGCGCGGCAGGTCCTTCTCCAGGATCAGGGCGATCTCCGCCTCGATCTTCGGCTGCAGCACGCGGCCGAAGGGCACCAGCTCGTTGTCGCCGTAGCCCATGTCGGCGAACAGGGTGCCGAAGTCCGGCCGGTCGACGCCCAGCTGCGCCTGCACCTTGGGGTTGGTCAGGCCGATCTTGCGGCCGACCACGCGGCGGCCGCCGGCGACGGCATGGGCGACGTTGAGGCGCTGGATGGCGTAGGCCGCCTCGCCGTCGTCCTCGCCGATCAACCCGCGCAGCGGCTCGATGGCCGCCCCGCTCGCCTCGGCCTCGCGCAGGGCGGCGGCCAGTCGTTCGAAAGTCTGCGTCGTCGTCATGCTTCACCTCGCTGCAGCGGCTGCGCGTCGATGGCGCCGAAGCCGGCGATCCATTCGGGGATCGCCCGGTAGTAGCGGTCGTGGGCCCGGTACGGGCCGAAGGCCGAGAGCGCGGCGAAGGCCGCGACCCAGGTCTTCACCTCGTGGCTGGACCGGCCGGCCAGGGCGGACAGCTCGGCGTTGCCCAGCGCGTCCAGCTCGGCGATGCGGCCCGCGGCCAGAGTCTCCATGAAATGCAGGTCCCAGTCGGGATTGAGCGGGTGCAGCGAGCGCGGGTCCTCGACGAAGCGCCGCGCCGCGTCGATCACCCGCCGCTGCCGGGCCTGGCGCTCGTCCGCCGGCAGCTGGCGGCCGCTGCCCAGCAGACGGTCGGCCAGCTGCGGGTCGGCGCTGGCCAGATCGGGTACCGGCGGCTGGTGGGACAGGCCGCCGGAGCCGAGCAGCAGCACGCGCCGGTCGAGACCGCGGGCGTAGGCGCCGATCGCCTCGCCGAGCCGGCGGGCGCGCTGGAAGCTCGGCAGCGGCGCCGCCACGGCGTTGACGAACACCGGGATCACCGGGCAGCGGTCGAGGCCGCCGAGCAGCTGTTCGAGGGGCTGGGCGAAGCCGTGGTCGACCTGCATGCGGTAGGACAGCGCCACGTCCACCCCGGCGGCGAGGACCGCCGCCGCGCAGTCCTCGGCCAGCGACCGGGGCACCTCCAGCGGCCCGGCCGCGCTGCCGAAGTCGCCGATGGCATGGGCCTGGGCGCCGATGCAGAACGGCGGCATCAGGTCGTAGAAGAAGCCGTTGTAGTGATCCGGAGCGAACAGGATCGCCAGCTCCGGCTCGAACCGGGCGATGCGCTCGCGCGCCGCGGCGACGCGGGCCTCCACCTCGGCCAGCACCGCGGCGTTGGGGTCGACGTGGCCGATCAGCGGGGTGTGCGAAAGACAGTGCAGATAGGCGCTCATCTCAGGCCACCTTGCGCAGGGCGCCGGCGCGGTCGACCGGCTGGCCCGGGACCAGGGCCGAGAGCGCCTGGCGCAGGGCCGAGCAGACCTTGCCGAGGGTCTGCGGGACGGCCAAGGCGGCGACGAAGCGGTCCGGGCGCAGGATGACGACGGAGGCCGGATAGTTGCCGAACCAGGTCTTGAGGCGGTTGCTGCAGTCGCCGATCCGGATCACCGCCTCGTCCACCTCGCGCTCGCCTTTCATCTGCACGGCGGGCAGCACCTGGATGAAGCGGGTGCCGAGGTTGCGCCAGAAGGCCACCTGCTCGGCACTCAGGCCCCAGGTCGGGTCGGTGCCCCAGGCGATGATGGCGAAGTTGGCGCCGATCACCTCGTCCAGCAGCACTTCGCGGCCGTCTTCGGTAAGCACCTTCGGCTGGATGAACAGGCGGCCGACCGGCAGCCGCTTCAGCGCCGTCTCCGGCTGCACCAGCACGCCCTTGCGGTACTGCGGCATCGGCTTGAAGCGCATCTCCAGGAAGTAACGCTTGGCCGGCGGCAGGTAGTTGAGCAGCCAGGAAACGCCGTCGCGCAGCAGGCCCTGCCAGCGCTTCGGCGGCGCCAGCACCTGGCCGGCCAGCACCGAGAGGTCGATCATCGCCTTGGCGTGGTCGCGCCGCTCCACCTCGTAGCTGTCCAGCAAGGACTCGTCGGCCAGCCCCTTGACCACCAGCGCCAGCTTCCAGCCCAGGTTGCTGGCGTCGCGCATGCCGCTGTTGTAGCCCTGCCCCTGCCACACCGGCATGATGTGCGCGGCGTCGCCGGCCAGCAGCACGCGGTTGATGCGAAAGCGCCCGGCCAGGCGTGCGTTGTGGTTGTAGACCCGCTGGCGGATCAGCTCGACCCGGTCCGGATCGGGCAGCACCTTGGCCAGCAGGCGGCGCATGTTCTCCGGCCGGCCCAGTTCCTCCTCGGTCTCCCCGGGCATCACCATGAACTCGAAGCGACGGATGCCGTGCGGCAGCGCGGCGGAGACGTAGGGGCGTACCGGGTCGGCGCAGAGATAGATGTTCGGCGTGCCCAGCGGGTCTTTGGCGATGTCCACCACGATCCACTGGTTCGGCGCGGTCTTGCCGTCGAAGGACACCCCGAGGTTGCGCCGCACCTGGCTGTTGCCGCCGTCGCAGGCCACCAGGTAGCGGGCGGCGACGCTCTCCTCGCGGCCTTCCGGCGTTTTCATGCGCAGGCTGACGCCGGTCTCGCTCTGGGTGAAGTCCTGCATGTCGCGGGAGAACAGGACCCTGACGTTGGCGAAGCGCCCGAGCCCCTCGAACAGCACCCGGTCCACCTGCGGCTGGATGAAAGCGTTGCGCCGCGACCAGCCGAACTCGTCGGTCATCGGCTGGATGTCGGCGAAGCAGCGCCCGCGCGGCGTGAGAAAGCGCATGGCGTGCCAGGGCGTGGTGTGCGGCAGCACCCGGTCGATCAGGCCGACGGCCTGGAGGGTGCGCAGCGCCTCGTCGTCGATGCCGATGGCGCGCGGGTAGTCGATCAGCCTGTCGAGCTTTTCGATCACCAGCACCTCGATGCCGGCCTGGCCCAGGTAGTTGGCGAGCGTCAGGCCCACCGGGCCGGCGCCGACGATCACCACCTCGGCGGTGTAGTCGGGCGTGCGGCCGTGTTCGATGCGTTCGGAAGTCGTTGTTCTCATTGTCGTCGTTCCGGCGTCTGGAGCGGTTGTGCGGGTTCGCCCCCGAGCGCGGGCAAGCCGCGCCCGCTCGGACCCGCGCACGGGTCCGTCGGGGAAGTTGCGGAAAAGCGCGGGGAATCAGCCGACCGGGCCGGCCTCGGGCACGGGCAGGCCGCGCAGGAAGTCGAGGTGCATGCGATTGAACAGCTCCGGCTCCTCGAATTGCGGCCAGTGGCCGCAGCCGTCGATCACGGTGAACAACGCACCGGGGATCATCGAGGCGATGCGGCGGCCCTCGGAGACGTCCGCGGTGGGGTCGTCGGAGGTCCAGATGACGAAGGTCGGCGCCTGGATGCGGGCGTAGTCCTCCGGCTGGATGAGGTTGCGCAGGCGGGTTTCCATGTCCTGCAGCACCATGTTGTGCTGCATGGCCCGGGCCATGCCCGGCTGGGCGTAGATCGCCTGGCGGGTGGCGACCAGGTCGTCGTAGACCTTGGCCTTGTCGGCCATCAGCCACTCCACGCGGGCCTTGATAAAGTCCCAGCTGGGGTCCTCGGCGGCGCGGATCGACAGGCTCTTCAGGCGCTCCATCACCACCGGGTCGGCCTGCGAGCCGCCGGCGGTGTTCAGCACCAGGCGCTCGACGCGGTCCGGATGGTCGATGGCCAGGCGGCTGGCGACCCAACCGCCGAGGGACTCGCCGCTGACATTGACCCGCTCGATTCCCAGGGTGTCGAGGAAGCGCAGCACGTGCTCGACGTACTGCCGCACCTCGCGCGGGCTGTCCGGCTTGGCGCTCCAGCCGTGGCCGATCATGTCGATGGCCCAGGTGCGGAAGTGCTCGCCGTGGGCCTTGAGATTGCGCACGTAGGCCTCGGCATGGCCGCCGACGCCGTGCAGCAGCAGGAGCGGCGGCAGGCCCTCGTCGCCGGCCGCCAGGTAGCGGGTCTCCAGACCGCCGCAGTCCAGCCAGCCCTGGCTGAAAGCGGTGCCGCGCAGCTCGGCCCAGATGCTTTTGAAGCCGGCAGGGGTATACGCTTGGCTCATTCTTGTATCCCTCGGGGGTTCTTGTCGTTGTCGGAGCGAGTATGGGAGCGCCCGGAAACCCCGACAACGGAAAACCGCTTCGCTGTGCACTGGATGCACATCATTGATTTAAAAAGGAATTTCCCAAGAAGATGACGATCGAGCGCGACACCGAATACAAGACCGTGCGCGGCCTGATCCGCGGCCTGCACCTGCTCAACACCCTCAACCGCGTGGACGGCGGCGCCAGCGTGGCGCAGCTCGCCGAACTCACCGGCCTGCACCGCACCACCGTGCGTCGCCTGCTGGAAACCCTGCAAGGAGAGGGCTACGTGCTGCGCAGCGGCTCGGACGACAGCTTCCGCCTGAGCCTCAAGGTGCGCGAGCTGAGCGAAGGCTTCCGCGACGAACAGTGGGTCGCCGCCCTCGCCGCGCCGCTGCTGGCCGAGCTGCTGCAGGAGGTGATCTGGCCCACCGATCTCTGCACCCTGGACGTGGACGCCATGGTGGTGCGGGAAACGACCCACCGCTTCAGCCGCCTGTCCTTCCACCGCTCCATCGTCGGCCGGCGCCTGCCCCTGCTGGTGACGGCGACCGGGCGCGCCTATTTCTCGTTCTGCCCGGACGAGGAACGGGAAAGGCTGATCGAGATCCTGGCCTCGAAGAACGACGACCAGGCCGAACTGGCGCGCAACCGCGGCTTCCTCGAACGTCTGGTCCGGCATACCCGGGAGCGCAGCTACGGGGAAAATCACGGCCACTGGAGCGAGGAACGCAAGATCGCCTCCATCGCCCTGCCCATCTTCCACGGGGCGCGGGTGATGGGCTGCCTGAACCTGATCTACGTCGCCCGGGCCATGAGCATCGAGGCGGCGGCCAGCCGTTACCTGCCGGGAATGAGGCGCGTGGTCGAGCGACTGGAGCAGGGACTGGCGGCGGCCGGTTGAGCGGCCACGACAGCTACTTCGGCAGGTAGATCCTGCTTTCGATCAGGGTGGATTCGGGCACGGGCTCGCCCTGGGCCAGACGCTTCAGCACCCGGTAGCTCAGGCGCCCCAGTTCCCTGAAACCCACGGCCAGATAGGCCTGCACCAGCCCGTCGTCGAGCAGGGCGAGCTGCTGTGCGTTGGGCTCGCCGACGCCGATGACGATGGGCGGGCGCGTGCCCCGGGCCTGGAGTTCGGCCAGCAGGGGGCCGATGCTCCTGCGGAACCTCTCCGGGTCCTGGATCGGCCAGGAGCCCAGGGAAACGATCAGGTCGACTCCGGGAGAATTCAGCATGGTCGCCATCTGGCGCAGCGCCACGCTCTGATCGCCGGCGGTGTACAACGGGCAGCGCTCGTGCTCGCGCCAGCCGACCTCCCCGCTCAGCCGCTCGGAGCCCCGCCCGCCGCTCAGGTACTCGCGCAGGCCCCGGAGGCGGATATCGACATTGGGATCGTAGAGGTTGCCGGCCAGCAGGCAGAGCAGCCCGCCCTGGGGCCGCAGGCGCTGGGCCAGTTCCCCCAGCCGGCGACCGAACTTGCGGTCGTCGAAGCCGACGTAGGCCCGCCGCAGGTGTCGGTCGGCCGGCTCGAGATCCGCATCGAAGGTGATCAGCGGCGTCCGGCCGACCCGCTGCAGGGAGTGCTCCGCCAGCCAGCGGGAATTGCTCACCGAGACGGCGATGCCGTCCAGCCCCATCTCCAGCGCCTCGCCCAGGATGTGGTCCTGCTGGCGGAAATTTGGGGGACCGGCAGGCCCGAGCAGGATGCAGCTGTCGCCTTCGGCGCGGGCGGCCTCGGCGCAGCCCAGGCCGGCCTGGACGAAGGGGATGGGGTCGACGGTCTTGGCGACCAGGGCGAAGCGCAGGGACTCGGCACCAGCGAGCGGCGCGAGCAGCAGGCCGCAGATCAGGCCGAGAAGGAGGCGACAGCGAATGGGCGGACTGGTCAAACGGTTTCCTTCCTGTCGCTCCGACAGTGCGCCGAAGACGCCCGGTTTTCCGAGGATGACGGCAGATGCCAGCGTGCGGACGCCCCGGGTAGTTTAGATCGAAGGCCGGGGGCAGAAGGCGCCCGATGACTGCCGGATGGCGCCAGGGCGTCGGTCCCCGGGAAACGTCTCCGCGGTCCTGCCGGTCCAACGGGAACCGGGCCGCACGCCGACTCCGCCCCGAGAGCGAGGCTATCGCCCCCGGATCGGACGGGCGCTTGCGACATATGCCCAGGCGCCGAAGCGCAGATCCGACAGAGAATCGACCATGAATCAGAGAAGTATCCTCTCCCTCAGCCTGGCCCTGCTGCTGGGGCTGGGGGCTGGCGCCCCGGCCCGCGCAGCGGACGGCTCGGCTCTCGAGGCCGAAGTGCGCAGCCGTTCCGCGGCCGTCGAGTCGCAGCTCATTGCCTGGCGCCGCGACATCCATCAGCATCCGGAACTCGGCGATCAGGAAGTCCGCACCGCGAATCTGGTAGCCGACCACCTGCGCAGCCTGAACATCGACGTACAGACCGGCGTGGCCCGCCATGGCGTGGTCGGGATTCTCCGGGGGGCGCTGCCGGGGCCCGTGGTCGCGCTGCGGGCCGACATGGACGCCCTGCCGATCAAGGAACCGACGGGCCTGCCCTTCGCCTCGACGGCCAAGGGCAACTATCAGGGCAAGGAGGTCGACGTCATGCACGCCTGCGGCCACGATGCCCATACCGCGATGCTGATGGCCACCGCCTCGGTGCTGGCCGGCATGAGGGAGCGTCTGCCGGGCACGGTGATGTTCATCTTCCAGCCGGCGGAGGAAGGGCCGAGCCTGTTCACGCCGGGCCCGGACAAGACCTGGGGCGCGCGGATGATGCTCGAAGAGGGGCTGTTCAAGCAGGTCAGGCCCGACGCGGTGCTCGGCCTGCACGTGATGCCCGGCCGCTCCGGGGAAATCAGCTGGCGGACCGGGGCCACCACCGCCAGCAGCGATACGCTCTACATCACCGTCACCGGCAAGCAGGGCCATGGGGGCATGCCGTGGTTCACGGTAGACCCGGTGACCACCTCCGCGCTGATGATCGACGGCCTGCAGACGGTCGTCAGCCGCAAGGCCAACCTGACCGTCTCGCCGGTGGTGGTGACCATCGGTTCCATTCATGGCGGGACCGGCCCGAACATCGTGCCGGAAAACGTGGAGATGAGCGGCACGATACGCACCTACGACGAGAAGGTGCGGCAGCAGGCGCGCGATGACATCAAGACGAGCGCCGAGAAGATCGCCGAGAGCAGCGGCGCCCACGCCGACGTGAGCATCGTGCCCATGTACGACGAAACGGTGAACGATGCGGGACTGGCCCAGCGCATGGCGCCGGTGCTCGAGCGCGCCGCCGACGGCAAGGTCAGCAAGGCCGCCCTGCCGGGGGCCGCGGAGGATTTCTCCTTCTACGCTAAGCAGGTGCCGGCGCTGTTCGTGTTCCTGGGCATCACCCCCGAAGGACAGGACCCGGAGAAGGCCGCGCCCAACCACAACCCGCGCTTCTTCGTCGACGAGCGGGCACTGGTGGTCGGCAGCCGCGCCATGGCCTCCATGGCGGTGAACTTCCTGGCCCAGGGCAAGTGAGCAGCGGGCGCTGTCGGCGTTCTGGCGTCGGCCGCGACGGAGCCGGGCCCCTGGCACGCAGGAACGGATTCATCGGCGCTAAGCATCGCGAACGAATTCGCTCCTACAGCTGTGCCTAGCCGCCGCTGGCGTTCATGAAGCGCAGCACCTGCACCTCGCCGTGCAGGGCGAACTCGTGACGCTGCGGCTTGCGCAGCAGGGCCTTGCCGATCGCCTCCAGCACCGGCCCGTCCTCGGTCGGATGGCGGCGCAGCAGGCCGCGCAGATCCAACGAGTGCTCATGGCCCAGGCACAGCAGTAGGCGCCCTTCGGCGGTCAGGCGCACCCGGTTGCAGGTGGCGCAGAAATTGTGGCTGTGCGGCGAGATGAAGCCGATGCGGGTCTGCCCGTGGTCGCGCAGGCGCACGTAACGGGCCGGACCGCCGCTCTGCTCGGCCGAGTCGAGCAGGGCGTAGCCGCGCTCGATCAGCGCCCGCACTTCGTCGCTGGAGCAGAAGGCCTCGTCGCGGGAGCGGCCGACCTCGCCCAGCGGCATCTCTTCGATGAAGCTGATGTCCAGCCCTCGCTCGACGGCGAAACCGACCAGATCGAGCACCTCGTCGGCGTTGCGGCCCTTCATCACCACGGTATTGAGCTTGATCCGCTCGAAGCCCGCCTGCTGCGCCGCCTCGATGCCGGCCAGCACCTGGGCGAGTTCCCCGGTGCGGGTGATGGCGCGGAAACGCGCCGGGTCCAGGCTGTCCAGGCTGACGTTCAGCCGCTTCACCCCGGCCTCGGCCAGCGGCCGTGCCAGCCGCTCCAGCTGCGAGCCGTTGCTGGTCAGCACCAGCTCGCGCAGGCCGGGCAGCGCGGCGATGCGCCGGCACAGGCCGACGATGCCCTGGCGCACCAGCGGCTCGCCGCCGGTCAGGCGGATCTTCCTCACGCCCTGGCCGACGAACAGCGCGGCCAGGCGGTAGAGCTCCTCCAGGGTCAGCACCTGCTGGCGCGGCAGGAAGGTCATCTGCTCGGCCATGCAGTAGACGCAGCGGAAGTCGCAGCGGTCGGTCACCGACATCCGCAGGTAATCGATGGTGCGGCCGAAGCCGTCTTGCAATGCACTGGCCATGATGGTTCCCGTCAACGAACGTCTCGATGAGTGATCGCCGGGCGCACCGCCCGGCGGAACTTCCCTACTGCAGCAGCGGCGAGTCCGCGCCCTCCAGGCGGATGCCCTCGATGCGCGCGTCGCCGACCAGGGTGCGCAGGTACTGCGCCACCCCGCGCTGCCAGACCCGCTGCTCGAGCTCGGCGCGGATCGAGGCGGCCACCGCCTCGTAGGGCAGCTCGCGACCGTCGATGCGCTGGTCGACCTGCACCACGTGGAAGCCGTAGCGGCTTTCCAGCGGCTGGCCGGCCAGGCCCGGCGGCAGGCGGAACAGCTGCCGCTCGAACTCCGGCACCGTCTGGCCCTTGCTGATCTGCCCGAGCGCGCCGCCCTGCTCCTTCGACGGGCAGTCCGAGCGGGCCAGCGCCAGCTCGGCGAAACGCCCGCCGTCGCCGGCCAGCTCGGCGATCAGCGCTAGCGCCTGCTCCCGGGCCAGGCTGCGGGCCTCGGCGTCGTCCGCCGGGCAGCCCAGCAGGATGTGCCGCACGCCCAGCAGCGGCGCGCTGCAAAAATGCGCCCGGTTGCTTTCGTAATACTGCCGGCAGGCCGCCTCGGAGGTTTCCGGCAGGCACACTTCCCGCTCGATCAGCGCGCGGGTCGCCGCTTCCTCCTCGCTCTCCCCGGCCTGCGGGCGCACCCGCAGGTCGAGGGCGGCGATGCGCTGCTGCAGCAGCTCGCGCAGCACCAGCGCCCGGGTGGCCAGGTAGACCGCCTCGTCGCGGCTACCGGCCGGGTGGTACTGCAGCTCCAAGGCGATCGCCTCGGGCGCGATGTCCACGCCGTTGACCCGCACCCGCGGCCATTCCTGCTCGCTGCTGGCGATCAGCTGCGCCGCCGCTTCGGGCGCCTCTGGCGCGCCCTCGTCTTCCTTCGGCAGCTCCTCGAACAGCGGCGCCTCCGGCAGTTCCTGCACCAGCGGCTGCTCTCCCGCACAGCCGCCGCCGGCGCCATTGCCTCCACATCCACAAGCCATGACGACCTCCTCAGGCTTCGTCCGATGCCGTGTCACCGGCGGTTTGCGCATCGCCGCCGTCGACCGGCGGCTGGTACTCGCCCTCCTTCGGCAGTTCCTCGAACAGGGGCGCCTCCGGCGCCTCCTTCACGTCGGCTGCGGGTTTCTGCCCGCCGCACACTCCGCAACAACTCATGACGACCTCCTCAGACCTTGCTGGCTTCTTTGATCGGTGCGCGGCGCGGCGCGTAGTCGGGCTTGGCGGCGGACGCCGGCTGGCGGGCGGCGACGCCGCGCAGCGCCATCGGCTGGGCCGGGCGCGGCTGGCTGCCCTTCAGGCGGACGATCTGGTAGCGCCGGCCCAGGTACCACACCGGGGCGCTGACGATGTGCACCAGACGGGTGAAGGGGAACAGCACGAACAGGGTCAGGCCGAGGAACACGTGCAGCTTGTAGACCAGCCCGACCGGCGCGATGGCGGCGGCGGCCTGGAGCGGCTGCAGGGTGACGACGCTCTGCGCCCAGTCGGCCAGCATCACCATCACCGAACCGTCCAGGTGCTGGGTGGAGGCGACGACGGTGCCCAGGCCGAGCAGCAGCTGCGCCAGCAGCACGAACAGGATCATGATGTCCGAGCGGCTGGAAGTGGCGCGGATGCGCGGGTCGTTCAGGCGACGCTGGATCAGCATGATCAGCCCGATCAGGCCGACAACGCCGAAGAAGCCGCCGGAGACCATGGCCAGGAGCTGCTTCTGCTCGGTGCTGATGAACGAGTGGTAGACCGCCGACGGCGTCAGCAGGCCGACGAAGTGGCCGCCGAGGATGAACAGCACGCCGATGTGGAACAGGTTGCTGGCCACGCGCATGCCCTGCGGCCTGAGCATCTGGCTCGAGCCGGTCTTCCAGGTGTACTGGGACAGGTCGAAACGCGCCCAGCTGCCGATCAGGCAGACCGCCAGGGCGATGTAGGGATAGACCCCGAACAGCAGAGTGTTGACGCCAGACATTAACGCACCTCCTGGGCCAGCTCGGCTTGCCCGTCATGCTTGAAATCCACCCAGTGCAGCGGCACGGCGCTTTCCGCGCGGGCCTTGCCGGGACCACCGGGCATCGAACTGCAACGCTCCTGCTGCTCGGCCTGGAGGAAGTTGACCTGCTCCTCCTCCCAGACCTTGTCGAGGGCTTCCAGGGAGTCGTCGCGCTCCTCCCCGGCCACCTGCTCGCGCAGCCCGGCCAGGCTCTCCTGCACCGCCTGCCCGGCGATCTGCAGCAGGGCGCGGAAGCAGGCGGCGTAGGGGCTGTCGCGCTCTTCCAGACGCGCCGCCAACAGGGCCAGCAGGTGCGCCACGTCGGCCAGGCCCTCGCGCGCCTCGAGATCCTCGCGGGTGGCGAGGTATTCCAGGTACAGCGGGATGTAGTCCGGCAGCTCCTTCACGTCGATGGCGAAACCGGCGGTCTGGTACTGGGCCATCAGGTCGACCATCGCCTGGCCGCGGTCGCGGGACTCGCCGTGGACGTGCTCGAACAGCAGCAGGGACAGCGAGCGGCCGCGGTCGAACAGCTCGCAGTAGGTCTCCTGCACGTCCATCAGCTCGCCGTCGGCCAGCTCGTCGAGCAGGCCGATCAGCGCCGTGCGCTGCTCGGGGCTGATCTCGCGGGCGCGGCCGATGGCCTCGTCCAGTTCGTGGCGGGCCTCCTGCAGCGCCTGCGTGGGGTAGTCGAGCAACAGGGAAATGACCTTGAGAATCTGCATGCTCAGTCCTCCCACAGCTGAACGGTCTGGATGATGTCGCGGCGGTTGGCCTTCTTCGCGCCGAACATGTTGGTGTCCGACGTTCCGCCGCAGCCGCTGCCGAAGCTGAAACCGCAGCCGGAGCGCTCGGCGAAGGCGTCGCTCATGGCTTCCTCGCGGTGCGCGGAAGGGATCACGAAGCGGTCCTCGTAGTTGGCGATGGCCAGGTAGCGGTACATGTCCTCGACCTCGGCGACCGAGAGGCCGACGTCCTTCAGCACCCTGAGATCCTGACGGCCCTCGACCTGCTCGGCGCGCTTGTAGGCGCGCATCGCCAGCAGGCGCTTGAGGGCCAGCTTGACCGGCTGCTCGTCGCCGGCGGTGAGCAGGTTGGCCAGATAGCGCAGCGGGATACGCAGGCTGTCGACGTCCGGCAGCACGCCGTTCATGCCGATCTGTCCGGCCTGGGCGGCGTTCTGGATCGGCGACAGCGGCGGCACGTACCAGACCATCGGCAGGGTGCGGTATTCCGGGTGCAGCGGCAGGGCCAGCTGCCAGTCCACCGCCAGCTTGTACACCGGCGACTTCTGCGCGGCGTCGATCACCGACTGCGGCACGCCGTCGGCCAGGGCCTGGGCGATGACCTTGGGATCATGCGGGTCGAGGAAGATCTCCAGCTGCTTCTTGTAGAGATCCTGCTCGCTCGCCGTGCTGGCCACCTCGTGGATGCGGTCGGCGTCGTAGAGCAGCACGCCCAGGTAGCGGATGCGCCCGACGCAGGTCTCCGAGCAGACCGTGGGCATGCCGGCCTCGATGCGCGGGAAGCAGAAGATGCACTTCTCGGATTTACCGCTCTTCCAGTTGTAGTAGATCTTCTTGTACGGGCAGCCGGAGATGCACATCCGCCAGCCGCGGCACTTCTCCTGGTCGATCAGGACGATGCCGTCCTCCTCGCGCTTGTAGATGGCCCCGCTCGGGCAGGAGGCGGCGCACGCCGGGTTCAGGCAGTGCTCGCACAGGCGCGGCAGGTACATCATGAAGGTGTTTTCGTACTCGCCGTAGATGTCCGCCTGGACCTTGTCGAAGTTCTTGTCCTTGCGCCGCTTGGCGAATTCGGTGCCGAGGATCTCCTCCCAGTTCGGCCCCCACTCGATCTTCTCCATGCGCTGGCCGGAGATCAGCGAGCGCGGCCGGGCCACCGGTTGGTGCTCGGAGAGCGGCGCGGTGTGCAGGTGCTGGTAGTCGAAGTCGAACGGCTCGTAGTAGTCGTCGATGCTCGGCAGGTCGGGGTTGGCGAAGATGTTCGCCAGCACCCGGAACTTGCCGCCGATGCGCGGGTTGATGGAACCGTCGGAATTGCGCTTCCAGCCGCCCTTCCACTTGTCCTGGTTCTCCCATTCCTTCGGGTAGCCGATACCGGGCTTGGTCTCGACGTTGTTGAACCAGGCGTACTCCATGCCCTCGCGACTGGTCCAGACGTTCTTGCAGGTGATCGAGCAGGTGTGGCAGCCGATGCACTTGTCCAGGTTCAGGACCATGCCCACTTGTGAGCGAATTTTCATGGCATCAATCCTCAGAGATCTTGCGGCAGGGGTTGCGGCAGGTCGTTGCCGTTGGGGCCGTCGAGCCAGTCGACCTTGGCCATCTTGCGCACCACGACGAACTCGTCGCGGTTGCACCCCACCGTGCCGTAGTAGTTGAAGCCGTACGCCAGCTGGGCGTAGCCGCCGATCATGTGGGTGGGCTTGAGCACCACGCGGGTCACCGAGTTGTGGTGGCCGCCGCGGGTCTTGGTGCTCTCGGCGCCGGGCACGTTCACGATGCGCTCCTGGGCGTGGTACATCATCACCATGCCTTCCTTGACCCGCTGGCTGACCACCGCGCGGGCGGTGAGCGCGCCGTTGGCGTTGAAGCACTCGATCCAGTCGTTGTCCTCGATGCCGACCTTCTTCGCGTCGATCTCGGACATCCAGACGATCGGGCCGCCGCGGCTCAGGGTCAGCATGATCAGGTTGTCGGTGTAGGTGGAGTGGATGCCCCACTTCTGGTGCGGGGTGATCCAGTTCAGGCAGATCTCCGGATTGCCGTTGCTCTTCTTGCCCGCCACGTAGCCGGTGGAGCGGGTGTTGATCGGCGGCCGGTAGCTCTGCATGCCCTCGCCGAAGGCCAGCATCCAGGGGTGATCCTGGTAGAACTGCTGACGGCCGGTGATGGTGCGCCACGGGATCAGCTCGTGGACGTTGGTGTAGCCGGCGTTGTAGCTGACGTGCTCGTCTTCCAGGCCGGACCAGGTCGGGCTGGAGATGATCTTGCGCGGCTGCGCCTGGATGTCACGGAAGCGGATCGCCTCGTGCTCCTTGGGCAGGGCCAGGTGGCTGTGGTCGCGGCCGGTGAACTCCGAGAGCGCCGCCCAGGCCTTCACCGCGACGTGGCCGTTGGTTTCCGGCGCCAGCGAGAGGATCACCTCGGCGGCGTCGATGGCGGTCTCGATCTTCGGCCGGCCCTGGCTTACGCCCTCCTCGCGCACCTTGTAGTTCAGCTCGCCGAGGAACTCGACCTCGTGCTCGGTGTTCCAGTTGATGCCCTTGCCGCCGTTGCCCAGCTTGTCCAGCAGCGGGCCGAGGGAGGTGAACTTCTTGTAGGTGCTGGGATAGTCGCGCTCGATCACCAGCATGTTCGGGCAGTTCTTGCCCGGCTGCGGGTCCTTGCCCTCGGTCTTCCAGTCGCTGCCGCCGAACGGCTGCGCCAGTTCCCCGGGGGTGTCGTGCAGGAGCGGCACGGTGACCAGGTCCTTCTCCACGCCCAGATAGCCTTCGGCCATTTCCGAGAAGGCCTTGGCGATGCCCTTGTAGATCTCCCAGTCGGACTTCGCCTCCCAGGCCGGGTCGATGGCCTGCGACAGCGGGTGGATGAAGGGGTGCATGTCCGAGGTGTTCATGTCGTCCTTCTCGTACCAGGTGGCGGTCGGCAGGACGATGTCGGAGTACACGCAGGTCGAGGACATGCGGAAGTCGAGGGTGGTGACCAGATCCAGCTTGCCGATGGCGCCATCGTCCACCCACTCGGCTTCAGTCGGCTTGAAGCCGTCGGCGCGCTTGCCGAGGTCCTCGTTCATCACGCCGTTCTTGGTGCCCAAGAGGTACTTGAGCATGTACTCGTGGCCCTTGCCCGAGGAGCCGAGCAGATTGGAGCGCCAGACGAACATGTTGCGCGGGAAGTTGACCGGGTTGTCCGGCTGCTCGCAGGCGAAGCGCAGGCTGCCGTCCTTCAGCGAACGGATCACGTAGTCCACCGGCGACAGGCCGGCGGCCTCGGCGTCGCGGCAGATGTCCAGCGGGTTGCGGTTCAGCTGCGGGGCGCTGGGCAGCCAGCCGGCGCGCTCGGCGCGGATGTTGTAGTCGAGCATGTGCTCGGGGAACTGCGACTTGTCGGCCAGCGGCGAGAGCACTTCGTGGATGCTCATCTTCTCGTGGCGCCACTGCGAGCTGTGGTTGTAGAAGAAGCTGGTGCCGTTCATCTGCCGCGCCGGGCGGCTCCAGTCCAGGCCGAAGGCCAGGGGCAGCCAGCCGCACTGCGGGCGCAGCTTCTCCTGGCCGACGTAGTGGGCCCAGCCGCCGCCGGTCTGGCCGACGCAACCGCAGAGCATGAGCATGTTGATCAGCCCGCGGTAGTTCATGTCCATGTGGTACCAGTGGTTCATCGCCGCGCCGACGATGATCATGGAGCGGCCGCGGGTCCGGTCGGCGTTGTCGGCGAACTCGCGGGCGACCTGGATGGCCTTCTCGCGGGAAACGCCGGTGATCTTCTCCTGCCAGGCCGGGGTGCCCGGCACGCTGGCGTCGTCGTAGCTGGAAGCGACGTTGCTGCCGCCCAGGCCGCGGTCGATGCCGAGGTTGCCGGCCATCAGGTCGAACACGGTGGCGACGCGGGCGCTGGAGCCGTCGGCCAGGGTCAGGCTCTTCACCGGCACGCGGCGCAGCTGGATCTCGTCGCCGTCCGCGGCGGTGAAGTACTCGTGGGTCTGGCCGCCGAAGTACGGGAAGGCCACTTCGGCGGTCTCGCCGCCGATCTGGCTGAGCTTGAGGTCGACCTCGCGGCCTTCGCCGCCCTCGCGGGCCTCGATGTTCCACTTGCCCTTCTCGCCCCAGCGGTAGCCGATCGAGCCCTGCGGCGAGACCAGCTCGCCCCGCTCGTCGACGGCGACGGTCTTCCACTCGGGGTTGTTGGCCTGGCCGAGGTTGCCGGCCAGATCCGAGGCGCGCAGGAAGCGGTCGGCGACATAGCCGCCGTTCTTCTCGGTCAGCAGCACCAGCATCGGCAGGTCGGTGTAGCGCTTGGCGTAGTCGGTGAAGTAGGCGCTCGGCTTCTGGAGGTGGAATTCCTTGAAGATCACGTGGGTGAAGGCCTGGGCCAGCGCCGCGTCGGTGCCCTGCTTGGGGTTCAGCCAGAGGTCGGTGAGCTTGGCCACCTCGGCGTAGTCCGGGGTGACGGCCACGGTCTTGGTGCCCTTGTAGCGGACTTCGGTGAAGAAGTGTGCGTCCGGGGTGCGGGTCTGCGGGACGTTGGAACCCCAGGCGATGATGTAGTTGGAGTTGTACCAGTCGGCCGACTCCGGCACGTCGGTCTGCTCGCCCCACACCTGCGGCGAGGCCGGCGGCAGGTCGCAGTACCAGTCGTAGAAGGACAGGCAGACCCCGCCGATCAGCGACAGGTAGCGGGCGCCGGCGGCGTAGGAAACCATCGACATGGCCGGGATCGGCGAGAAGCCGACCACCCGGTCCGGGCCGTACTGCTTGACGGTGTAGACGTTGGCCGCGGCGATGATCTCGTTGACCTCGGCCCAGCTGGAGCGGATGAAGCCGCCCATGCCGCGCTTGCTCTTGTAGGCGGCGGCC
Source organism: Azotobacter bryophylli (assembly GCF_042643485.1). NCBI lineage: Bacteria > Pseudomonadati > Pseudomonadota > Gammaproteobacteria > Pseudomonadales > Pseudomonadaceae > Azotobacter > Azotobacter bryophylli. The sequence goes on along the minus strand of NZ_JBHRSJ010000022.1, from coordinate 221,344 downwards.
CTGGCCGGGTCCTCGACGATGCTGGCCCAGGCCTCCACCGGCGCCAGCGAGCGGCGCGCCTCGCGCCAGAGTCTGAGCAGCGGCTTGCGCACCTTCGGATACTTCACCCGGTTGGCGCTGTAGATGTACCAGCTGTAGCTGGCGCCGCGCGGACAGCCGCGCGGCTCGTGGTTGGGCAGGTCGTTGCGGGTGCGCGGATAGTCGGTCTGCTGGGTTTCCCAGGTGATCAGGCCGTTCTTCACGTAGATCTTCCAGGAGCAGGAGCCGGTGCAGTTCACCCCGTGGGTCGAGCGCACGATCTTGTCGTACTGCCAGCGGGAGCGGTAGACGTTCTCCCAGTCGCGGGATTCGATGCGGGTCTCGCCGTGTCCGTCGGCGAATTCGCCTTGCTTCCTGGTGAAGAAGCGCAGCTGGTCGAGTAGATGGCTCATGTTTTACCTCTCAGGCTGAGCGCCGCCTGATCGCCGACGCTCTTTCGTAAATGCAGGTGTGGTCCGGTCTTGTCCCTAGCAGGGGTTCGCCGCGCCGCGACGGGCGTAGCACCACCAGGTGATGAGGATGCAGCTCAGGTAGAAGCCGACGAATCCGTAGAGCGCGGCCTGGGCGCTGCCGGTCATGGCCAGCGAGGTGCCGAACGCCTTGGGGATGAAGAAGCCGCCGAAGGCGCCGATCGCCGCGCTGAAGCCGATCACCGCCGCCGACTCGATGCTGGCACCCTTGGCGGCCTGCTCGGCGCTGACGGCGCGGCTCTGCAGGCGCCGGGCCCACTGGCCGCGGAAGATCACCGGGATCATGCAGAAGGTGGAGCCGTTGCCGATGCCGGCGAAGAAGAACAGCATCACGAAGGAAGCCAAGAAGCCCCAGAAGTCGCCGCCGCCGTTGGCGCCGGGCAGGAAGGCCATCACCGCGAAGACGAAAGCGATCATCAGGGCGTAGCTCACCAGGGTGATGCGCGCGCCGCCGAACTTGTCCGCCAGCCAGCCGCCCAGGGTGCGGCTCAGCGCGCCGACCAGCGGGCCGAGGAAGGCGTACTGCAGCGGGTTGATGTGCGGGAACTGGGTCTTGCTGAGCATGGCGAAGCCGGCGGAGAAGCCGATGAAGGAGCCGAAGGTGCCGATGTACAGCCAGCACATCAGCCAGTTGTGCGGGCGCTTGAAGATCACCGCCTGGTCGCGGACCGAAGCCTTGGCGTCGGCGATGTCGTTCATGCCGAACCAGGCCAGCACGGCGACCACGGCGATGAAGGGAACCCAGATCAGCCCGGCGTTCTGCAGCCACAGGCGGCTGCCGTCGGCGAGCGCCTGGGGTTCGCCGCCGAAGCTGCCGAACAGGCCGCCGACCACCGCCAGCGGCACGCCGAACTGCATCACCGACACGCCCAGATTGCCGAGGCCGGCGTTCAGGCCGAGGGCCGTGCCCTGCTTGGCCTTGGGAAAGAAGAAGCTGATGTTGGACATGCTCGAGGAGAAGTTGCCGCCGCCGAAGCCGCACAGCAGGGCGATGGTCACGAACACGCTGTAGGGCGTCTCCGGGTTCTGCACCGCGACGCTCATCCACAGGCAGGGAATCAGCAGCGAGGCGGTGCTCAGCGCGGTCCAGCGCCGGCCGCCGAAGATCGGCACCATGAAGCTGTAGAAGATCCGCAGGGTGGCGCCGGACAGCGAGGGCAGCGCGGCGAGCATGAACAGCTGGTCGGTGGAGAAGTTGAAGCCGACGCTGTTCAGGCGCACGGTCACGGTGCTCCAGACCATCCACACGGCGAAGGCCAGCAGCAGCGCCGGGATGGAGATCCACAGGTTGCGGTTGGCGATCCGCTGGCCGGTGGCGCTCCAGAAGGCCGGATCTTCCGGACGCCAGTCGCGCAGTACCGAGCCTTGCGGGGCCGCTACGCCGGCCGGGGCTCTTTCGAAGGTTGTCATGGTCATTCTCCTTGGGCCTCGAGGCGCGCGCTGGCGACCTTGCCCATGAGCGGGGTTTGGCGGATTTCGCTGAAGTACATCCAGATCAGGGAGACCCAGACCACGCCGTACAGCAGCATGAAGCAGGAGGAGCGCACGCCGGTGAGGTCCACCAGGGCGCCGAACAGGATCGGCAGGACGAAGCCGCCCAGGCCGCCGGCCAGGCCGACGATGCCGGAGACCACGCCCATGTTCTGCGGGTAGTCGTTGGCGATGTACTTGAAGACCGAGGCCTTGCCGAAGGCGAAGGCGATGCCGACGACGAACATCAGCAGAGTGAACACCCAGGGACCGAGGCCAAGGTGGAAGGTCCTCTCGCCGTTGACGGTCTGGACGGTGAAATCGCTCTGCGGGTAGGACAGCAGGAACAGGCACACCCAGCTCACCCAGAGCACCCACCAGGTCACGCTCTGGGCGCCCCAGCGGTCCGACATCCAGCCGCCCACCGCGCGCAGCACGCCGCCCGGCAGGGAGAAGCAGGCGGCCAGCAGGGCCGCGGTCTGCAGGGTGAAGCCGTATTCCTGGACGTAGTACTTGGTCATCCACAGAGCCAGCGCCACGTAGCCGCCGAAGACGATCGAGTAGTACTGGCAGTAGCGCCATACCGCCGGGTTCTTCAGGGCCTTGAGCTGCTCCCTGAGCGATACCGAGCCGGCGGCACGGTGCGCCCTGTTCTCGCTGGTGAAGAACCAGAACAGCAGCGCGGTGACGAACATGATCGCCGAGTAGACCCGGGGCACCGTCTGCCAGCTGCCGTAGGCGATGAGCGCCGGGGCGAGGAACTTGGTCAGCGCGGAACCGGCGTTGCCGGCGCCGAAGACGCCCATGGCCAGGCCCTGGCTGCCCTTGTCGAACCACTTGGCGACATAGGCGATGCCGACCGAGAAGGAGCCGCCGGCGAGGCCGACGAACAGGCCGAGCACTAGGAACTGCCAGTACTGGGTGGCCTCGGCGATCAGGTAGATCGGTAGCACGCAGGCCAGCATCAGCAGGAAGAACACCAGGCGACCGCCGAAGCGGTCGGTGAGCATCCCCAGCGGCAGGCGCACCAGGGAGCCGGTCAGCACTGGGGTGGCGGCCAGCAGGCCGAACTGGGTCTCGTTGAGTTGCAGCAGTTCCTTGACCGGTACTCCCAGCACCGCAAACATCATCCACACCATGAAACACATGGTGAAGGACAGGGTGCTCATCCCCAGTACCAGGCCTCTTTGCAGTTTCGAACCACCCATGTTTCCCCTCCGCCGGTTACTCGGCATACATCCATCCACGGGGCAAACATGACGGCTAAGTTGGGTGCAGGCAATGGCCCGAAAAGGGCTCCAACACCCCTGATACCTCTTAGGAGGTAGCACTTTTTCCAGCAGGAAAAGCCTTATAAATCAGTAAGTTACTCATATATAACAAAAGACCGGCAGACACTCGAAGAGGCGTCGACTATTTGGAGGTAGCATTAGGCCGGCAAACTTCGGATGAAACTTCCGAAACGTCGGCCAACTTGATCGGCATCAACTTCCGCACGCTTCGACTGTTTAATCGACTATCACTAAAGAGGTAGTTTCAAAGCGACGCGAAAAGTCCGAAATAGCAGCCCCCCACAAGAGCAGGCAGCGGTCTCGGGCGGAGCCGGCAGCCGTATCGCCCCATCGGAGGTAGCGCCAGACATGTTTCACTGGATACGCAGTTCGCTACCGGTCCGGGCCGGCATCGCGGTCACCCTGATCGCCAGCCTGGCCCTGGTCAGCGCCGTCAGCGCCGGGCTGATCGCCCGCTTCAGCGAAGGCGACGCCGCGGCCATCAATACCGCCGGCTCGCTGCGCATGACCACCTACCGGCTGAACTGGAAGCTCGAGGCCGGCGCCGACGCACTGGTCCTGCGCAGCGAGGGCGCCGACCTGGAGCGCCGGCTGGGCAGCCAGGCTCTCACCCAGGTGCTGAGCGATCCGCAGTCGGAAGTGAACCGCGCCTATGCCGACCTGCTCGGGCGCTGGGAAAACACCCTGCGGCCGGCGCTGCTGGAAGGCGACGCCGGGCGCTTCCAGGCCAGCTCCGAGGACTTCGTCGCCCGCCTCAACGATTTCGTGCTGCTGCTGCAGAAGCAGAGCGAACGCAAGCAGACCTGGCAGCAGCTGCTCCAGGGCACGGCCCTGTTCGTCACCGTGATCGTGCTGCTGGTCGGCCTCTACCAGCTGCAGAACGGCGTGCTCATCCCCCTGCAGGAGCTGGTCCGCACCACCGAGCGTTTCCGCGCCGGCGATCTCGGCGCCCGGGTGAAATTCCATTCGGAGGACGAGCTGGGCCTGGTCGCCCAGAGCTTCAACGCCATGGCCGACGTCATCGAGGACTCCCATCGCACCCTGGCCAGCCGGGTGGCCCAGAAAACCGCCCATCTGGCCCAGGCCAACGCCGCGCTCGCCCTGCTCTGCCAGAGCAGCCGGCGGGTCGCCAGCAGCCCGCCGGACGCCGAGTCGCTGGACCGGCTGATCGACAGCTTCCAGGAGCACCTGCCGGGCCTGAACCTGACCCTGTGCCTGCACGGCAGCCCGCAGAAGCCGGCCGAGCACCTGATCGCCCTGCACGGCAGCCAGCTGCGGCAGATCTGCGCGCCACAGGCCTGCGCCAGCTGCGACATGCGCAGCCACGCCCATCTGGTGTCCTGCCCGGTGGTCCATCAGGAATTCGAGTTCGGCGAGCTACGAGCCTCCTTCGCCGGCAACCGCCCGGCCGAGGACTGGGAGACGGAGCTGATCCAGGCCCTGGCCAACCTGATCGGCACCGCCCTGTCCCTGGAGCGCCAGCGCGAGCAGGAGCATCGCCTGCTGCTGTTCGAGGAGCGCGCCATCATCGCCCGCGAGCTGCACGACTCCCTGGCCCAGGCGCTGTCCTACATGAAGCTGCAGATCAGCCGCCTGCAGACCCTGATCCGCCGCGGCGAGTCCGCCGAGACGCTGGAGAGCGTGTCCGAGGAGATCCGCGAGGGCCTGAACAACGCCTACCGCCAACTGCGCGAGCTGCTCACCACCTTCCGCCTGCAGATCACCGAGGGCGGGCTCGATCTGGCCCTGCAGAGCGCCGCCCGCGAATTCGCCGAGCGCGGCCAGTTCCAGGTGGAGCTGGATGCCCGGCCCCTGCCCTTCGCCCTGTCGGCCAGCGAACAGATCCACCTGCTGCAGATCTGCCGCGAGGCGCTCTCCAACTGCGCGCGGCACGCCCGGGCGCAGCACGTCTGGGTCCGGCTCGCGCAGCTGGGCGAGGATGTCGAGCTGCAGGTCGAGGACGATGGCCAGGGGCTGTCCGGCGATTTCGACCAGCGCCAGCACCACGGCCTCAACATCATGCGCGAACGCGCCCGCCACCTGCACGGCCAGCTCGGCATCGAGCCGCGCGCGAGCGGCGGCACCCGCGTCCATCTTCTGTTCCGCCCGGGCTTCCTGGCCCGGTCCGCCACGAGTACCGTCGGATGAACAAGCCAAGCCGCCATACCATTCTGCTGGTCGACGACCATCCCATGATGCGCCGGGGCATGCGCCAGCTGCTGGAGCTGGAGGACGACCTGCAGGTCATCGGCGAAGCCGGCAACGGCGAGGACGCGCTCGCCCTAGTCCCGCAGCTGGCACCCGAGCTGATCATGCTGGACAACAACATGCCGCAGCTGAACGGCATCGAGACCCTCAAGCGCCTGCGCCAGGAGGGCTATACCGGCAAGGTGCTGCTATTCACCGTGTCCGACGCCGAGGAGGACGTGCGCGACGCCCTGCAGTACGGCGCCGACGGCTACCTGCTCAAGGACATGGAACCGGAGAAGCTGATCCAGCAGGTGCGCGAGGTGCTGGCCGGCGATCTGGTGGTCAGCCCGGCCCTGGCCCGGGTGATGGCCCAGGCCCTGCGCCCGCAGCCGGCGGTCGCCCAGGTGGAGCTGACCGAACGCGAGCGCCAGGTGCTGAAGATGATCGCCAGCGGCCACAGCAACAAGATGATCGGCCGCAAGCTCGGCATCACCGAAGGCACGGTCAAGGTGCACGTGAAGAACCTGCTGGCCAAACTCGGCCTACGCTCGCGGGTCGAGGCGGCGGTCTGGGCCCTGGAGCACGAGCGGTTGCGCGGCTGATCCGCGCCCGGGCCGGGCGGCCGCGAGCCCCGCCGCCCGGCCCGGACGGGCACCTCAGTACTTGTACTGCAACTGCATCCAGAACTTGTCGGTATCCACCGCGAAGTCCTCGGCGTCGTAACGGGCGTACTTGGCCAGCGCCACCAGGTTCTTCACGTAGGGCACCGGCCTGGCGTACGACAGGTCCAGCTCGCGGCCGTAGTCCGCCCCGCCCCGGTCGGCGCGGAAGTCGTGGTACCAGGCCTGCAGGCTGCCGCCGAACAACGGCACGCTGCCGCCCACGTAGGCGTCGCGGATGCCCCCTGCCGGGGTGATGAGGAACATGTCGGCCCAGCCCTGGAAGATGTGCTTGGTCGCCAGCGGCGTCTGGAAGGCGCGGTTGCCCGGACCGTTCTCCCCGCCCAGCACCTCGTAGCCGGCCTTGGCCAGGTAGCCGCCGCGCTGGTAGCTCAGCTCGCCGAGGTAGTAGTCGCTGCTCAGCTTCAGGGGGTTGTTGCCGTAGTCGCTCTGGTGGGCGTACTCCAGGGCGTAGCCGAAGCCGGCGCGGCTGCCGGTCAGGCGCACGCCGCTGGTGCGGCTGGACTGGCTGCCGAGGGCCGCATTCGCCGCCACCGCCAGGTTGTCCAGGCCCAGCAGGTAGTGGTAGGCGGTGAC
>NZ_JBHRSJ010000022.1:199266-214486 GCF_042643485.1 Azotobacter bryophylli | reverse complement strand
CCCTCGATGTTGGCCGGGTTGGTCGGGTAGCCGTGCTGGCCGTCGGGGCCGAAGGGCGTGTTGATGTTGTCGAGGTAGCCGTAGGTCAGGGTCAGCTTGTCGAGGGGCTTGAGCTGGCCGAGGAAGCCGTCGTAGGTCTGCTCGTTCTGCCGCCAGGCGACGCCGCCGACGAAGCGCTGGTTGTCCAGCTCGATGCGCTGGCGGCCGTATACCGCACTGCCGTACTGGTGGTCGTAGCGCAGCAGCAGCTGGTTGACCTCGCTGCCGTCGGGGTCGGCCACCACCGGGTAGCGGGTGTTGTGGTTGCGGGTGTCGTTGTAGTCGGCCTCGCCCAGGCGGGCGACGTTGTCCAGCTCGATCAGGGCGGAGAAGCCGTACAGGCGCCCGGTCTGGTAGCCGACCCGGGTGCGCAGGGTGTTGGCGTCGGCATGCTTGAGGCCGTTGTCCTGATCGACGTGCTCGTAGCGGTAGCGCAGGTCGAGGTAGGCCTTGCCTTGGGTGAAGATGTTGGAAAAAGCCTCTGTCCCGGCTGCGGCGGCCGGCATGGCCAGGAGAAGCAGCAGAGGACACAGCAGCGGCTTGGGCGAACGCATCTTGTTCTGTCCTGGAAGGTGGATGGGATGTGTCGCACGGCAAGACGAATCGAACGATGCACTCCCGTGGCCGGCAAAGCGCCGGCCGCCGGTCTCCGCCGGTAACGGGTGCAGAGGGTGCTTTGCGTGGGAGCCGCCCGCAGGCGGCTCCGTCTAGCTCAGTTCGGCGAACGGCAGGAATGCCACCGGCTGTCCCTCCTCCAGGGTCTGGCCGATCTCCACCAGCGCCAGGCCGTCGGCCCAGCTGGCCGCCCGGAGCATGGCCGAGCCCTGGTCCGGGTGCAGGACCACCCTGCCCGCCTCGAGACGCGCGCGCAGGTACTGGCGCCGGCTGCGCGGCTGCGGCCAGGCGAAGCCGGCGGGCAGCGCCAGCGGCGCCGGCAGGACCTCGCGCACGCCCTGGGCGCGCAGCAGGAAGGGCCGCATCACCACCAGCGCGGTGATCAGCGCCGCCGCCGGATTGCCCGGCAAGCCGAGCCAGGGCTTGCCGTCGATCTCGCCGTAGGCCAGCGGCTTGCCGGGCTGGATCGCCAGGCGCCACAGGTGCAGCTCGCCCAGCTCGCGGATGGCGTTCTTCAGGTGGTCTTCCTCGCCCACCGAGACGCCGCCGGAGCTGACCAGCACGTCGCACTCGGAAACCGCCAGGCTCAGGGCGTCGCGGCTGGCGGCCAGCTCGTCGACCAGCACGGCGTAATCCTGCACGTCCAGCCCCAGGCTGCGCAGCAGGCCGCAGAGGGTGTAGCGGTTGGCGTTGTAGATCTGGCCCGGGCCCAGCGGCTCGCCCGGCTCGCGCAGCTCGTCGCCGCTGCTCAGCAGCCCCACGCGCAGACGCCGATGAACCGGCACCCGAGCGATGCCGACGCTGGCCAGCAGGCCCAGCTCCTGCGGGCGCAGGCGCTTGCCGGCTTCGACCAAGGGCTCGCCGCGGCGGACTTCCTCGCCCCTGCGGCGCACGTGGTCGCCGAGCTGCACCGGCGGCACCCTCACCTCGCCGGGCATCGCCTCGCAGCGTTCCTGGGGCACCACGGTATCGGCCCCCGGCGGGATTGGCGCGCCGGTGAAGATGCGCACGGCATGGCCGGCCGGCAGGGGCGTCGATCCCGCCTCGCCGGCGGCGATGCGCCCGGCCAGCGGCAGGCTCGCGCCCTGCGCCGGGACGTCGGCGGCGCGCAGGGCGTAGCCGTCCATGGCGCTGTTGTCCCAGGCCGGCAGGTCGATGGCGGCGAACTGCTCCTCGGCCAGCACCCGTCCCAGCGCCTCGGAGAGAGGCACCCACTCGACGGCGGGCGCCTGCGGTGCCCGCTCCAGCAGCAGGGCGACGGCCTCGTCCACCGGCCTGAGATCGCCCCCGCCGCAGCCGCAGCCGCTCATGACCGGCTCCCGCAGGGCTCGACCGGGGCCAGGCTCTTGAGGTGCGGCACGAAGTTGCACGGGCGGGTGCGGCTGTCGAGCTGCTCGCGGAGGATCTCGGTCCAGGCGGTGCGGCAGGCGTTCGGCGAGCCCGGCAGGCAGAACACCAGGGTGCCGTTGGCGAAGCCGGCCAGGGCCCGCGACTGCAGGCTGGAGGTGCCGATCTGGGCCACCGAGACCTGGCGGAACAGCTCGCCGAAGCCGTCCACCTGCTTGTCCAGCAGGGGGGCGACGGCCTGGGGCGTGTTGTCCCGGGCGGTGAAACCGGTGCCGCCGGTGATCAGCACCACCTGGACCTCGGCCGAGGCGATCCAGGCGGAAAGCTGCGCGCGGATCCGGTAGATGTCGTCCACCACCAGGGCGCGGTCGGCCAGGCAGTGCCCGGTCTCCACCAGCAGTTCCTGCAGGGTCTGCCCGGAGGTGTCGGTTTCGAAGGTGCGGGTGTCGCTGACGGTCAGGACCGCGATACGCAGCGACTGGAAATCCTGCTGAGCCAGGTGGGCCATGATGAATCCTCTTGCAATGCGCTCGTCGCAGTCTGCGCCCGCGCATCCTCCCGGGCCTATTCCTCCAAGGTGATAGGCCCGGGGCGTTGGGGGTACGAGGCTGCGGCTCAGCCGCGCAGGGTGAACGAGGGAAACAGCCGGCCGAGGCGTTCCCACAGGCGCTGCTGGTCGTGCGGCGCCGGCGCGTCCGCCAGGTCGCCATCGAGCATCCGCGCGGTGCGCACGCACTGCACGGCGTAGCGCTCCACGCCGGCGGCGCGCAGGCGTTCGGCCAGGCGCTCGAGGCGTCCGGCGTCGAACAGCTGCCAGTGCACCGTGGTGCGGCACTCGAAGTCCACGCCGCTGTCCACGAGCAGCTCCAGGCTGCGCCAGTTGGCCCTGCCGCTGCCCTCGACGCCGGTGATCGCGGCGCTGTCCTCGGGCAGCGCCTTGATGTCGAAGCCGACCCAGTCCACCAGCGGCAGCACCTTCTTCAGCAGCGCCGGCTTGATCCCGGCGCTGTGCAGGCCGACCTTGAAGCCCAGCGCCCGGACCTGCTCCATGGCCGAGTGCAGCGCCGCCTGCAGGGTCGGCTCGCCGCCGCTGAAGACCACGGCTTCCAACAGGCCGACGCGTTGGCGCAGGAAGCACAGCACATCCGCCCAGGGATGCTCCGCCTCGCTCCGGCTCGGGATCAGCTGGGGATTGTGGCAGTAGCGGCAGCGCCAGCCGCACCCCTGGCAGAACAGCACGCAGGCCAGATGCCCGGGGAAGTCCAGGGTGGTCAGGGGGACCAGCCCCCCGACCCGCAGCGCCTGGCTCATGCCGTGGCGGCAAGCCCGGCCGCCTGCTCGGTGAAATGCCGACGCTCGTGGTGCTCGGACTGCTTGCCCGGGTTGAAGGCGCTGACCGGGCGGTGGTAGCCCATCACGCGGGTCCAGACTTCGCAACGCTGGCGCAGTTCCTGGGGGAGTTGGCTGGCTTGGTTCATGGGTGTTGCTCCTCTTGGGTGAATGAAGGGGTTGCGACCTGCTCGAGCAGCAGCGCATCGTCGCATTTCGGGCAGAACTCGTGCTCGCCGGCCAGGTAGCCGTGCACCGGGCAGATGGAGAAGGTCGGCGTCACCGTCAGGTACGGCAGGCGGAAGCGGCCGAGGGCGTTGCGCACCAGAGCCTTGCAGGCCCGGGCCGAGGAGATCCGCTCGGCCATGTACAGGTGCAGCACGGTGCCGCCGGTGTACTTGCACTGCAGTTCGTCCTGCAGCTCCAGCGCCTCGAAGGGGTCGTCGGTGAAGCCCACCGGCAGCTGCGAGGAATTGGTGTAGTACGGCGCCTCCGGGGTGCCGGCCTGGAGGATGCCGGGGAAGCGCTTCTTGTCCTCCCGGGCGAAACGGTAGGTGGTGCCTTCGGCCGGCGTCGCCTCCAGGTTGTAGAGGTGCCCGGTCTCCTCCTGGAACAGCACCAGGCGGCTGCGCACGTGGTCGAGCAGCTCCAGAGCCATGGCCCGTCCGGCCGGGGTGTGCATGCCCTCGGCATCGTCGGTGAAGTTGCGCACCATCTCGTGCAGGCCGTTCACGCCGATGGTGGAGAAGTGGTTGCGCAGGGTCCCCAGGTAGCGCTTGGTGTAGGGATAGAGGCCGGCGTCCATGTGGTGCTGGATCACCTTGCGCTTGACCTCCAGGCTCTGCCGGGCCAGATCCAGCAGCTCGTCCAGGCGCCGGTACAGCCCGGCCCGGTTGCCGCGGAAGCGATGGCCCAGGCGCGCGCAGTTGAGGGTCACCACGCCCAGCGAGCCGGTCTGCTCGGCCGAGCCGAACAGGCCGCCGCCGCGCTTGAGCAGTTCGCGCACGTCCAGCTGCAGACGGCAGCACATGGAGCGCACCTGGTTGGGCTGCATGTCCGAGTTGAGGAAGTTCTGGAAGTACGGCAGACCGTAACGCGCGGCCATGTCGAACAGCAGGTCGGCGTTCTCGCTGTCCCAGGGGAAGTCGTGGGTGATGTTGTAGGTAGGGATCGGGAAGGTGAACACCCGTCCCAGGCCGTCGCCGGCCTGCATGACCTCGATGTAGGCGCGGTTGATCAGCCCCATCTCGGCCTGCAGGTCGCCGTAGGCGAAGGGCATCTCCTCGCCGCCGATGTAGGGGATCTGCTCGCGCAGGTCCTGCGGGCAGACCCAGTCGAAGGTCAGGTTGGTGAAGGGCGTCTGGGTGCCCCAGCGCGACGGTACGTTGAGGTTGTAGATGAACTCCTGGATCGCCTGGCGGACCTCCTCGTAGCCCAGCTGGTCCTTGCGCACGAAGGGCGCGAGGTAGGTATCGAAGGAGCTGAAGGCCTGGGCGCCGGCCCACTCGTTCTGCAGGGTGCCGAGGAAGTTGACCATCTGCCCCAGGGCGCTGGACAGGTGCCTGGGCGGCCCCGCCTCGACCCGTCCGGGAATGCCGTTGAACCCCTCGTTGAGCAGGGTGCGCAGGGACCAGCCGGCGCAGTAGCCGGCGAGCATGTCCAGGTCGTGGATGTGCAGGTCGCCCTCGCGGTGGGCGGCGCCGATCTGCGGGCTGTAGACCTCGTCCAGCCAGTAGTTGGCGGTGACCTTGCCGGAGACGTTGAGGATCAGCCCGCCCAGGGAGTAGCCCTGATTGGCGTTGGCGCGCACCCGCCAGTCCTCGCGGGACAGGTATTCGTTCATCGACGCGGCGACGTCGACCAGGGACTTGCGGTCGCGGCGCAGGCGGCCGTGGCGCTCGCGGTAGACGATGTAGGCGCGGGCGGTGGCGTAGTAGCCGGCCTCCATCAGCACCCGCTCGACGCGGTCCTGCACCGCTTCCACGTCCAGATCCGGCTGCGCCTGCAGGCGGGCCACGACCGCTTCGGCCAGCGCCTGGACGGCCTGGTCGTCGAACTCGCCGGTCGCCTCCCCGGCCGCCCGGATGGCGCTGCCGATCTTGTCCGGTTCGAACGCCACCAGGCGGCCGTCGCGCTTGCGCAGCGTGAGCGGGACAGCGCTCCGCACCTGTTCGCCCGCCATGCCGGAAATCACCATATATTGCCCCTTGAACGCATATCAAACACAAGATGCTGTGAATGTAGGGGCTGACGGCGAATTTCGAATTGACCATCGTCAATTCGCCCGGGCGCCTGGTCAGGCGGGGCGAGGGGCGGGCCGGCGGAATTGTCCACGGTCAAGGAATGGCCCGCCGGCCAGCCCCTAGGATGCACTCCCGCAATATTCGGACCTGAATTCTGAGGAGGAACCATGCTGAGCGAGAAGTCCCTCATCGCGGAGCTGCGCCGCCACCATCTGTTCAGCCGCCTGCCGGATTCGGCGATGCAGGAGGTGTGCGCCCTGGCCTACGCCAAGCGCCTGAACGCCGGCGCCGCGCTGTTCCATCGGGGGGACAAGGCCGAGCGTTTCTATTTCATCTTCAGCGGTCAGGTGAAGCTGCACCGGGTGGCCAGCGACGGCCAGGAGAAGCTGGTGGAAGTGATGCGCGCCGGCGACTCCTTCGCCGAGGCCCTGCTGTTCGTCGGGGCGCCGACCTATCCGGTGAGCGCCACCGCGCTCAAGAGCACGCTGGTGGCCAGCCTGCACGGCGCCCATTACCGGCGCCTGCTGGAAGAGCATCCGGGCATCTGCCTGGACATCCTCGGCATCCTCACCATGCGCCTGCACCAGCGGCTCAACGAAATCGACACCCTGACCCTGGGCAACGCCAGCCGCCGCGTGGTGCGTTTCCTGTCCCAGACGCAGCAGGAATGCGGCGAGGTCATGCTGGACGTGCCCAAGCGACTGATCGCCTCCAAGCTGGGCATCCAGCCGGAGACCTTCTCGCGCATCCTGCACCGGCTGACCGACGCCGGGCTGATCAGCGTGCAGCGGCGGCGCATCGAGATCATCGACCCGCAGAGCCTGGCGGCCTACTGCGACTAGCGGCAGCGCCCGGGCGTTCTTGACGGTCATCAAGTTAAAACGCCGCCCTGCTGGGGATACTGCTGCCTTTCTTGACCACGACGGGAGAACCCATGTCCAAGCCAGACCAACTGCCCCTCGTCTATTCCTGCTCGGGCTGCTCCAACGTGGCGCAGCTGGCCAACACCCTCGCCATGCGCCTGGACCGCGAGGAGCTGGCGGAGATGTCCTGCATCGCCGGGGTCGGCGGCGGCGTCGCCCCGCTGGTGAGCACCGCCAGATCCGGCCGGCCGATCCTCGCCATCGACGGCTGCCCGCTGCATTGCGTGAAAGCCTCCCTGGCGCAGCAGGGCGTCAGCGCCGACGTGCACGTCACCCTCAACCGCTACGGCCTGCGCAAGCGCTTCCGCACCGACTGCACCCCGACCGAGGCTGAAGCCCTGTACCAGGAGATGAAGAACATCATCGCCAGCGACCGCATGCAGCGCCGCCAGCGCGAGGCCGGCTAGGCCTTCCCCCGCCTGTCCGGCATCGGCTCCAGGCGGGTGGTGCTGCACGATCACCCACCCTATCGGATGCTCTTCGTGAGGTGGACGGACACCCCATGGAGGGCCACCCACGGAAAACTGCGCAGCAGTTTCCACCTTGCCGACGGTGGGTGACGCTGCGCGGCCACCCCCCCCACTGCACTAGCCGGCCGGCTGGGTGCGTCCGGCGGCGGCGCTGCCAGCGGCCTGGGCCACCTCCTCTCCCGCCCCCTGGATGAGCCTCCACAGCCAGACCGGCAGATTGTCCGGATCGAGGCTGTCGATCAGATTCTTGATCGCCAGGCCCAGGTCGGTATCCCCTTCGATGACCAGGCGGCGACGGAAGAACAGGGTGTCCGGGTCTTCCTGGCGGCTGGCTAGCAGCAGGAACTCGCGCCAGTTGCCGCGGATGCACACCTCGAACGGCGCCCGCGCGGCGATGCGCAGCCGGCCGCGGGTGCAGGTCAGGCACCAGGCCAGCTGCAGATCGGCGACCTCCAGGCGCATCCAGCGGCCCTCCAGGGCCTCGAAGGCGCCCTCGCCCAGCGGCTCGGCGAGCACTTGGTTGAGGCTGCGCTCCAGCGCCAGGCGCTGCAGCAGGAAGGGGGTGCGGGCGGCCAGCGGCAGCAGCCGCTCGCCCAGTTTCAGCAGATGGGTACGGGGGTTCAGCACAGTCCGGCCTCCTCGGCGCGCAGCATGCCCGGCTCGCCGTGCCAGTAGCCGTTGCAGCCGTCCACGGCCAACGGCGGCATGGCTCCGTTGCGGACGATGTCGAAGGCGGCGATCACCTCCGCCATGCCGGCCGCGCGCGGGCTCAGGCGCAGGATGTCGGCACCGCTGTCGACCAGGGCGGAGTAGTCGGCCAGCAGGTTGCTGACCGCCGCGGACAGGGTCTGGATGCCGTTGATGGTGAAGATCGGCTCGCCTTCCTGGCTGAGCAGCGGAATGCCCTCTGGATAGTTCTGGCAGCAGAACTGGCAGTCGTCCTTGGGCCGGTTTTCGGCGCGGGCGGTGAAGCAGCGCGCCGAGTAGGCCAGCGGCAGATAGCCGTAGGCGAAGATCTCGATGGCCGGCAGCTGCACGCCCAATTCCACGAGCTGCTCGCGGGCGCATCTGATCAGCGCGCCGGAGGCTTCCACCGGCGGCACCCAGCGGATCATGCCGCTCTTGACCAGTTCGGCCAGGGCGTAGCCGTTGTACAGGTTCAGCGCCGGCCCGCCGACGAAGGGCAGGCCCTTGCCGGCCAGATACTGCACGGCGCCCATGTCGTTGGCTTCCACCAGCAGCTCGCCGTTGTCGCACAGCCGCCGCAGGGCGGCCAGCTCGGAGGCGGCCTCGACCAGGGTCAGACCGGAGAGCACCAGTTGGGCCGGGGTGGTGCGGGCCAGGTCGCGGGCCAGTTCCAGCCAGTCGCCCAGCTGCATGTCGCGGCGCTTGGAGCAGACGGTCTCGCCCAGGTAGATCACGTCCAGCGGCTGGCGGGCCATGTCGGCATAGAAATCCAGCAGCTTCTTGCGCTCCCAGTAGAACAGCACGGGCCCGAGGCTGAGTTTCATGTTGGCTTCCCCGTTCATTGCCAGGCCCTGTGATAGGCGCCCAGGGTGGTCTGCGAGCCTTCCGACAGGCCGGCCAGCACCTCGCGCCAGCCGGGCTGCACAGCATAGCGCTGCGGTGCCTTCAGGTAGCTGTCCAGCGCCGCGCGCCAGACCCGGGTGACCTGCTCGACGTAGGCCGGGCTGCGCTGGCGGCCCTCGATCTTCATGGCGCTGACGCCGATCGCCGCCAGTTCCGGGATCAGGTCCAGGGTGTTCAGGCTGGTGGGCTCCTCGAGGGCATGGAAGCGCTGGCCGTTGACCAGGAAGCGGCCCTTGCACAGGGTCGGGTAGCCGGCCGACTCGCCCGCGCCGTAGCGGTCGATCAGCACGTTGTTCAGGCGCGAGGTCAGGCCCTCGGGTTCCTCGCTCCAGCGCACCGCCTTGGCCGGCGAGCAGACGCCGCAGAGGTTCGGCGAGTCGCCGGTGAGATAGGAGGACAGATGGCAGCGGCCCTCGGCCATGATGCACAGGCTACCGAAGGCGAACACCTCGATCGGCACCGGACTGCCGGCGGCCACCTGCTTCACCTGCTTGAGGGACAACACCCGCGGCAGCACCGCGCGGCGGATGCCGTAGCGTTCCTGGTAGAAGGCCAGGGCCGCGGCATTGGTGGCCGAGCCCTGCACCGACAGATGCAGCTTGAGGTTGGGATGGCGCCGGCAGGCGTAGGCCAGCACCCCGGGGTCGGCGCAGATCAGCGCATCGGCGCCGAGGTCGGCGGCCCGGTCCACGGCCCGCTGCCAGCGGCTCCAGGCCTGGGGCTGCGGGTAGGTGTTGACCGCCACGTAGAGCTCGCGCCCCTGCTCGCGGATCAGCTGCAGACCCTTGTCGAGCTGTTTCTCGTCGAAGTTGAGGCCGGCGAAATGGCGGGCGTTGGTGTCGTCGCGGAAGCCGACGTAAATCGCGTCGGCACCCTGCCGGACGGCGGCCTTGAGCGCGGGCAGACTACCTGCCGGGCAGACCAGTTGCATGGCTGACTCCTGAACCGGAAGAAGCCCGCACTCTAGGAAGCCGGCCGCCATTCGGCATTGATGGCCGTCAAGACGCACCGGCGGATGGGGTGCGACCGGCGGTCGCCTCAGAGGTTGTGAAAAGATCGAGTGCCGTCGCGAGACTGCCTCCAGGAGTTCGCGGCAAGACGCGCTACGGGAGAAGCGCGGGAGTTTTTCCGCAGCCTCTCACTTCATCTTCAGTCGCCGCGCCAGCTTGTGCAGGTTGCTCGGGTCGAGCTCCAGCAGGCGTGCCGCCTGCGCCCAGTTCTCGCCGCTGGCTTCGAGCGCCCGGCCGATGGCATCGCGCTGGCAGGCGTCGATGGCCTCGCGCAGCGGCAATAGTGCGGTCTCCGCCGCTGGCGTGGCCGCGGCCGTGACGCCAGGCGCCGGGCCGTCCAGGGCGGCGCTCTCCAGGTCGAGCAGTTCCGGCTCCAGGGTCAGGATCTCGCCCCGGGAGGCACCGCGGCTCAGCAGGCGTAGGGCGGCGCGGCTGATCACGTGCTCCAGTTCGCGCACGTTGCCCGGCCAGGCGTAGGCCAGCAGGGCCCGCTCCGCCGCCGGCGACAGGCGCACGCTGCGCAACCCCAGGCGGGCGCGGTTGAGTTCGAGGAAATGCCCGGCGAGGATCAGCACGTCGTTCTCCCGCTCGCGCAGCGGCGGAATCGGCGCCGGGTAGACCGACAGGCGATGGTAGAGATCGGCGCGAAACAGCCCGTCGCGCACGCTTTCGCGCAGGTTGCGGTTGGTCGCGGCGATGATCCGCACATCCACCTGGCGCGGCTTGTCGGCACCCAGGCGCTGGATTTCGCCGTTCTGCAGGGTGCGCAGCAGCTTGGCCTGGACCGTCAGCGGCAGCTCGCCCACCTCGTCGAGGAACAGGGTGCCGCCGTTGGCCGCCTCGAAGCGCCCCGGACGGTCGGTGGTGGCGCCGGAAAAGGCGCCCTTCACATGGCCGAACAGCTCGCTCTCGGCCAGGGACTCGGGCAACGCGGCGCAGTTGACGTGCACCAGAGGCTTGTTGCGCCGCCGCGAATGACGATGCAGCCAGCGGGCGAACAGCTCCTTGCCGACCCCGGTTTCGCCCAGCAGCAGCACCGGCAGCTCGGAGTCGGCCACCACCTTGAGTTCGTGCAGCAGCTCGCGGATCACCGCGCTGTGCCCGAGGATCTCGCCGTCGTCGGCGATCAGCGTGGTTTCCAGGGCATCGCTGCGGGCCAGGCGCAGGCTGCGGTTCTCCTGCTCCAGGCGGGTCATGCGCACCGCCGCCTCGACGATCAGGGCGTAGCGCTGCAGGTCGCGCCGGGCCTGCTCGTCGAAGGTGCCGGCGTGCAGCGCGTCGAGGGTCAGCGCGCCCCACAGCCGGCCTTCGAGATAGAGGCTCACGCCCATGCAGTCATGCACCGGCAGCGGCTCGCCGGCATGCTCGGCGAGCAGGCCGTCGTAGGGGTCCGGCAGGCGGCTGTCCGGCTCGAACCAGGCCGGCTGGCGCTGCGAGAGGATCGCCGCCAGGCGCGGGTGCTGGGCCACCACGAAACGCCGGCCGAGCGCCTCCTGGACCAGCCCGACCGCCGCCAGCGGTCGCAGGCTGTCGTCGTCCAGGCGCAGCAGCACCACGGCGCCGCAGCGGAAGCGCTCCTGCAGCGTCTGCACCAGCCGCTGCAGGCGCACCGTGTGGTGCAGATCGGCGGCCAGATCGGCCAGAAGGGTTTCCTGCATCATGGTGATTAATACCCTGCAAGGTTTTAACTACCCTAAAGCTCGGCGGTATTTTTTACCAGCACCAGTACGCAAACCCTTTGAAATCAATAGGTTAGCGATGGCACAGGCTTTGCCGTTCTAGGGTGTCCCTCTCTGGAGATAGCACCATGACCAGCGCATTGATCGACCAAACCCTGGGCAGCCTGGCCTGCTCCATCCCCGGCGCCACCCGCGTGTTCCACCAGTACAAGCTGGACTTCTGCTGCGGCGGCGACCAGAGCCTGCGCGACTCGGCCATACGCCGCGGCCTGGACGCCGAGCAGATCGCCCGGCTCCTCGAATCCCTGGAGCCGGCGAGCGGCGACGAGACCGACTGGCGCGGCGAGCCGGCGCAGGTGCTGATCGATTACATCCTCGAACGCTTCCACGAGCGCCACCGCGAGCAGTTGCCGGAGCTGATCCGCCTGGCCAGTCGCGTCGAGCAGGTCCACGGCGGCCGCCCCGGTTGTCCCAACGGCCTGGCCGAGCATCTCTGGCACATGCAGCAGGAGCTGGAAAGCCACATGTGCAAGGAGGAGCACATCCTCTTCCCGCTGCTGCGGCAGGGCTTCCCGGCGCCCCAGGTGCAGGGACCGATCTCGGTGATGCGCTTCGAGCACGACCAGCACGGCGCCGCCCTGGCGCGCCTGGCCGCGCTGACCGACGACATCACCGCGCCGGAGAACGCCTGCAATACCTGGCGCGCGCTCTACCGCGGGCTGGAGGAGCTGCGCCGAGACCTGATGCTGCACATCCACCTGGAGAACAACATCCTCTTCGCCGATGCCCCGGCCAACGCCTGAACCCGCCGCAGTCGGCGGGTTCCCGGCCCGCCGTCGCGCCCAAGGAGCCGAACCGTGAAAGTTCTCCAACCGCTCTTCTGGAGCCTGGCGCTGGCCCTGATGCTGGCCCTGGCCAGCAGCTTCGCCCTGAGCTTCGTCGTCGGCACGGCCTGGGCCGCCGAGGGCCACCATCATCACGCGCCGGCCGCCGCCGGGGTGCAGGCGCCGGCCGGCAAATGGGCCACCGACCTGCCCCTGCGCAGCGGCATGGCGCGCATTCGCCGGGCCGCCCTGCAGACCCTGCCGGGCCCCGTCGGCGATGCCCAGGCGAGCGCGCTGAGCCGGGAGATCCGGGAAGCCACCGCCTTCATGATCGAGCACTGCACGCTGCCGCCGCGGGCCGACGCCGCCCTGCACGGCGTGCTGACCGAGCTGCTGCAGGGCGCCGAGGCCCTGCCCCGCGCCGCTGAACGCGAGCGGGCCGGCGAACGCATTCTCGCCGCGCTAGCGCGTTACCCCGAACTCTTCGACGACCCGCAGTGGAGCGGCCCGGAAGTCTCCGCCCGCCCCTGATTCCGCGCCGGGGCGGCGCCGTTCGATCTGCTTTACTTACTCAGAAAAAGGATGCCTTGCATGGTGCTTCATCGCGTACACCACCAGATTCTTCGCAGCCATCACCTGTTCGAGCCGCTGAGCGAGGCCGAGCTGGACGAGCTGATGGATGCCAGCCAACTGCTCAACCTGGACAAGGGCGACATCCTGTTCCACCAGGGCGAGCCGGCGAGCGCCTTCTATTTCGTGATTTCCGGGGCGGTGAAGATCTACCGCCTGACCCCGGACGGCCAGGAAAAGGTCTTCGAGGTCATCGGCAACCGCCATACCTTCGCCGAGGCCATGATGCTGATGGACACGCCCAACTACGTGGCTTCGGCCCAGGCGATCGGCCCGACCCAGGTCTACCGGCTGTCCAACAGCGTCTACATGCGCCTGCTGCAGAACAACAACCGGCTGGCCTTCGCCCTGCTCGGCAAGCTCAGCGTGCGCCTGCACCAGCGGATCAACGAGATCGAGACCCTGTCGCTGAAGAACGCCACCCACCGGGTGGTGCGCTACCTGCTGACCCAGCTCTCGCGGCTCAAGGACGGCGGCAACTCCTTCGAACTGCCCATGGCCAAGCAACTGGTGGCCGGGCACCTGTCGATCCAGCCGGAAACCTTCTCGCGGATCATCCGCCGGCTGATCGACGAGGAGATCATCGACCAGGAAGGCCGACAGATCACCATCCGCGACCGCCAGCGCCTCGAACAGTTCGAGTGAGGCGACCGCCATCCCCGGCGCGGCCCGCGGGCTGCGCCACTCTGCGCCCCCGGGAGCCCGCGTCATGCCCAAATGTCTGTACTGCCGGGAGGAGAACCCGGCCGGGGAAAGCGAATGCCGCCACTGCGGCATGGCCCTCCCCCTCCGCGCCGACGGCGCGCCCGAGCGGCGCCAGCGTCGCTTCCTCTGGTTCTGCGTCGCGCTGACCCTGTTCTGCGTGGCGATGTTCTTCTGGCTGCCGCGGGATATCGGCTGATATCCCGCTTTCCCGGCCGTCCCCCTCCTTCTCCTCCTCATATGCGCGCCGGCCTCAGGCCTGCGTGAGCTGCCGGTACAGCTGCGGCAGCCGGAACGGCAGCTGCTGCGGCTGGTGGATCAGGGTGTAGCCGTTGGCGCCGAACATGTACGGCAGGTAGTCGCCGGCCTCGCGGTCGATGGTGATGCAGAACGGCAGCAGGCCTTCGCGGCGGGCTTCCAGCACCGCCGCCCGGGTGTCCTCCACGCCGTAGCGTCCTTCGTACAGGTCCAGGTCGTTGGGCTTGCCGTCGGTGACCAGCAGCAGCAGCCGGCGCCGCTGCCGGCACTGGCCGAGCAGGCGGGTGGCCTGGCGGATGGCCGCGCCCATGCGCGTGTAGTAGCCGGGGCTGATGGCCTGGATGCGACCGCGGATGAGGTCGTCGTAGCGCTGGTTGAAGCCCTTCAGCTCCTGCAGGCGCACCTGCTGGCGGCGCAGGGAGGAGAACCCGTACAGCGCGAATTTGTCGCCCACCGCCGACAGCGCCTCGCCGAACAGCAGCAGGCTGTCGCCGATCACCTCGATCACCCGGTGCGTATCGTCCAGGTGCGCGTCGGTGGACATGGACAGATCGGCCAGCAGCAGGCAGGCCAGGTCGCGGCGGTTCTGCCGCTGTTCGAGGAACAGGCCGCGCTCGGCGCAGGCGCCGTGCTGGCGCTCGACGTGGAAGTCCAGCCAGGCCTTGAGGTCCGGCTCGGAGCCCTGGGGCTGCTGGCGCAGCCACTGGCGCTCGCTTCTGAGATGCTCGAACTGCCGGCGCAGGCGCCGCGCCAGGGGCGCCAGGCGATCCGGCAGGCCCCGCGCTTCGGCGCCGCGCGGCAGCATCGTCTGCAGGGTGACGAAATCCTCCTTGAGGCATTGCCGGCGGTAGTCCCACTCCGGCAGCCGGATGCCCTCGCCCAGCGGCAGGTCGTCGGCCTCGGCCGGCGGCAGGTCCAGATCCAGCTTGAGCCCGCCGCCCTTGCGCAGGCGCTGGCGCGACAGGGCCAACTCGTCGAGATCCTCGGCGACGCGGGCGGCGTCCAGGTCCTCGCTGTCGTCGCCGCAGCGATCCAGGTCCACGTGCTCGGACCAGCTGAACAGGTTCTCCAGGCGGAACAGCAGCAGCCCGCCCTTGCCGGTGTTCTCCTCGACCCGGCTGGCGCGCTTGGGCGCCAGCCGCTCGCCGGAAGACGGCGCCTTGAGGCTGCCCTCGTCCTCCTCGTCCAGATCGCCGGCCTGGGGCTCGTCGAGACGCTCCGGCGGATACAGCCAGAGCGGCAGCGGCCACGGCGCGCGCTCGCTGCGCGGAAACCGCTCGACGCTGCCAGGCTCGACCAGGGCCTGGCGCAGCGCCCGCTCCAGGGCGGCCTCGTCCGCCGGCAGGCCGGCCGGATCGGGGCGCAGCGCGAGGTGCGCCTCGACCAGCCGCCGGTAGCGCGGATACAGGGCCGGATAGCGCGCCAGCAGCTCCTTCGCCCAGCGCTGATTGTCCCGCCCCCAGTGGCGCATGGGCCCGGCCTGGGCGGCCAGCAGCGCCAGCCAGCGGTAGAGCTCCCGGTTCAGCTCCGCCTCGGGGTAGACCGCCAGGTTCGGCGGCAG
>NZ_JBHRSJ010000022.1:194438-199190 GCF_042643485.1 Azotobacter bryophylli | reverse complement strand
GCTGGCATCGGACCAGGCCACCGGCAGCTGCCGGCAGGTGCCGGCCACCTGCTGCAGCAGATTGCGCCGCAACAGCAGATCGCGCCCGGCGGCAGCGGCCACGCCGACGCCGGGACCGCCGCCCATGGCGCGGAACAGCAGGCCCAGAGTCCGCTGCACGTCGGCCAGCTCGACCCGGGCCTCGGGAAAGTCCGGGCTGGCCCGGCGGGTGATGAAGCGGTGCCAGAGGCTGCCGACCCACTCTTCGACTTCGACGCTGAAGGCCATGAACTTTCCCCTCGATAAAAAAAGGCCCGCTGTACCAGCCGGGCCGAAAGCCTCACTTACCGTGGATGTGAGTCGTTGTCATGCCGGGGCGGCCTCGCTCACCGCTACCCGTCCGCGCTGGCGGAAGCTGGACAGGTAGCAGCACAGGCCGATGGCGAAGAACACGCCGGCGACCAGGCGCAGCCAGAAGAACACGGCCAGTTGGTTCATGGTGTTCATGAACGACATGGCGGCGCCGTCGGCCGGCAGGCGCTGCAGCCAGACCTGCACCACGCCGGCGGCGGTCAGCAGCAGGGTGATCAGCAGCATGGAAATGGTCATCAGCCAGAAGCCCCAGATCTCGATGGTCTGCGCCCGCTCGTCGGCGGCCTCGCCGATTCCGCGCAGGCGCGGCATGGCGTAGGAGATCAGGGTCATGACGATCATCGCGTAGGCGCCGTAGAACGCCAGGTGGCCGTGGGCCGCGGTGAGCTGGGTGCCGTGGGTGTAGTAGTTGACCGGAGCCAGGGTGTGCAGGAAGCCCCACACGCCGGCGCCGAGGAAGGCGGTCACGGTGGTACCCAGCGCCCAGGTGGCGGCGGCGCGGTTCGGGTGCTGCCGGCGGCGTCGGTTCACCATGTTGAAGGCGAACAGCACCATGGCGAAGAACGGCAGCGGTTCCATGGCGGAAAACACCGAGCCGAGCCACAGCCAGACGCCCGGGGCGCCGATCCAGAAGTAGTGGTGGCCGGTGCCGAGGATGCCGGTGATCAGGGCCATGGCGATGATCACGTAGAGCCACTTCTCGATGACCTCGCGGTCCACGCCGGTGATCTTGATCAGGACGAAGGCCAGCATCGAGCCCATGATCAGCTCCCACACGCCTTCCACCCAGAGATGCACCACCCACCACCAGTAGAACTTGTCGCGGGCGAGGTTGGCCGGGTTGACGAAGGAGAACAGGAACATCACCGCCAGGCCGATCAGACCGGTCATCATCACCAGGCTGATGGTGGTCTTGCGGCCCTTCAGCATGGTCATGCCGATGTTGTAGAGGAAGCCCAGGGCGACCACCACGATGCCCATCTTGGTGATGGTCGGCTGCTCGAGAAACTCCCGGCCCATGGTCGGCAGCAGTTCGTTGCCGGTCATCTTCGCCAGGCCCGCGTAGGGCACGAAGAGGTAGCCGAGGATGGTCAGCACGCCGGCGGCGGCGAACACCCAGAACAGGATCATCGCCAGCTTCGGGCTGTGCAGCTCGCGGTCGGCCTCTTCCGGGATCAGGTAGTAGGCCGCGCCCATGAAGCCGAACAGGATCCAGACGATGAGCAGGTTGGTGTGCACCATCCGCGCCACGTTGAACGGGATCAGCGGGAACAGGAAGTCGCCCACCACGTACTGCAGCCCCATGATCAGGCCGAACAGGATCTGCCCGACGAACAGCATCAGGGCGAACACGAAGTAGGGTTTGGCCACGGCCTGGGATGCGAATTTCAGATGCGGGTTCGTAACACTCATGGCTCAGCCCTCCTTGTTCGGCGGCCAGTTGAAGTTGTCGATCTTCGAGGTCCACTTGAGGAACTCGGCCATGTCGTCAACTTCCTGCTCGGTCAGATTGAACTGCGGCATCTGCCGGCGCCCCGCCGCTCCGGTGGGCTGGGCCTTCATCCAGGCGTGCAGGAACGGTTTGAAGGACTGCTCGCCGCCGCGCCGCTCGTACACGTTGCCCAGCTCCGGCGCGAAGTAGGCGCCCTCGCCGAGCAGGGTGTGGCAGCCGATGCAGTTGTTCTGTTCCCAGACCAGCTTGCCGCGCACCACCGACTCGCTCATCGCGGCCTCGTTGGTGCGCTTGGGTAAGGTCTGTTCGGTGTGATAGGCCAGGGCCAGGAATATCAGGATGAAGAACACGCTTCCCCCGAAGTAGATATTCCTGGCCATCCCCTTGGTAAAGGTCTCGGACATGGGCGCCTCCTGTTTGGCTGTGCGTGACCATTCTAGGAAGCGACCCAGGCGGATCTGCTTGATGGCAATCAAGAGTTCCTGATTGTTTTGGTCGGGAATTAGGAGCGCACGGTCGGCGCCGCCGGAGCGGCCCCGGCGAGGGCTCGGCCGCCAGCCATGCGGCCGCGAGAACGCGCGGAGCCAGGTCGTGCTTTGGAAGCAGGTGTAACGCGGCCGCCCTGGGATCGGCCGGGCAACCGGCCGCGCCGGGGGATGGCGGCAGGTGAAGGGTGGAGCGGCGCCGGACCCGGCCGTCCGCAGGGTCTACAGCGTCAGCCAGATCCCCGCGGTCATCGCCAGCGGCCAGCCCAGCAGCAGGCCGCGCCACAGACGCGGCGCATGGCGCAGCTCCATGAAGCCGTCGGCGATCAGCCAGGCCTTGCCCAGGGCCAGCAGCAGGACCAGCAGGCCGAGCGCACGGGCCCCGCCGGCATGGCCCAGGCTCACCGTGGCGACGGAGAACGCGGCCAGCCCCAACCAGCAGCCGAACAGCACTTTCGATGCGGACATGGCGCCCCCCTCAGTTCAGTACGTAGACCAGCGGGAACAGCAGCACCCAGACCAGATCGACCATGTGCCAGTAGAGCACGCCGGACTCCAGGCCGCTGCAGCTGTCCGGCCGGTAGGCCCGGCGCCGGCAGCGGCCGGCCATCCAGGCGAGGATGGCCATGCCCAGCAGCACATGGAGGAAGTGGAAGCCGGTGAGGATCCAGTACAGGGTGAAGAAGGTGCCGGCCTCCATGTCCAGGCCGAGGCCGAGCAGATGGCCGTACTCGCCGAGCTTGAGCGCCACGTAGACGCCGGCCGAGAGCAGGCCGGCCAGCAGCAGCCAGGCGGCCTGGCGCGGCCGGCCACGGCGCACCCGCTCCACCGCCAGGGCGGCGAGCAGGCCGGCGGTCAGCAGGCTCAGGGTCAGGGCCAGCCCGATGGAGCCGTCCAGCACCCGGCGGCTCTCCCGGAACGGCTCCGGGTGCAGCATCTGGGTCACGGCGAAGGTCAGGATCAGCACGCCGAAGACCGAGAGCTCGGCCAGGATGAAAAACCACATGGCCATGTCGCCCGGCAGGCGCCGGGATGGGCCGGCGGGCACGGCCCGGCCTTCAACCGAAGTGGACATCGACCACTTCCATGAGCGCGGCGACGGTCTGCCGATCGTCCGACAGCGGCTCGGCGAGACAGGCCAGGCAGGCTTCGCGCGGGCTCATGCCGGCGCGGATCATCCGTGCGGCGAAGATCAGCAGGCGCGTGGAGGCCACCTCCTCCAGGTCGTGCTGGTCCAGCCGGCGCAGGGCCTGGCCGAGCTTGACCACCCGGGCGGCCAGGGACGCCTCCACCTGCGCCTCGTTGGCGACGATGCGCTCCTCCTCGCTCGCCGCCGGGTAGTCGAAGCGCAGGGCGACGAAGCGCTGGCGGGTACTGGGCTTCATGCCCTTGAGCAGATTCTGGTAGCCGGGGTTGTAGGACACCACCAGCATGAACCCCGGCGGCGCCCGCAGGGCCTCGCCGGTACGCTCGATGAACAGCTCGCGGCGGTCGTCGGCCAGCGGGTGCAGCACCACGGCGGTGTCCTGGCGCGCCTCCACCACTTCGTCCAGGTAACAGATGCCGCCTTCGCGCACCGCGCGGGTCAGCGGGCCGTCCTGCCACCAGGTGCCGTCGGCGCCGATCAGATGGCGGCCGACCAGGTCGGCGGCGGACAGGTCGTCGTGACAGGCCACGGTGTACAGCGGCAGCTTCAGACGATGGGCCATGTGCTGGACGAAGCGGGTCTTGCCGCAGCCGGTCGGCCCCTTGATCAGCACCGGCATGCCGTGGCTCCAGGCCTGCTCGAAGAGGCTCACCTCGTTGCCCTGGGCCTGGTAAAACGGCGCGTCCATGGCGGGCAGTCCGCGCGGACTCTCTAACGCAGTCACTGGTAATACCCCACTGCTCTGGTTGGTCTTGACCCAAGCTAACGGCGACAGCCGGCCTGACTCAAGCCGATCCGGAGCATTGCTTGATAATGATCAAGCGCTCGGGCGATCCACCTCGCATAGGATGCGTGCAAACGAAACGGCCGGGTGGTGGCATTGAAAATCCCCGGAAAACCGTCTGCAATGTAAAAGGGTTATCCAACCGGCGAACCCTAAGTTTATGACGCCCGGTACCGGTTACCGGGACAATCGGGCAAACCGGAAGGTTCTGCCCGCTAGCCTGAGGAAGTAACACATGAAGAAAATCCTGGTTCCATTGCTCGCCCTCAGCGGCGCGCTCTCCCTGTCGGCCATGGCCCAGACCGGGGAAGAGCTGTTCAAGAGCAAGGGCTGCGCGGCCTGCCACTCCATCGATACCAAGCTGGTCGGCCCGGCCTACAAGGACGTTGCCGCCAAGTACGCCGGCCAGGCCGATGCCGTGCCCACTCTGGTCAACAGCATCACCAAGGGCAGCCAGGGCAAGTGGGGCCCGATCCCGATGCCGCCAAATGCCGTGACCGCAGACGAAGCCAAGACCCTCGCCGAGTGGGTC
>NZ_JBHRSJ010000022.1:182983-194334 GCF_042643485.1 Azotobacter bryophylli | reverse complement strand
CAGCGACGCCGTGGCCGGTCTCTACCGGCCACGGCGTTTTCGTTTGTCGGGGCGCCGGTGCGGTTGGAACCGACCGTGCAGCGCGCCGCCGGATGACAGGCCGAACCCGTACCCTCAGCCGGCGAAGCGGGCCTCGCTCTCGCCGACCACCCCGCGCACGATCCCCATGACCTCCAGATTGGCCTGCTCCATCCGCTGCAGATGCTGCAGGGCGATCTCCAGCGCACCGTGCTCGAATGCCTCCAGCGCGGCGCGCCCGGCCTCGTGCACCTCGGTGTGCGGGCGTTCGATGCGGTCGAAGCGCTCGAGGTCGCTCATGTCGCGCCGCCCCTCGCCGTAGTACCAGAGCCCGAAACGGCAAGCGCGTTCGTCCGGCAGTTGCGGCGGCTCGCCGATGCGCCCGCCGAGCAGGTGGTTGTAGACGGCGAACTTGAGCGACAGCTCGTCGAGGTTGGCCAGCTCCACCCCGGCGCGGAAGGTCGAGGCCCGAATCTCGCGCTTCATGCTGCCGGCCAGTTCCTCCAGGCCCTGCATTGCCGTCACCGCGGTTTCGGTGCTGCCGCTGAAGCCTTCGGCCAGCGCGCCCTCGCTCCGGATGCAGGTCCGCACCCGGTCCGTTTCGCCCTGCACGTCGCGGATCTTCTCGACGATCTCGACGGTGGCCGCGGCGGTGCGTTCGGCCAGGTGGCGGATCTCCCCCGCGACCACGGCGAAGCCACGGCCGGACTCGCCGGCGCGCGCCGCCTCGATCGCGGCATTGAGCGCGAGCAGATTGGTCTGGCTGGCGACGCCCTTGATCAGGTCGACGATGCCGTTGATTTCCTGCGTTCGGGTCGCCAGCCGTTCGACCCGCCGGGAGACCTCGCGCAGGCCCTGCTCCATCTCCCCGGCGCGCTCGTGCAGGGTATCGAACTGCCGCTGGTTGGCCTGCGCCGCTTCGGCCACCTCGCGGGCATGGCCGAGGTTGTCGCCCAGGCGCCCGGCGAGGTAGTCGAAGGACTCGCCGAGCTGCGCCACCGAGTCGGAGAAGCGGATCAGCTGCGCGGCGATGCCCTGGTAGTAGGCCAGTTGGCGCAACGTCTCGGCATGCGCCGCCTCGGCCTCGGCGAGACGCCGTTCGAGGGCGTCCACCTGCCGGACCAGGCGCTCCGCGTCGCGGTTACCGAACCAGACCATGGTGCCTCCTCAGCTCAGGGTGTAACCGTTGTCCACCACCCAGTCCTGGCCATAGACGCCGCGCGCGCCCTGGGACAACTGGAAGATGATCACCTCGGCCACCGCCGCGGCGTCGAGGAAGTGCCCGGGCAGCAGGCGCTGGGTGACCTTGTCGGCGACGTCGTCCAGTTCCTCGTCGGTCAGCCCCAGACTCCCCCAGATGGCCGTCGCCGTGGGGCCGGGCGAAACCAGGTTGATGCGCACGCCGAGCGGCGCGAACTCCGCGGCGAGGGTGCGGGCCTGGGCGGCCAGCGCCGCCTTGCTGGCGATGTAGGCGGCCAGCCCGGGGAAGGTCGAGCGGGTCAGGAAGGTGCCGATGAACACCACCGAGGCCGGGCTCGCCAGCTCGCTTATCAGCGCACCCAGGGTGTTCAGGGCCGCCGCCCCGTTGACCGCCCATTGCCGGTCGAAGGCGGCCAGGTCCAGGCTGTCGGCCAGTTCGGCGATGCCGGCGTTGGGCACCAGGTAGTCCACCGGACCCAGCTCGGCGGCCCGACGGCAGAGCCCTTGCAGCGCCTCCTGGGAAGTCACGTCGCCGGCTTGCCAGAACAGCCGTTCGGGATAGCTCTCCTGCAGTTGCTGCAGGCCGCCGATCGAGCGGGACAGGGTCAGCACCCGGGCACCACGCTGCAGCAAGGCGGTGCACAACGCCAGGCCGATACCGGAACTGCCGCCGGTGACGACGGCCAGACGATCCTGGAACTCGGTTTTCATCGCTCTTCTCCGTACCCGGCAGGCGCCGGGTAGAGGGGGCGGTGCCGCCGCAGCGGACCGCCGGTTGATCTTTTCGCTATACGAAGCCTAGGCCGCCCGCCTCAGGGAAGGCGGGAGCGACGGCTATCTTGGTCCGGGGAAGGCTCGGGACGACTTGACCGGAATCAGATTTACCCACCGAAAAACGGCATAAATGAAGGAAAAAAGAGGCAAATTGAAGCGAAACGACTCACTCCGACAAGGAGCGGGCCGACCGGAAGGTTCGTGCAATCAGCCCGCCATGGCCGCCGCTTGCCGCTAGGAATTCTCCCGGTGCTCCTGCCTCAGCGCCGCCGTGGGCACAGGCGTTTCTTCGTCTTTCAGGGACTTGCGCAGCCCGCTGATCGCCTCGCCCAGATCCGACCCCAGGCTGCGCAGGCGCCTGGTGCCGAACAGCAGGACGACGATCAGCAGGATGATCAGGAGTCGCCAGAAGGTGATACCCATGATGCCGCTCTCCTCGTTTCGGCTGCGCCGGTCAGTGACCGGCGTGCATGTGGTGCATGTTTTCCATGTGCTCCGCGGCGGGCGCCGGGGCATGGTCGTGGGCCATGTCGTGCTGCTGGCCGGCGGCCTGCTGCAGCAGGGCCTGGTCGATCTGTTCGAAGCGCAGCACCCGGCCGCCGTACTGCTCGGCCAACTGGCGCGCCGCCGGCTCGTCGGCGAAGCTGGCCAGCGAGGCGCCCATCGAACCCTGCAGCGGCGTGCCGACCACGTACCAGGCCTTCCGCGCGTCGATCAGGTAGTGGTCGTCCGGCTTGTCCCAGGCGCTCTTGCCCATGTCGTGCACGTACAGCTGCAGCTCCAGCCGCCGGTTCTCCGGCTGCAGCCACCAGCCGAACAGCTCGGCGGTCGAGCAGAACTTCTTCACCCCGTCCCGCGCCACCGCCTCGCCCTTGGGCCCGGGGAACTCGCTGATCACCATGCCGCAGACATGGCATTCGTCGCTGGGGTGGAAGGCCACCGGGCCCAGGTTCGTCGCGGCCTTGTCGCCCTCGCCGCAGCCGGCCAGCCCCAGGCCGAGCAGCAGGGCGAGCAGCAAGCGGGGAGCGTGGCCGGTACGTCTTGTCATCGTTCTCATCGGAGGTTTCCTGTGGTGAGTCACACCGAACGGCGCTTGAATACCCGGTAGGCCAGCAGCAGCGAAGCGCCGGCCCAGAGCAGCAGGCACAGCCAGAGCGCGGCGCCGGGCAGCGGCAGGTCGTTGCCCAGCGACAGCACGCCCATGGCGCTGCCGCCGCCCTCGAAGCCGGAGAGGTTGATCAGCCGGTACACATCGGTCGGATTGAGCAGCAGCAGCCAGGGCAGCAGCTCGGGGCTGAGCCGCCCTTCGCTGAGCACCAGCAGCGCCAGCAGCGCCAGGTCGAAGACCAGCACGAAGAGGAACCACACCCCCAGGGCCAGCCCGGCGGCGGTGGACTTCTCCCCGGCCTTGCTGCTGAGCACGTAGGCCAGCGCCAGGAACACCCAGCCGAGCAGGGTCGAGGACAGCATGAAGCGGCCGAAGGCCCAGAGCAGCAGGCCCAGCTGGATGTCCTTCACCAGCACGGCGATGGCCAGCATCGCGCCGCCGAAGCCGATCAGGGTGGCCAGGGCCAGGATCAGCCCGTGGCCGAGGAACTTGCCCAGGAGGATCTGCCCGCGGCCCAGCGGGTAGGTCAGCAGCAGCATCAGGGTGCCGCCCTCGTCCTCGCCGACGATGGCATCGTAGGCCAGCAGCAGCGCGATCAGCGGCATCAGGAAGGTGGCCAGGCTGGCCAGGCTGGCGATGGTCGCCGGGATCGAGGTGAAGCCCAGCTGGCCGGAGGCGGCGGCGCCGAACCAGGCGATGCCGACCGCCAGCAGGGCGAAGAGCACGCTAATGGCCAGCAGCCAGCGGTTGCGCAGACCGTCGCTCAGTTCCTTGCGCGCGATGTGCCAGATCGGGTTCATACCCTGCCCTCCTCGGCGCGCACGTCGCCAGCGCGTTCCATGTAGAAGCGGTAGAGATCCTCCAGGGACGGCTGCTGGATCTCGATGTCGCCGGGATTGGCCTCGCCGAGCAACTGGCGCAGCAGTTCGAGCTTGAGGCCATCGGGCACGTTCACCTCGACTCCCGTATTGCCCAGCGCCCGGACGCAGTAGCCGGCGGCACGCCAGCGTTCGAGCCAGAGTTTGCTGCACTGCAGACCGCTGGCGCGGATGCGCGCCGGCAGGCCGGCCTCGCGGCGCAGGCTGGCCAGGCTGCCCACCGCCTGCAGGCGGCCGCGGGCGAGAATCGCGGCGCGGTTGATATGGGCCTCGACGCCCGGCAGCACGTGGGAGCAGAGGATGATGCTGGCGCCGCGCTGGCGCAGGCGGTCGATCACCAGGTAGAGCTCCTGGGTGGCGATGGGATCGAGGCCCACGGTCGGCTCGTCCAGCAGCAGCAGGCGCGGTTCGCCGAGCAGTGCCTGGGCCAGGCCGAGGCGCTGGCGCATGCCCTTGGAATAGGTCTTCACCCGCCGGTCGGCGGCATGGGCCAGCCCCACCTGCTCCAGCAGCTCGCCCACCTGCTTCGTCGACGCGCCCTTGAGCCGGGCGAAGTGGCGCAGCGTCTCGCGGCCGCTGAGCTGCGGGTAGAAGGTGACGTTCTCCGGCAGGTAGCCGAGCTGGCGGCGCACGTCCGGGTCGTTCGGCGCCCGGCCGAGCACCCACACCTCGCCCTCGCTGGGCGCGAGCAGGCCGAGGATCAGCTTCATGCTGGTGGTCTTGCCGGCGCCGTTGTGGCCGAACAGGCCGAGGACCTCGCCTTGGCCGAGGCGCAGTTCGAGTTCGTGCAGCACGGTCATGCTGCCATAGCGCTGGTTGACGCCCCGGATGTCGACGGCGTTCATGTGGTGGGCTCCTGGTCCTGGGTCAGCAGATCGCCGGTGGGCAGCTGCATCAGCGGGTGGCTGTCTTCCACGCCCGGCGACTTGAGCACCGGGAAGGCGCGCTGCACCCAGCGCAGCAGCTCGATGCTCGGGCTGTTCATCAGCAGCCGGACCTGCGGGTAGGTCCACAGCAGGCGATCGACGTTGTCGTTGGGCTCGTAGGCGACATCGCCCAGGCCGTCGTCGTTGCGGTCCCAGCCCAGGTAGTCGCTCCAGTAGTTGCCGCGTCCGTCGACCGACCACTCCTGGGTGCGGGTGGCGATGTACTTGACCTGCTGCTGGTTGCCGATGAAGGCGTTGCCGGCGATGCGGTTGTCCTCCGAACCGGCGGTGAGATGGATGCCCAGGCCGCTCCGGGCGAAATGGTTGTGTTCGATGGTGTTAAACAGCGAGTTGTAGATGAACAGGGCCTTGCTCTCGCCGCCGCTGATCATGCTGTCGCCGCCGGTGTCGCCGCGCTGCACGTCGCTGACGAGGTTGTCGGCGATGGTCGAATAGGTGATGTAGTTCATCAGGATGCCGTAGTTCTGGTCCTGCTCGGAGCGGTTGCCGGTCACCGTCAGGTGATGGCTCTGCATCAGCGCGTAGCCGGTGCGCGAGCGCCGGGTGCGGTTGCCGATCACGCGGGTGCCGTTGGACCACATGAAATGCACGGCATAACGCACCTCCTCGAACAGGTTGCGCTCGATGGTGCAATGGGTGGAGGCGTCGATGTAGATGCCGTCGCGGGTATGCCAGACGTGGTTGCCGCTGACCCGGGCATCCTTCGAGAAATAGAGGTGGATGCCGTTGCCGCGGTCCTGGGTGCGGATGCTCGGGTCGCCCTGGACCTGATTGTCGAGCACCTGCACGTCGTTGACATGGTCGAGCCAGATGCCGAAGCCCGGCCCCTGCAGACGATTGCCGCGGATCACCGCTCCCGTGGCCTTGGGCTGGATGAAGATGGCGGCGTCCATCGTGGTCAGATCGCGTCCCCAGTTGCGCAGGTCGCAGCCTTCGACGGTGACGCCGGGGGCGCCGATGGTGACGAGGCTGCCCTGCCCTTGCGCGTCCAGCGTGGCGCCGGCCTCGCAGCGCAGGTGCATGGGCTGGTCGATGACGAACTGGCCGGCGTATTCACCGGCCGGAAGCAGCCACTGGCCGTCGCCCGCCGGTTCGAGCGGCAGTTCGGTAATCGGGCGGGGGTCCGCCAGAACGGCGCCAGCCAGGAGCAGAAGCATCCAGGGAGCCTGTCGGCGAATGTGCTTGATTGCCTGAGGTGCGATCACGGTACTGTCCTTTTCCGGGCAGTTCGGCGCTTGCATCCGGACGGCTCCGGCAAGGCGCCGGAGCCGTATGCAGCGGTGGGAGAAACGGTCCCGGCACCCTCCGGTGCCGGGGCCGGGGACGGGGTCAGGCCGGCTCGACCAGCATGCGCCCCATCATTTCCATGTGCAGCGCATGGCAGAACCAGCTGCAGTAGTACCACCAGACGCCGGGCTTATCGGCGACGAAGGTGACCGACGAGGTCTGCTGCGGGCTGATCTCCATGCACACGCCGTGGTTGACCATGACGAAGCCGTGGGTCAGGTCCTCGATCTGGTCGATGTTGGTGATGGTCACCGTGACCTCGTCGCCCTGCTTGACCGTGAACTCGGTGATGCCGTAGGTCGGCGCCGACGAGGTCATGTACACCCGCACCTTCTTGCCGTCGCGGATGACCTTGTTGTCGGTCTCCAGGGTGATGCCGTCCTTCTTGGCGCGCTCGACGGTCGGGGCGAAGAACGGGTCGTTGCGGTCCCAGATCTTCTTCGGCTTGATCTGATCGCGCCGGGCCATGATGCAGTCGTGCGGCTCGGCGAAGGTGGGGCCGTCGTGGACCAGGATCATCTCGTCGCCGGAGATGTCGATCAGCTGGTCGTTCTCCGGATGCAGCGGGCCGCACGGCAGGTAGCGGTCCTTGGAGAACTTGCTCAGCACCATCAGCCACTGGCCGTCGGCCTCCGCGGTCTCGGTGAGCGAGGCGTGGTTGTGGCCCGGCTGGAAGTGCACGTCGAGCTTCTGCTTGATGTAGTTGACCTTCTCGCCTTTGTAGGCGCGAATCGCCTCCTCGATGTTCCACTTGACCACCTGGCTGTCGATGAACAGCGTGGTGTAGGCGTTGCCGCGACCGTCATAGGTGGTGTGCAGCGGGCCGAGGCCCAGCTCCGGCTCGGCGACGATGCATTCGCGCGGGTCCTTGAGCTTGCCGGCGAACAGGTCGGGCAGCTTGTCGATGGCGATCACCGAGCAGGTCGGCGACAGCTTGCCGTTGGCGATGAAGTACTTGCCGTCCGGCGAGGTGTTGCAGCCGTGCGGGTTCTTCGGCACCGGGATGTAACGGGTCACGCGGCTGTCCTTGCCCTCCTTCTTACGCCCGTCGACCACCGGCACCTTGGAGTCGCCCAGGGTGATGAAGCGGCCGGCCTTGATCTCCGCCTCGATGGCCGGGATGTCGAACACCACCACCCAATCGCGCTCGTTGCGCATGGCGCCGCCGAGGTCGGTGGCCTTCTCCGAGTTGTAGCAGGTGGAGGCGGCGAAACGGCCGGTGTAGTCCATGTCGGTGTTGTCGAGGTTGCCGTCGACGATCACCTGCCAGGCCACTTCCATGCTCTCGGCGTCGAGGGCGTTGTACATGGTGTAGCAGTTCTCGGCCTGCATATCGAAGCTGGTGCCGTCGTTCGGATGCGGGATGAAGAACTCACCGTTGCCGAACACGTACTTGGTGTACGGCACCTTCTGCAGGCGCAGGCCGTGGATGGCCTGGACGTTCGGCACCGTGGTGATCTTGTCGCACTTCATGATGTCCAGGCGGATACGGGCGACGCGCGTGTTGGCCTTGTCGTTGATGAACAGGTACTTGCCGTCGTACTTGCCGTTGGTCATGGACAGGTGCGGGTGGTGGCAGTCGCCGTTCAGGTACTTGGCGCTGTCGCCGAGGATGTGCCGGCTCTCGTTGGTCAGGCCCCAGCCGGTGGCCGAGTCCACGTTGAACACCGGGATGCGCATGATCTCGCGCATCGACGGGATGCCCAGCACCCGCACCTCGCCTTGGTGGCCGCCGCTCCAGAAACCGTAGTAGTCGTCCAGCTCGCCCGGCGCGACATGGACCTTGGCCATCGCCTTTTCGTGGGCGTCCTTGGTGGCCGCGGCCCAGGCGTCGCGGGTCATCACCGCGCTGCCCAGTGCCGTGACACCCGCCAGGCCGGCCCCGAGGGCCGAAGCCCCGAGGAAGCCGCGCCGGCTCAGGCCGACTTTGTCCTCGGCCTGCGGCTTGTTGTTCGATTCATTGTCACTCATCAACCTGCTCCTTATGCAGTCAACACTCACATCGTCAGCTGGGCCTGGGGGATGGCCCATGGCGAATTCAGGGTTCCAGGACCTCGACCGGGATCAGCTCGGACGCAGCGGCGTCGGCGACCTTCTTGCTCTGCTTCCGGCGCTTGTTCTTCAGGATCAAGGGCGGGCACTTGTTGTCGTTGTGGTAGGTCATCTGGCAGTCCAGGCAGTAGTGGCACTCGTTGGGATTGATGCGCCCGTCCGGGTGGATCGCCTGGATCTCGCATTCGTTGGCACAGACCTGGCAGGGGTTGCCGCACTCCTTGCGCCGCTTCAGCCAGTCGAAGAGACGGAACCTGGAGGGGATGGCCAGCGCCGCGCCCAGCGGGCAGACGTAGCGGCAGTAGGCCTTGCGGGTGAAGATGTTGATCACCAGGAGGACCGCGGCGTAGAGCACGAACCACCACTGGCGGCCGAAATGCAGGGTGATGGCGGTCTTGAACGGCTCCACCTCGGCGGCCCGCTCGGCCACGGCCATGGACTCCAGGGAGATGCCGAACAAGCCCAGCAGGATGATGTACTTCACCGCCCAGAGCCGCTCGTGCACCGCGAAGGGCAGCTCGAACTGGCGGATCTTCAGCTTGCGCGCCGCTTCGTTGATCAGCTCCTGGAGGGCGCCGAAGGGACACAGCCAGCCGCAGAACACCCCACGGCCCCAGAGCAGGATGCTGGCGGCGGTGAAGGTCCAGAGAATGAACAGCACCGGGTCGCTCAGGAACAGCTCCCAGCGGAAGCCCTCGAACACGGCATGGATGAAGGTCAGCGCGTTGACCACCGACAGCTGCCCCAGGGAGTACCAGCCGATGAACACCAGGGTGAACAGCAGGTAACCACGGCGCAGCCAGTGCATGAACTGCGGCTTCTGGGTGAACTTGTCCTGCAGGAACAGGATGATGGTCAGCAGGCCCAGGGCGGCCACGATCACGCCGATCTGGAAGCTCTTCTGATACCAGATGTTCAGCCACATCGGCCGGTTGGCCTCCTCGATGGCGGCCAGTTCCTCGGCGCTCGGCAGCGGCCGCTGGAAATAGGCCTCGGGCAGCTGGTAGGTCATCTGGAAGCTGGTGAAGATGCTCTGCACCGGGCCGGTCTGGCGACGCACCAGCAGTTCGAGGTCCCAGGGGGTGCCGGGGTCGAAGCGGTGGGTGGCCCGGACGATGAAGATGGCCATCTCGTCGAACTCGGGCATGCCCTCGGCGTAGACGTCGGACAGGCGCTGGAAGTCCATGTCGCGGAAGCTGATGACGTCGCCGAACTGACGCAGCTGGACCCGGTCGAAGATGCCCCCGCGCACGTAACCCGAGCCCTTGAACGAGTAGCCGTTGCCCAGCACCGCGATGGCCTGCTCGCCGGGCTTGAGCGATGTCATCAGGGCGCGGTACTGGCTCTCGCCCAGCAGGTTGCGGCCAATGGTCGGCGGGTTCAGGTGGGCGGCGTAGAGGTCGATGAAGGTGTCGTCGACTTCGTCCGCTGCCGGCTCGTCGACGCCCTCGGCCTCGGTGCCCTTGAAGGCCTCGCTGACCTGGCCGTTGGTCAGGTGCAGCCGGCGGATGGCGCCGTTGCCGGTCAGCTCGGTCCAGGTGGCCGGCGAATAGACGTCCTCGCGCACCGTCGCCGGCTTCTGCGCCGTTTCGTTCTTCGCCTTGACGATGCCCAGGGAGACCGCCACCTCGTGGGCCGAGCGCATGACGATCTCGTTGACCACCATGACGGTCACCGTGGCACCGGCCACCGCGTCCACCGTCACCGCGCTCTTGTCGCCGGAGTGGCCGACCACGACGCGCTGGTCGACGCGGATGCCCTGGTACTTGGCATCGAATTCGTGGAGCTTCTCCACCGGGATGCCGATCAGCAGGATCGGCTCGTGGTGCTCGAGCACGTAGGCGTCGCGGATCACGCCCTGCGGGTCGAGGATCACGTGCATGTTGATCGGCTTGCCGGAGTAGGCCGGGATGTTCACCACGTTGATGCTCTGGTAGGCGTAGCCGAGCACCTTGCCGCCGGCGGAGATGGTGCTGACCTGGTACTTGCCTTCGGGTGCGGAGACCGCATCGGCGTTGGGGAATACCTGCTCGATCCGCTTTCGCTCCAGTCCGTTGTAGTCCTGCGCCTGCACGCCCTGGAAGGCGGTCAGCAGCAGCACGAGCAGCGACATGAGTCCTGTACGCCAGCAGAGGGCGCGGGGCGTTGAGGGTTGACAGAAGTTCATGGCCTATCCGACTAAATGCTGGAATTGGGCGGCATGGTAGAGACGCCCCCCCGAACTCCCCCTTGACCACAATCAAGACCGTCTCCGGGCTAGGCGGTCGAACCCAGGAAAAACATAGGGTTAGCGAGCATCAAAATGGCTGTAAGCCAGCAGCGGCGCGGCCTTCAGGCAAGCCAGGGCGGCCTGACAGGCTTTGGCAAATAGCCATTAAATATGTGGGGATGCGACAGGAAGACGCAGGCAGAAGAGGCAGAAAGTTCCGCCGAATTTCGCTACGGCCGGGCGAAATCCATCCGGACGGGAGAAAGCCGCGCAGCGCCCGAGGCAGAGGCGATGTGGGGCAGGACAGGCGGCGCAGCGAGCCTCGCCCTGCCAAGTGGAGAGATCAGTGCGCCGCGGGATGCTCGTCAGGCGCGGGGGCGGTTCCCGGCGTGCCGTACTGCTGGCCGGCGGCCTGCTGCAGCAGGGCCTGGTCGATCTGCTCGAAGCGCAGCACCCGGCCGCCGTACTGCTCGGCCAACCGGCGCGCCGCCGGCTCGTCGGCGAAGCTGGCCAGCGAGGCACCCATCGAACCCTGCAGCGGCGTGCCGACCACGTACCAGGCCTTCCGCGCGTCGATCAGGTAATGGTCGTCCGGCTTGTCCCAGGCGCTCTTGCCCATGTCGTGCACGTATAGCTGCAGCTCCAGCCGCCGGTTCTCCGGCTGCAGCCACCAGCCGAACAGCTCGGTGGTCGAGCAGAACTTCTTCACCCCGTCCCGCGCCACCGCCTCGCCCTTGGGCCCGGGGAACTCGCTGATGACCATGCCGCAGACATGGCATT
Source organism: Azotobacter bryophylli (assembly GCF_042643485.1). Lineage (NCBI taxonomy): Bacteria > Pseudomonadati > Pseudomonadota > Gammaproteobacteria > Pseudomonadales > Pseudomonadaceae > Azotobacter > Azotobacter bryophylli. The sequence continues at coordinate 183,081 of NZ_JBHRSJ010000022.1, read as the reverse complement.
CGTCGCTGGGGTGGAAGGCCACCGGGCCCAGGTTCGTCGCGGCCTTGTCGCCCTCGCCGCAGCCGGCCAGGCCCAGGCCGAGCAGCAGGGCGAGCAGG
>NZ_JBHRSJ010000022.1:173223-182973 GCF_042643485.1 Azotobacter bryophylli | reverse complement strand
GAGGTTTCCTGTGGTGAGTCACACCGAACGGCGCTTGAATACCCGGTAGGCCAGCAGCAGCGAAGCGCCGGCCCAGAGCAGCAGGCACAGCCAGAGCGCGGCGCAGGGCAGCGGCAGGTCGCTACCCAGCGACAGCACGCCCATGGCGCTGCCGCCGCCCTCGAAGCCGGAGAGGTTGATCAGCCGGTACACATCGGTCGGGTTGAGCAGCAGCAGCCAGGGCAGCAGCTCCGGGCTGAGCCGTCCTTCGCTGAGCACCAGCAGCGCCAGCAGCGCCAGGTCGAAGACCAGCACGAAGAGGAACCACACCCCCAGGGCCAGCCCGGCGGCGGTGGACTTCTCCCCGGCCTTGCTGCTGAGCACGTAGGCCAGCGCCAGGAACACCCAGCCGAGCAGGGTCGAGGACAGCATGAAGCGGCCGAAGGCCCAGAGCAGCAGGCCCAGCTGGATGTCCTTCACCAGCACGGCGATGGCCAGCATCGCGCCGCCGAAGCCGATCAGGGTGGCCAGGGCCAGGATCAGGCCGTGGCCGAGGAACTTGCCCAGGAGGATCTGCCCGCGGCCCAGCGGATAGGTCAGCAGCAGCATCAGGGTGCCGCCCTCGTCCTCGCCGACGATGGCATCGTAGGCCAGCAGCAAGGCAATCAGCGGCATCAGGAAGGTGGCCAGGCTGGCCAGGCTGGCGATGGTCGCCGGGATCGAGGTGAAGCCCAGCTGGCCGGAAGCGGCGGCGCCGAACCAGGCGATGCCGACCGCCAGCAGGGCGAACAGCACGCTAATGGCCAGCAGCCAGCGGTTGCGCAGGCCGTCGCTCAGTTCCTTGCGCGCGATGTGCCAGATCGGGTTCATGCCCTGCCCTCCTCGGCGCGCACGTCGCCGGCGCGTTCCATGTAGAAGCGATAGAGATCCTCCAGCGAGGGCTGCTGGATCTCGATGTCCTCCGGCTCCCCTTCCCCCAGCAGTTCGCGCAGCAGCATCAGCTTGCAGCCGTCGACCGCCACCACCTCGAGGCTGGAGGCGCCGAGCAGCCGGGTCGGGTGACCGGCCTGGCTCCAGCGCCGCTGCCAGCGTTCGCTCTGGCTCACCCCGCTGGCGCGGATGCGCGCCGGCAGGCCGGCCTCGCGGCGCAGGCTGGCCAGGCTGCCCACCGCCTGCAGACGGCCGCGGGCGAGAATGGCGGCGCGGTTGATATGGGCCTCGACGCCCGGCAGCACGTGGGAGCAGAGGATGATGCTGGTGCCGCGCTGGCGCAGGCGGTCGACCAGTTCGTACAGATCGCCGGTGGCGATGGGATCGAGCCCCACGGTCGGCTCGTCCAGCAGCAGCAGACGCGGTTCGCCGAGCAGCGCCTGGGCCAGGCCGAGGCGCTGGCGCATGCCCTTGGAGTAGGTCTTCACCCGCCGCTCGGCGGCGTGGGCCAGCCCCACCTGCTCCAGCAGCTCGTCCACCTGCTTCGGCGGCGCGCCCTTAAGGCGGGCGAAATGGCGCAGGGTCTCGCGGCCGCTGAGCTGCGGGTAGAAGGTGACGTTCTCCGGCAGGTAGCCGAGCTGGCGGCGCACGTCCGGGTCGTTCGGCGCCCGGCCGAGCACCCGCACTTCGCCCTCGCTGGGCGCGAGCAGGCCGAGGATCAGCTTCATGCTGGTGGTCTTGCCGGCGCCGTTGTGGCCGAACAGCCCCAGCACCTCGCCCTCTTCCAGCGTCAAGTCCAGATCGTGCAGCACGGTCATGCTGCCGTAGCGCTGGTTGATGCCGCGCATGTCGACGGCGTTCATGACGTGGGCTCCTGGGGCGGCGCCATCGGCGGTTCGCCGGGCAGCGCCATCAGCGGGTGGCTGTCCTGCACCCCCGGCGACTTGATCACCGGGAAGACGCGCTGCACCCAGCGCAGCAGCTCGATGCCCGGGCTGTTCATCAGCAGCCGGACCTGCGGGTAGGTCCACAGCAGGCGGTCGACATTGTCGTTGGGCTCGTAAGGCACGTCGCCCAGGCCGTCGTCGTTGCGGTCCCAGCCCAGGTAGTCGCTCCAGTAATTGCCGCGGCCGTCGACCGACCACTCCTGGGTGCGGGTGGCGACGTACTTGACCTGCTGCTGGTTGCCGACGAAGGCGTTGCCGGCGATGCGGTTGTCCTCCGAGCCGGCGGTGAGGTGGATGCCCAGCGCGCTGTTGGCGAAGTGGTTGCGCTCGATGGTGTTGAACAGCGAGTTGTAGATGAACAGGGCCTTGCCCTCGGCGCCGGAGATCATGCTGTCGCCGCCGGTCGAACCGTTGCGCACGTCGCTGACGAAGTTGTCGGTGATGGTCGAGTAGGTGATGTAGTTCATCAGGATGCCGTAGTTCTCGTCCTGCTCGGAGCGGTTGCCGATCACCGTCAGGTTGCGGCTCTGCATCAGCGCGTAGCCGGTACGGGTGCGCCGGGTGAGGTTGCCGATCACCTGGCTGTTGTTGGCGAACATGTAGTGCAGGCCGTAGCGCAGGTCTTCCAGGGTGTTGCCTTCCAGGTGGTTGCCGTTGGAGGTGTCGATGTAGATGCCGTCGCGGGTGTAGCGGGCCCGGTTGCCGATCACCCGGGCGCCGCTCACGGCGAACAGGTGGATGCCGTTGCCGCGGTCCTGCGAGCGGATGCTCGGGTCGCCTTCGATGTCGTTGCCGGTCAGGCTGACGTTGCGGGTGCGGTCGACCCAGATGCCGAACCCCGGCCCGCGCATGCGGTTGTCCTTGACGACCGCCCCGGTGGCCTTGCCCTCGAGGAACACGGCGGCGTTCATCGCGGTCAGGTCGCGCCCCCAGTTGCGCAGGTCGCAGCCTTCCACCGTCACCTCGGGCGCGGCGATGGTCAGGGCGTTGCCCTGCCCCTGGGCGTCGATCACGGCGCCCGGTTCGCAACGCAGCTGCAGCGGCTGGTCGATGCGGAACTGCCCGGCGTACTCGCCGGCCGGCAGCCGCCAGCGGTTCTCGCCCTCGGCCTGCAAGGGCAGATTGGTGATGGCCTGCGCAACCGCCTGGGCAGCACCGGCGAAAAGGAGAAGCCCCAGCAGGGCCGGATGTCTGCGCACGGGTCGATACCTTCGGCGTCGGGCAGGAAAGGACTCCGGGCCGCGCGCGAGCGCCGGCCCGGAGCGGCGGCTCAGGCCGTCGCCGTCGGCTCGACCAGCATGCGCCCGTTCATCTCCATGTGCAGCGCATGGCAGAACCAGCTGCAGTAGTACCACCACATCCCGGGCTTGTCGGCGACGAAGGTGATCGACGAGGTCTGCTGCGGGCTGATCTCCATGCTCACGCCGTGGTTGACCAGGACGAAGCCGTGGGAGACATCCTCGATCTGGTCGATGTTGGTGATGGTCACCGTGACTTCGTCGCCCTGCTTGACCGTGAACTCGTTGATGCCGTAGGCCGGCGCCGACGAGGTCATGTACACCCGCACCTTGTTGCCGTCGCGGATGACCTTGTTGTCGGTCTCCAGGGTGATGCCGTCCTTCTTCGCCCGCTCCACGGTTTCCGCGAAGTAGGGGTCGTTGCGGTCCCAGAGCTTCTTGGTCTGGATCTGGTCGCGGCGGCACAGGATGCAGTCGTGCGGCTCGGCGAAGGCCGGGCCGTCGTGCACCAGCTTCATCTCGTCGCCGGAGATGTCGATCAGCTGGTCGTTCTCCGGGTGCAGCGGACCGGTCTGCAGGTAGCGGTCCTTGGAGAATTTGCTCAGCACCACCAGCCACTGGCCGTCGGCCTCCGAGGTCTCGGTGAGCGAGGCGTGGTTGTGGCCCGGCTGGAAGTGCACGTCGAGCTTCTGCTTGATGTAATTGACCTTCTCGCCCTGGTAGGCACGGCGGGCTTCTTCCATGTTCCACTTGACCACCTGGCTGTCGATGAACAGCGTGGTGTAGGCGTTGCCACGACCGTCGAAGGTGGTGTGCAGCGGACCGAGGCCCAGCTCCGGCTCGCCGACCACCACGTCGCGCGGGTCGTTGAGCTTGTCGTCGAACAGGTCGTCGAGCTTGTCGATGGCGATCATCGAGCAGGTCGGCGACAGCTTGCCGTTGGCGATGAAGTACTTGCCGTCCGACGAGGTGTTGCAGCCGTGCGGGTTCTTCGGCACCGGGATGTAGCGGGTCACGCGGCTGTCCTTGCCGTCCTTCTTGCGCCCGTCGACCACCGGCACCTTGGAGTCGCCCAGGGTTACGAAGCGGCCGGCCTTGACCTCCTCCTCGATGCGCGGGACGTTGAAGATCACCACCCAGTCGCGCTCGTTGCGCATGGAACCGCCGAGGTCGGTGGCCTTCTCCGAGTTGTAGCAGGTGGAGGCGCAGTATTTGCCGGTGTAGTCCATGTCGGTGTTGTCGAGGTTGCCGTCGACGATCACCTGCCAGGCCACTTCCATGCTCTCGGCGTCGATGGCGTTGTACATGGTGTAGCTGTTCGGGTTCTGCAGGTCGAAGACCTTGCCGTCGTTGGGGTGCGGGATGATGAACTCGGCATTGGCGAACACGTACTTGGTGTTCGGCACCTTCTGCAGGCGGAGGCCGTGGATGGCCTGGACGTTCGGCACCGTGGTGATCTTGTCGCACTTCATGATGTCCAGGCGGATGCGCGCCACGCGGCTGTTGGCCTTGTCGTTGATGAACAGGTACTTGCCGTCGTACTTGCCGTTGGTCATCGAGATGTGCGGGTGGTGGCAGTCGCCGTTCCGGTACCGGGCGCTGTCGCCGAGGATGCGGCGGCTTTCGTTGGTCAGGCCCCAGCCGGTGGCGGAGTCCACGTTGAACACCGGGATGCGCATGATCTCGCGCATCGACGGGATGCCCATCACCCGCACCTCACCCTGGTGGCCGCCGCTCCAGAAACCGTAGTAGTCGTCCAGCTCGCCCGGCGCGACATGGGTCTTGTCCACCGAGTCCTTGTGCTTGCTCTTCGATTCCCGGGCCTCCTTGGCCGCTTCGGCCCAGGCCTCGCGGGTCATCGCCGCGCCGCCGATGACCGAGGCGCCGACCAGTCCGGCCCCGAGCGCCGTCACCCCGAGGAAGCCGCGCCGGCTCAGGCCGCCCGCCTCATCCGCTTGCTGGTCGTTCTTCTTTTCGTTCGACTCTTTGTCGCTCATGGTTCTGCTCCTTCGCATCGACAGGGTCATCAAACGGCCCCAGGGGGTCGGCCGTGGCTTCCGCTCAATCCAGAATTTCCACGGGGATCAGGTCAGGCGAGACAGGTGGCTTCTTGCCCGGTCCCCGACGCTTGCGCTGGAGGATCAGGGGCGGGCACTTGTTCTCGTTGTGGTAGGTCATCTGGCAGTCCAGGCAGTAGTGGCACTCGTTGGGATTGATGCGCCCGTCCGGGTGGATCGCCTGGATCTCGCATTCCTTGGCGCATATCTGGCAGGGGTTGCCGCACTCCTTGCGCCGCTTCAGCCAGTCGAAGAGGCGGAATTTGGAGGGGATCGCCAGCGCCGCGCCCAGCGGGCAGAGGTAACGGCAGAAGACCTTGCGGGTGAAGATGTTGATCACCAGCAGGACCGCGGCGTAGAGCACGAACCACCACTGGCGGTCGAAGTGCAGGGTGATGGCGGTCTTGAACGGCTCCACCTCGGCGGCCCGCTCGGCCACGGCCATGGACTCCAGGGAAATGCCGAACAAGCCCAGCAGGATGATGTACTTCACCGCCCACAGCCGCTCGTGCAGCGCGAAGGGCAGCTCGAACTGGCGGATCCTCAGCCTGCGCGCCGTCTCGTTGATCAGCTCCTGCAGGGCGCCGAAGGGGCACAGCCAGCCGCAGAACACCCCGCGGCCCCAGAGCAGGATGCTGGCGGCGGTGAAGGTCCAGAGGATGAACAGCACCGGGTCACTCAGGAACAGCTCCCAGCGGAAATCCTCGAACAAGGCATGGGCGAAGGTCAGCACGTTGACCACCGATAGCTGGCCCAGGGAGTACCAGCCGATGAACACCAGGGTGAACAGCAGGTAGCCGCGGCGCAGCCAGTGCAGGAAGGTGGGGTGGCGGGTGAAGGCATCCTGGAAGAACAGGATCGTCGTCAGCAGGCCCAGGGCCACGACGATCACGCCGATCTGGAAGCTCTTCTGGTACCAGATGTTGACCCATGTCGGGCGCTGCGCCTCCTTGGCCGCCTCCAGCTCCTCGGCGGTCGGCTGCGGCCGCTGGAAATAGGCCTCCGGCAGCTGATAGCTCATCTGGAAGCTGGTGAAGATGCTCTGCACCGGGCCGGTCTGGCGGCGTACCAGCAGTTCGAGGTCCCAGGGCGAGCCGGGGTCGAAGTGGTGGGTGGCCCGGACGATGAAGATGGCCATCTCGTCGAACTCGGGCATGCCCTCGGCGTAGACGTCGGACAGGCGCTGGAAGTCCATGTCGCGGAAGCTGATGACGTCGCCGAACTGACGCAGCTGCAGCCGATCGAAGATGCCCCCGCGCACGTAGCCCGAGCCCTTGAACGAGTAGCCGTTGCCCAGCACCGCGATGGCCTGCTCGCCGGGCTTGAGCGATTTCATCAGGGCGTTGTACTGATTGTCGCCCAGCAGGTTGCGGCCGATGGTCGGCGGATTCAGGTCGGCGGCGTAGAGGTCGATGAAGGTGTCGTCGACTTCGTCCGCTGCCGGCTCGTCGACGCCCTCGGCCTCGGTGCCCTTGAAGGCCTGGCTGACCTGGCCGTTGGTCAGGTGCAGCCGGCGGATGGCGCCGTTGCCGGTCAGCTCGGCCCAGGTGGCCGGCGAATAGACGTCCTCGCGCACCGTCGCCGGCTTCTGCGCCGTCTCGCTGGTGGCCTTGACCAGGCCCAGGGAGACAGCCACCTCGTGGGCCGAACGCATGATGATCTCGTTGACCACCATGGCGGTCACCGTGGCGCCGGCCACCGCATCCACCGTCACCGCGTTCTTGTCGCCGGAGTGGCCGACCACGACGCGCTGGTCGACCCGGATGCCCCGGTACTTGGCGTCGAACTCGTGAAGTCTCTCCACCGGGATGCCGGCCAGCAGGATCGGCTCGTGGTGCTCGAGCACGTAGGCGTCGCGGATCACGCCCTGCGGGTCGAGGATCACGTGCATGTTGATCGGCTTGCCGGAGTAGGCCGGGATGTTCACCACGTTGATGCTCTGGTAGGCGTAGCCGAGCACCTTGCCGCCGGCGGAAATGGTGCTGACCTGGTACTTGCCCTCGGGCGCGGAGACCGCATCGGCGTTGGGGAATACCTGCTCGATCCGCTGCCGCTCCAGTCCGTTGTAGTCCTGCGCCTGCACGCCCAGGCAGGCGGCGAGCAGCAGGACCGGCAGCGACAGGAACCTCACGCAACGAAGGAATCGACTGATCAAGACATGCTCGGTGTTCATTGCTTCCCCGATCTATCCGACTGCTGGCTGGATATTGGTGGCAACGTTCTTATTGTTCGTCGGCCATTCGCCTCGCCACGCGCGCTGCGGGTACCTGCCGGACACGGGCGCGAGCGGGACGCAGCCCTTTCCGGGGCAGGCCTTGCACATCCGGCAATCGAAGCGGGAGGGAAAGAGCGTTGCGTTTCCAGGCGATATCAGAAGACTAGTCGAGGATAGTCAGGTTGCCACTTCCGGGACGGTTCCCGCCCGGAAGTCGGCCACGGCGCCCTACCAGTGGAGATAGAACATCCCCTTGGCCAGCAGGACGATGCCGATCATCTGGGCGAAGATTAGCCAGTGCAGTGCCCGGTAGCGGGCCGGCGTCATGCGGCCGCGGCGCAGCAGCACGGCCAGCAGGCCGTAACTGGCGAACACCCCGAGGGCCAGGAGGATCTTCAGCGTCAGCAGCGTGCCGAAACTGCTGGCGAAGGGCGCGGCGAGCGCCTGGCGGTGATGCCAGGCCAGACCGAGACCGGCGCCATAGACCACCAGCACCAGCCAGTGCAGCACCGCTCGCGACGCCGGGCCGGCGGCCTGCCTGAGCTCCGCCCGCGCGGCCGTGCCGAGCGAGCGCTCGATCCTGGTCAGGATGACGAGTTCGAAGAACAGGGTGCCGATGAAGCAGATGGCGCCCAGCAGATGCAGGACGTGCAGCAGGAAATAACTCATGGGGCAGGCTCCGGGGACTTTCGTCACAGCATCATCCCGGCGCCGCTCGCCTGCAAGGACACTCGCAGGCGCCGGCAGGGGCAGCAGGAGCGGATTCAGCCGCGCTGGGCAGCCGAAGCGGGAGCACCGCGAATGAATTCGCGCCTACCGGAAGCGGTGCCGGCCGCCCTCCCTGCCGTTCGCAGGCCCGACAGGCAAGGCAGCAGCCGGATCACTCTCCCCGGAACACCGGCAGGCGCTTCTCCCGCTGGGCCTGCAGGCCCTCGCGCAGGTCGGCCGAGGTCGCGCAGCGGCGGATGTCCGCTTGCAGCACTTCGCGATCCAGCGCGCCGCGGGCGATACGGTTCAGGTGACGCTTCATGCCGGTCGCGGCCAGCGGCGCCAGCGAAGCCAGATGGCCGGCCAGTGCCGCGACCCGGTCCTCCAGCTGTTCCGCGCTGTCGTAGAGATGGGTCAGCAGGCCCAGCTCCAGCATCTCGCCGGCCTTGAGCTTCTCGCAGCCGAAGATCAGCCGCTTGGCGGCGTTCAGGCCCAGGCGCGAGACATAGCGTTCGAGCAGCCCGCCATACAGGTGCAGGCCGAAGCGCGCGGCCGGCATCAGTACCTCGGCGGCCGGGCCGCCGAGGCGGAAATCGCAGGCCAAGAGCAGATCCGACGCCCCGCCGTAGACGCCGCCCTGGACCTCGGCGATGGTCAGCGGCCGCAGGTTCTCCAGGGCATCGGCCACCCGCTCGAAGCTCGAGGCGTCGCCCCCGACTTCGAGATCGCCGAGGTTGTAGCCGGCGCAGAAATACTTGCCGGTCGAGCGCAACAGCACGACCCGTATCCGCGGATCGGCCTCGATGCGCTCGAAACACGCCAGCAGCGCCGTCAGGTCCGCCTCTTCCAGGCGGTTGGCCTGCTCCGGACGCTCAAGGCGCACGGTCGCCAGTACGCCGTCGATCTCCAGTGAGGGAATGCTCCCGCTCATATGCTCGCTCCTGCTCTGGGCCGGTCGCTCCCGGCCATGGATCGGCGGCCGATACGCCCGAAGGCCCGGCTCGCCCGCTACGGGCGAGATTGTCGCGCCCGGCGCGGACGCTGTCACGGGCTGACCGCGCTTCCGATCACGCAGCTAGCGGCAGGCGCCGTTGCCCGCCTCGGGCACGGCGAGAAAGGTGATGCTCGCCGGTTCGAGCAGAAGGTAGCCGGCCGGCGCGGCGGCGCCTCCGATCGCCGGCAGCGCCCCGTCGACCAGCGCCAGCGGCTTGCCGTTCAGCCGGACGCTGCGGCTCTCCGGCGCGTCCGCCGCCAGGCTGTAGCGCTCGGCCGCGACGGGCAGGCCCAGGGTCCGGCCCCGCTCGCGGTCGGTGTTGATGGCCAGGATGGCGACGCCGCCCGGCGCGTCGCGCAGGCAGTGGGCATAGAGCAGCAGCCCCGGCTGGCGCGGCGTGCCCGGATCGAGCACGGTGCCGCCCATCAGCCGACGCCAGAGCAAGGCGCCCCAGTAGTCAGGCCTGGGCGTCAGCGTCCCCTCCTCCAGCAGACCGGAATCGCCGCCGATCAGCCCGTCGTGCATGACCACCTGCACGCCCTCGCGGGCCAGGTGTCCAAGCTGGTCGAGGTAGCGGAAGGTGTCGAGGAAGGTGGCGGCCCGGGGAGTGCCGCCGCAGGGAGCGTCGGCGGTCGCGCTGAGCCAGAGCGGCCGCCCGGGGGCGAAGCGGTCGCGCAGCTGG
>NZ_JBHRSJ010000022.1:136650-173106 GCF_042643485.1 Azotobacter bryophylli | reverse complement strand
GCGTTGCCCCGCTCCGGCCGGATCGGGGCAACGCGGCGAGACCGTGGCGTACTGGTGGTAGGAGAACAGATCCAGCCCCGCACCGGCCGCGGCGAGCAGATCCGCCGAGGGGATGCTTCCGGGCGGCAGCGTGCCGCCCTCGCTCTCGCCGAGCGAACCGGGGCCCATGATCGACAGGCCGGGGGCGGCCTCGGCGGTGAACGTGCGGAAAATGCGGAAATCCCGCCCGTAGGCCGCCGCGTCGTAGCCGGCGGGCGCGCCGCCCTGCCGCGCCAGGTTCGGCTCGTGCATGAACTCGGCCACGGCGATCCGGCCGCCGAGCGATGCGCTGTAGTCGATCAGCCGGCGGGCCTGTTCCGGGGTCCAGACGCCCCGGGCGTCGCGGGTGCCGGCGCTGATGGCGAAGGAGGCGACGATCCGGCCGTCCACCGCCCGGGCGAACTCGACCAGGTCCCGCCACTGCCGGCGGCTCAGCACCGCGTCGAAACCGGCCGGCGGGCTGGCCGGGGTCGAATCGCCGGGGGGGAAATAGGTCGAGTTGGCCCCGGGACCGCTGACGCGCAGGTACGCTGGCCCCAGGGCGGCGGCCAGAGGGCGCAGGCGGGCATCGCCCAGGTCGAGCGGCGGGCGCTGCGGCTGCCCCGCCGGGGCCGTGCCGGTCAGCTCGCGCATGCCGATGTTGTAGGACTGGAAGCGCTCGTCGACGCGCCCGAGAGGCGGCATTTCCTGCGGCGCCAGGCTGACCCAGGTGCCCAGCCGGTTCTGCGCCAGCAGGGCCAGCGCCAGTCCACTCGGCTGGCAGGCGCCAAGCGCCAGTGCGGCCAGGAGCGGCAGCGCGCACGCCAGCAATTTCCGCCTCGCGATCATGGACTCACCCGGATCACCGCCGCATCGGCTAAAGACTTCGGTACCCCCGCCGATGAAGATAGTCCGCGCTGACCGCCCCGGCGCGGGGGCCGTTCGTGACGGCAGCCGCGGGCAACCGAAAAACCTCTGATTTTCATGATTTTTTCATTGATAATTAAGGAATTCTTAAGTCATCCCGCCCTAATCTCGCCGCATCCGAACCCGCGATCCGTTCTTGGCCGAAAGAATGCTCCGACGATAACGACCACACCTCCGCTGCCTTGCCTGCAACTCCGACGGGGCGGGACGCCCGCACCTGCCCGATATTCGCGATAAGACTCCAGATGAGAAGTGCATGAACGCCTTTACCCAGATCCCCAGCCCCGGCGGCAACGCCCAGCGTCAACCGCTGCGGTTGCCGGGCATGATCCCCGTGGTCCTGGAAGCCCGGGCCGGCGCAACGGAGGCGCCCGCGGTACGAATCTTCCTCGCCACGGAGCCGGAGCATTACCGGGCCGAGCGGATCTTCTTCTATTCCCTGGAGCGGGTGCGCAACCCCGACCGGCGCTACGAGATCTACCGCATGACGGATCTGCCCGGATTCGACCGGCGCAGCGGCTTCGCCCACTACCGCTTCGCCGTGCCGGAGCTGGCCGGGCGCCAGGGACGGGCGATCTACAACGAAGTCGGCCAGCTCTACGACGCCGATCCCGCCGAGCTGTTCGACCTGCCCATGGGCGATCACGGCTACCTGTCGCTCTCGGTCAAGGAAAACGGCCTGATGCTGATCGACTGCGAGCGCATGGCCTCCTGCTGGAACCTGCTGACCGCCGGCTGCGCGCCCCGGGAAAACCTGCTGGAGCTGGGCACGCGCCGCTGGGGAGCGCTGGATCCCCGCTGGCATGCCCGTGACCAGGAATACCGCCACGGCCACTCCAGGCTGCTGCATTACACCGCCCTCCACCTGCAGCCATGGCGGCCGCAGCCGGAGCGCTACTCCTACCACATCCATCCCCACGCCGAGCACTTCTACAGCCTCGAACGGACGGCCGACGCCCAGGGCTACGAAGTCCACAGCGCCGGCCAGCCCAGCCCCGCCTTCGCCTACGCCTGCCGGCAGCTGGAACAGCTCCCGGCCGCCCCGTCGCCCGAGCTGTACCGCTACACCCTGGAATCGGTCTGCGGCCCCATGGCGCTGGTCGGCCCCTGGAGCGAGGCGGACATCGGCCCGAACCCGATCGTCCGCTGGTCGATGGAGCAGCTGCAGCGCGACGACCTGCCGGAACAGGAGGCGATCGTCGCCAACGGGCTCGAACGGCTGCCGCAGGAGGACATCCCCTGGGTCGTGGATCGCCTGTTCCGGCTCGGTCGCCAGTGGATCCTGATGAAGGTGGCGCTCGGCCCGGCAGGCTCCCCGATCGGCACGCCGGAGGGCTGGCGGGCGCTGCTGCGGCGCGTGGCCCGGCGCTATCCGGAGCGCGGCTGGCAGCTCGACTGCACGGACCGGCAAGGCCGGCCCCGGCGCTACCGGGCCGACTTCGCCCGGCGCAGCCCCGGCGGGGCACAGGCGCCGCGGGTCTGGATACTGCAGGGCAAGCACGCCGGCGACAACGCGCAGTTGGTGAACCTGGCCCAGTCCCTCGGCTGGCCCTACGAACTCAAGCGTTATCGCTCCGGCATCAAGGACCTGTCCGCGCCCTGGCCGGATCTGGTGATCAGCGCCGGATGCCGCACGGCGCCGCTGGCCCGGGAGATCCGCCGCCGCTCCGGCGAGCGCACGCGCCTGGTGGTCCTGGGCCGTCCCCGCTCGCGGCTGTCCGGCTTCGACCTGGTGGTCACCACGCCGCAATACGGGCTGCCGCTGCGGGGCAACGTCATGGATCTGCCGGGGCCGTTCATTTCCACCCCGTCGCTGACGGCCGAGGAGCTGGAGACCTGGAAGCAGCGCTTCGCCCACCTGCCGCGCCCGTGGATCGCCCTGCTGGTCGGCGGCAAGAGCACGCCCTACCAGTTCGATACCCGGACCGCGAGAATCCTCGGCCTGGAAGCCAGCGCCGCGGCCAGGGCCCGCGGCGGTTCGCTGCTGATCTCGACCAGCCCGCGCACCGGCCGCCGGCAGGCCGACGCGCTGATCGCCGCCCTCGATGCGCCGTCCCTGAGCTTCCGCTTCGGCAGCGGCGAGGACAATCCGCACCAGGCGCTGCTGGCCCTGGCCGATGCCTTCATCGTCACCGGGGAGAGCGTGTCCATGCTCACCGAAGCCTGCATGACGGGCAAACCGGCCGCCATGTTCCCCCTGCCGAAACACCGCTCCCTGCTGCCGGCGGCGCGTCACGCCTTCGAGCGCTGGATGGGCGTCGTCGAGCGGGACGCCGGCCCCAACGGCGTCGAGCGCCCGCAGAGGCCGCGCGAGCGCTGGTACGACGGGCGGGTCGAGGCCGGCTGGTTCAGCCGCGAACTGTCCATCGAGGAGGTGCACAAGTCCCTGGACATGCGCCCCCTGCCCGAAGGACTGGAGCAGCCCCCGGGGCTCTCCCCGGACATGCTCGCCGCCGCCCGCGGGCGCGTCCTCCAGGCGATCCGCGAGCTGTTCCTGGGCGACAGTCCCGTGCCGCTCTGAGCGCCGGGCGACGATCCCCCAGGCGGGGGCTTGCCAATTCGCGTCGGCGGTGGTCGAATCGGCCCCCGCCGAACCGGTCGCCGCACCCGGCGGCCGGTAGGGCTTCGGAGCCTGCCCGTCTTCCACTTCGTCGATCGCCACGGATCGAGCCGCTGCCGCTTCCTCGTCAAGCCGGCGGCGCAACGGACTCTGCTTTGGGATACCCAGTGACAAAAACAGCTTCTCCCCGCTCTACCGGCTTCCGCACGGACATCAACGGACTGCGCGCCTGGGCGATCGCCGCCGTGGTGCTGTTCCACTTCGATATCCCGGTCACGGCCGGCGGCTTCGTCGGCGTCGACGTGTTCTTCGTCATCTCCGGCTTCCTGATGAGCGGAATCATCGTCAAGGGCCTCGAAGGCGGCCGCTTCTCGCTCGCGGAGTTCTACCTGGGCCGGGCCCGACGGATCCTGCCGGCCCTGGTCGCGATGACGGCCGTGCTGCTGGCGGTCGGCTGGTTCATCCTGATGTCCTTGGACTACGAGGCGCTGGGCAACCAGGTCTACAAGAGCCTGTTGTTCATCTCCAACCTGGGCTATCTGCAGGATTCGGGCTACTTCGACGGCGGAGCCCAGGAGAAATGGCTGCTGCACAGCTGGTCCCTGTCGGTGGAGTGGCAGCTCTATCTGCTGCTGCCGATCCTGCTGCTGGCGGTATGGAGAACCTTCCCGCGGCGTCGCGCCCTGGTCCTGGCCCATGCCCTGCCACTGCTGGCTTCCCTGGGGATTTGCCTGTATCTGACCGCCACCCGGCCGGAGCGGGCCTTCTACGTGCTGGAATCGCGGGCCTGGGAGTTCCTCGTCGGCGGCCTTGTGTACCTGCTCGGCGACAGGCGCCTCTCCGCCGCCGCCGGACGCCTGGCGGAGCTGGCCGGCCTGGCCCTGATCGTCGCCGCCAGCGTCCTGCTCGATGCTTCCAGCCCCTGGCCCGGCTCGCTGGCGCTGCTGCCGACCCTTGGCGCGGCACTGATCCTGCTGGCGCGGCGACAGCACTCGGTCTGGACCGGCAACCCCGTCGCCCAGTGGCTGGGGACCCGCTCCTACTCCATCTACCTCTGGCATTGGCCAGTGGTGGTCGCCCTGGCCTATTACGAGCATTTGGACGAGCCGGCCTGGGTCGCCGCCGGCCTGCTGGCGAGCCTGCTGCTCGGCCAGCTCTCCTATGCCTGGGTAGAGGTGCCCGCACAGCGGCTGCTGCAGGGGCTGCCGGCGCGGCGGGCCGTCGCCCTGGTGCTGCTGGCGACCGTACCGGTCCTCGCCACGGGACGCTGGGTGAAGCTGCAGGACGGCCTTTCCGGGCGCCTACCGGCGGCGGTGAGCGCGATCGACGCACAAGCAAACAACCGCAATCCGCGCTACGAAAAATGCCATAAGAAAGCTGCAGCCTGCATCTTCGGCGGCGACTCCATCCGCTTCCTGATGCTGGGCGACAGCCACGCCTCCGCGGTGGTCACCGCCGCCCAAGCAGCCTTGCCCAACCCACAGGAAGGCATCTACTACCATAGCTCGCCGGGATGCCTGCTGGTGCTTGGCGCGAAGGACGTCGACCAAGGGCAAGCGCCCCGGTGCCAACACCTGCGGCAGAGCTTACATGAGACCCTGGCAAGATTCCCGGGCCTGCCGGTCGTCGTGGTCAATCGCACCTCCATGTACGCCCTCGGCTACAACGAGGACGCACATGCGAAGCCACAGGTGTTCTTCTCCTCGCCGACAGAACAGCCTTCCGCGGAATTCCTGGAGGAATTCCGCCAGCATTACCTGGAGACGGCTTGCGAGATCGCCCAGGAACACCCTCTGTTCCTGATGCGCCCGATTCCGGAAATGATCGTCAACGTGCCCCGCGCCATAGGTAGGGCCCTGCTAATGGGCGAGACGCGCGACGTCGTCCTCGACCGGGAAGCCTACCGTTCGCGCAACGCCTTCGTCTGGAGCCTCCAGGACGAAGCCCGAGAGCGCTGCGGGGCGCGCATCCTCGACCCGCTGCCCTATCTCTGCGACGAGAGGTTCTGCTACGGCAGCCACAACGGCCTGCCGATTTATTACGACGACGATCACCTGAACGAATACGGCAACCGCCTGCTGCTGCCCATGTTCACCAAAGCCCTGGAAGCCATGGGCGGCCACTCCGTCCCGGGCAAGGTGGCGGTGCAGCGCTGAGGCGTGTTCCGTGGCGACCATTAGCTGTATATCCATACAAAAAATGGTTGCCCGGATGCCCGTTTCTGCCCATGCTTGGCGCCATCGAAACGATCGACGATGGCAGTCATGCGGCTCTTCCTCTGCGAGAAACCTTCCCAGGCCAAGGACATCGCCCGGATGCTCCAGGCCACCCGGCGCGGCGACGGCTGCTGGCTCGGCGCCGGCGTGACCGTCACCTGGTGCATCGGCCACCTGCTGGAGACCGCACCGCCGGACGCCTACGACGCCCGCTACAAGCGCTGGACGCTGGAAGACCTGCCCATCGTGCCCGAGCAGTGGAAGATGCTGGTCAAGCCCAAGACCGCCGCCCAGTTCAAGGTGGTCAAGCGTCTGCTCGGCGAGGCCGACGAACTGGTGATCGCCACCGACGCCGACCGCGAGGGCGAGATGATCGCCCGCGAACTGCTGGACTACTGCCGCTATCGCGGGCCGATCCAGCGGCTGTGGCTGTCGGCCCTGGACGACGCCTCGATCCGCAAGGCGCTGGCCGCGCTCAAGCCCGGCGCCGAGACCTTCAGCCTCTACCATTCAGCCCTGGGCCGCTCGCGCGCCGACTGGCTGATCGGCATGAACCTGAGCCGGCTGTTCACCCTGCTCGGCCGCCAGTCCGGCTACCAGGGCGTGTTGCCGGTGGGCCGCGTGCAGACCCCGACCCTGCGCCTGGTGGTGGACCGCGACCGCAGCATCGCCGACTTCGTGCCGGTGCCCTACTGGGCCATCGAGGTGCAGCTGCTGGAGGGCGGCACGCCGTTCACCGCCCAGTGGCGCGCCCCGGAGGACGTTTGCGACGACCAGGGCCGCTGCCTCAAGCAGGAGCTGGCGCAGCAGGCGGCCGAGGCCATGCGCCGCGCCGGCAGCGCCCGTCTGATCGGGCTGAAGACCGAGCGCATGCGCGAGGCGGCGCCGTTGCCCTTCGATCTCGGCACCCTGCAGGAAGTCTGCTCGAAGAAGCTCGGCCTCGGCGCCCAGGAGACCCTGGACATCGCCCAGGCGCTCTACGAGACGCACAAGGTCATCACCTACCCGCGCAGCGACTGCGGCTTCCTGCCGCTAAGCCAGCACGGCGAGGCGCCGGCGATCCTCGCCGCGCTGGGTCAGGCCGATCCGGCGCTGGCCCAACTGATGCCCCATATCGACCCGCAGCGCCGCTCGCGGGCCTGGAACGACGCCAAGGTCGGCGCCCACCACGGCATCATCCCGACCGCGGCCGCACCGGCCTCCGCACGCTTGGCCGGCAAGGAGCGTGCGGTATTCAGCCTGATCCGCGCCCGCTATCTCGCCCAGTTCCTGCCCGAGCACCAGTACGACCGCACCCAGGCCGACTTCGACTGCGCCGGCTACGCCCTGCGCGCGGTGGGCAAACGCATCGTCGAACCCGGCTGGCGCCGGGCCCTGCCGGAAGCCCTGACCCCGGCCAAGGGCCGCGAGGCGCCCGAGCCCCAGGCCCTGCCGGGGCTCGCCGAGGGGCAGGACTGCGCGGTGGCCGCGGTGACGCTCAAGGATCTCAAGACCCAGCCGCCCAAGCCCTACACCGAGGGCGACCTGATCAAGGCGATGAAGAACGTCGCCAAGCTGGTGGACGACCCGCGGCTGAAACAGAAGCTCAAGGACACCACCGGCATCGGCACCGAGGCGACCCGCGCCGGGATCATCCAGGGCCTGCTCGACCGCGGCTATCTGCTCAAGCAGGGCAAGGCGTTGGCCGCCACCCCGGCCGCCTTCAGCCTGATCGACGCCGTGCCGCGGCCGATCGCCGACCCCGGCACCACGGCGATCTGGGAACAGGCGCTGGACATGGTGCAGAGCGGCGAGATGAGCCTGGAGGAGTTCGTCGCCAAGCAATCGGCCTGGATGGGCAAGCTGATGGAGCGCTGCGCCGGCCTGCGCCTGACCATCAGCGGCCCAGCCGCACGGGCTTCGGCCCCCTGGAAGAAGAAGCGCAAAAGCGCGCCGCGCAAGGCCGGGGAATCCCGGAGCGCTGGCAGCAGGCGCGCGCGCAAGCCGGCCGGCTCCGGCTGACGGAGCGCACCCTCGTCGTCCGCTCCGGGCGGCTCCCGTGGCTATAGTGAGTGTTCCGAGGGGCAACCGCCCTTCGCCCAAAGCACGGGAGGCCTCATGGGCAGACGAAGGGTCGCCGTCATCGGCCTGGGCAGACTGGGCCGCCGATGCGCCGAGGCGCTGCGCGGCGAACCGGACCTCGCGCTGGCCGGTATCGTGCGGCGACAGCCCGCGCCGACTGCTGGGCTGGACGCGCCGGTGGTCGCCCACGTCAGCGAACTCGGCCAGATCGATGCCGCCCTGCTCTGCGTGCCGCCCGGCGTCACCCTCGGCAGCGCGCGGGAAATCCTGCAGAGACGCACGCCGGTGGTCGAATGCGCCCGCCTGCACGGCGAAGCCTTCCTCGCCCACCGGGCGGAGCTGCAGCGGATGGCGCACCTCTACAAGACCCGCGCCGTGGTCGGCGCCGGCTGCGATCCGGGCATCCTCTCGCTTTTCCGCAGCCAGTTCGCCCTGCTGATACCCCACGGGCACACCCACAGCAGCCTGCACACCGGCGCCAGCCTGCACCACAGCCTGGCCGCCGAAGGCATCGAGGGCGTGCGCAAGGCCCTGGCGACGGAGCTGAAGAGCCAGGACGGCACCCTGCAGCGCTATGTCTATGTGGAACTGGAGCCCGGCACCGATCCCGCGGCCGTGGAGCGGGCCCTTCGCCAGGACCCGCTCTATCTGGACGAGGAGACGCTGGTGTTCCCGGTGGACAGCATCGCCGCCCTGAAAGAGGCCAATCGCGGCCTGCTGCTGGAACGCCATGCGGCCGCCGGCGACCCCAGCCATGCCGCGCTGCTGCTGGAGGCGCGCTTCGACGAAACGGCGCTGGCCGCCCGCGTCATGCTCGCCGCAGCGCGGGCACTTCCCTCGCTGCCGACCGGAGCCCATGCCCTGCTCGATCTGCCGCCTGCCGCGCTCTGGGGCGAGCAAGGCGCTAGCGCCGAAAGGGAGTGGATGTGAATTGCCAGGGCAATCTCATGAGTCTTCTCGGCAAATGATCCACCCCGCAGGGCAAGTTCATTTGCGATTTTCTCCCTCAGTCGCGAATCAGTTCGCTCCTGCACCTATGGGAGATGCTTGGTTTATCTTGCTTATTTCAATGACCATATCTTGAGGCAAGACTATTTCATTGAAAGAAATTGAATTCACGACCGACCTTGTTTTATCCACGCCTTTGCTGTAAGCACCGACCTTAGGTATGAATATTGACACACGATCTTCCTTGCCAATCCTGTGGCAAACCGAGTCCAGCTTTACCATCGCAAGATCAGGAATGACTTCTTTATGTATTTACTCGGCAGATAACGATTCTGATATTTAGCTTTCCCTAGAGCCGCTCACCTTGACCACTTTTATATAGGAGTTGATTGAATTCAGGATAGTAGCCTTACCGTACATAAATCTATAGTCCTCCCCAAAAGGTATAGAATCCAAAAGCAATGACTCAAGACTTGGAATAGTCTCCTTCCAATTATTATTCCCATCAGGGGTATAAACAGTCCATGACGACGAAAACAAAGCAATCAATCTGCATCCATCCAGATAAGCTTTTTTGTTTTCCACATTCACAACCTTGCGATAGTGATAATATTCCAAGCCCAACTGATCATTGCTCTGAATCAATATTGGATTATCAGCCCCAAACCCAACTCTATCGCATAACGATTTCGAGCAAGCCGTGATAACACCGGGATCGGGTTGATCCTCGCCATTAATATCACTTCGAGCAATAGGCGACATTAAAGCCAGAAAAGCAGCAACAAGAGATAAACCACCAATTGTTTTGCAACGCATCCTTACCACCCCCCAATAGGCAAGCAAGAGAACCCATCACCCCTTGAAGCTGGCGTTAGCGGTCTCACACCCACTTAACGCTAGCAACCAAGCAGTATATTACCTGCCGACATCGATACACCTAGCCGTTTTTCAAAGCTTACTTTCTCCTCTAGTCAGAGTTGGGTTTCCTTGGTGCGTCTGACCAGCATCAGAACCCAAAATATAGTGCTAAGCAGCCATTTCCTATTGATCCGACGATCATACTCACAAATCACTTCCAAGGCGTAAGGCCAATTAAGAAAAGAACACTGAAAGTAACAAATCCAACAATGGAAATACAAAAACAATAAATCGGCCCAGACAGCCTTCTTAGCCGCTCCGACTTCCTCTCAGACAAAAAAATCGAAACAAACAGAACAACAGTACCTATATTCATTGGCAACCTATAAAGCTCTTGCTTATAAATTAGGCCAAATCCAAGATACAACGCCAATTGCAGAACCGCAGAAATGAAGAACCCAATCACAAAAGCGTTAAACATGCAATATCCATTGAACTTTTCCTTCGCATCCTCACTCACTGCAAGCCTCCATCATCCATACAAAACAAGTGATACTGTTCTCACACCAACTTAAATGGATAAAAACACTCACGCACACTAAAAAACATAAAAACTCGAACACCAAGCCCTGACTCAATACGTGCCGCTCACCCCCTATGGAAATACACTGCACCTCAAGTGATTGATGCTCCCCAAACGAATCCAGTGATCACCATCGATCCAGTGATGACCGGGGAGGTCGGGGAATGGGGCAGCGCGGCTGCGCATCCAGTACCTGCCTGTTTTCGGAGAGAAACTGGCGTCCATGGGTTTGCTCCGGCGACTCCAGAATTGGCGATTGGGCTGCGATGGAGAGCCATGCTGGCTGAACAGCATCCCTTCAGTTGAAGGAAGCTCCTCTACCTTGCCTTCAAAAGGATAATGTCATAACGACACCAGAGAACCAGGAACCCGGCCACACTCCGTCTCTCGGATACCGAGAGTCAGCCGCTGCGGCAGGGAAAAAGGAAGTTTCAGGCTGTGTCCCGGTCGCCCCGGAGCCTGTGAATGCAGCGTTACGAGGGGATGCCCCGTAACGCTGCGAAGGTCCCGCTAGTTCAATCCGCCGAAACGCCGGTAGAAGCTTTCCCCGACTTCGGGCAACGGGCCATCGGCGGTTTCCAGGGTGCCGTTGAGCCACTCCTCGGCCTTGGCGTAGATCAGCCGGTAGATGTTGCGGCACAGCTGGCGGGCGGCGCGGCCTTCCCAGTCGCCGGGCAGCAGTTCGTCGGGCAGTTGCGGGTCGCGCAGCAGCAGCTTGCGGTATTCGTGGATCAGCAGGATGCGCGCCAGGAAGCAGTCCGAGGGTTCCAGCCTGTCCTGCCCGCGCAGGGCCTGCCAGAGCGGGCGGAACAGCTGGATGAACTCGCTGTACTGGGCGGCCAGGGCGTCGATGTTCCAGCTGTCGCGCACCTGCATGTGCAGCGCCTTGGAGGCCAGCACGTCCTGGGGGCGGGTCTCGAAGATGATGCTGTCTTCCAGCGCGCCCAGCTCCTGCAGGGTCGCGGTGACGTCCGCCCGCTCGCCGCGCGGGCAGGCCAGCACGGTCGGGGCGATGGCGCCGAAGCCCTGCCACTCCAGCTCCTCGCGCGCCTGCTTGCGCAGCTCCGCGGGCAGCTGGGTGAGCATGACCAGGCACCAAGTGCCGTCCCAGGCGGGCACGCCGGAGCTGTAGATGCGCTTGAAGGCCTTCTCGAAACGGCGCCGCCCGGCGCCGGTGAGGCTGTAGTAGCTGCGCCGCCCCACCTTCTCCGCCGACAGCCAGCCGTCCTTGGTCAGACGGAAGATCGAGGTGCGGATCAGCCGTTCGTTGATGCCCATGGACTCGAGCAGCTGGATCAGGCTGCCGAGCCAGACGGTCCCGCCATGGGGCTCGATGGCATCGCCATAGAGGGTGATGATCAGCGAACTGGCACGGATGGGAGTCTGTTGCTGGAAGCGGGTGATCAGGTGATTCAGGGGAGCGAGCGACGTCATGGCTGCATTGGCGCTGGTCAAAAGCCCGAATATACCTGCCCTTCCGGCGCCCTGGCCATCTTCGGCCAGAGCCCTGCGCCGGCCCGTCATGGCGCGCCCTCGCCCTTGGGCCGGTAGGCGGACGACGAGCTCCGCGGGCGGTCCGGCTCGACCTCGCTCAGCGGTTCGCACAGCTGCATCTCCTGCAGGCAGCGCTGGGCCAGCAGTTGGTACTCGCGGGTGCCGGCCTGCTTCCAGGCCACCTCCTTGTCGTCGAGGCGGCGCCTGATCAGGGCCGGCGCGCCCACCACCATGGACTGCGGCGGACAGACGAAGCCGGCCTTGACGAAGGCGCAGGCGGCGACGATGGAGCGCTCGCCGATGTGGGCGTTGTCCATGACCACGACGTTCATGCCGATCAGCGCATCGGCGCCGATCCGGCAGCCGTGCAGCACGGCGCCATGGCCGATGTGGCCGTTGCGCTCGACCACCGTGTCGCTCTGCGGGAAGCCGTGCATCACGCAGGTGTCCTGCAGGTTGGCGCCCTCTTCCAGGACGATCCGCCCGAAGTCGCCGCGCAGGCTGGCCAGCGGCCCGACATAGCAGCCGGGGCCGACGATCACGTCGCCGATCAGCACGGCGGAGGGGTGCACATAGGCCGTGGGATGCACCACGGGGGTCAGGCCGTCGAGGCTGTAGCAAGCCATCTCAGTTCCCCCCTGCGGTCGCGGCCGGACGCCGGCTCTGCACCGCCACGAAGCGGCGGGCGACGAAGGCGGTGTCGGTCAACGAGGCGTTGGCCGCCGGGTTGGCGCCGCTGCCGTGGAAGTCGCTGAAAGCGGCCGACTGGTTGATGAAGGCGGCGCCCTCGAAGTTGATCGACAGGGCCACGGCCACGTCCAGGGACAGCGCCTCGGCCCGGGCCAGCACGGCTTCGTCGGTGGAATAGACGCCCAGAGTCAGCGCGCCCTTCTCGGCGATCACCTCGCCGGCCAGCGCGAGACTGTGCTCGGTGCCGTCGGTGGCGACGACGAAGGCGATCGGGCCGAAGCGCTCCTCGGCATAGACCGCGCGATCGGCCGCATCGACCCTGAGCAGCAGCGGCGTGCGGATGCGCGCGCCGGGGAACTGCGGATGCTCGCGGGCCTCGCTGTCCAGCAGCACCTCGCCCAGGCGGCGGCACTCGTCGATGCGCGCCAGCGTGGCTTCCGACTGGATGGCGCCGAGCACGCCGCAGGCCCGCTCGTTGTCGGCGAGAAAACCGCGCACGGCCCCGGCCAGCACCTGCGCCACCTCGTCGAAGGCGATCACCCCGTCAGCGGTGCGGATGCCGTCGCGGGGCACGAAGATCGTCTGGGTGGTGGTGCACATCTGCCCGGAATAGAGGCTGAGGGTGAAGGCCAGGTTGCCGGCCACGGATTTGAGGCTACCGACACTATCGATGACCACGCAGTTGACCCCGGACTTCTCGGTGAACACCTGGGCCTGACGGGCGTTGTCCTCCAGCCAGTCGCCGAAGGCGCTGGAGCCGGTGAAGTCGACCAGCCGCACCCGCGGATCGAGGGCCAGACGCCGGGCC
Organism: Azotobacter bryophylli; assembly: GCF_042643485.1. Taxonomy (NCBI): domain Bacteria; kingdom Pseudomonadati; phylum Pseudomonadota; class Gammaproteobacteria; order Pseudomonadales; family Pseudomonadaceae; genus Azotobacter; species Azotobacter bryophylli. The sequence goes on along the minus strand of NZ_JBHRSJ010000022.1, from coordinate 159,943 downwards.
ACCGGCGCCTCCGGGGTGTCCACCACCAGGCTCACCAGGGCCGGATCGAAGCCCAGCTCGCCCAGCACCTCCTGGGCGACCCCGACGCTCATGGCCACCGGCAGGATCGCGCCCGGATGAGCCTTGACCAGCACCGGATTGCCGGTGGCCAGACTGGCGAACAGCGCGGGATAGGTGTTCCAAGTCGGGAAGGTGGCGCAGGCGATGACCAGCGACAGGCCGCGCGGCACCAGGTGCCACTGCTTGCACAGCGCAAGCGGCGCCTGCTTGCCCTGCGGTTTGCTCCAGAGCGCCGCGCCGGGCACCTCCTGCATCGCCCGCCAGGCGTAAGCGACCGCCTCCAGCCCGCGATCCTGGGAATGCGGACCGCCGGCTTGGAAGGCCATGGCATAGGCCTGTCCGGTGGTATGCATGACCGCATGGGCCAGCTCGAAGCTCTTCCGGTTCAGCCGCTGGAGGATTTCCAGGCAGACCCCGCCCCGGGCCTGCGGCCCGGCATCGCGCCAGCTCGGCAGCGCCCGTTGCATGCGCGAGAGCAGTTGCCCGGCATCGTACTGGTCGTAGCTGATGCCGAGATCGAAGCCGTAGGGCGAGCGTTCGGCCCCCGCCCTGCCGACCGGCTCCGGCCCCGCCAGCGGGAAATGGCGGTTCAGCAGGGCTTCGAAAGCGGCCTGCGCCCCATTGGCGGACTCATCCGGATAGCGTCTGGGATTTTCCGGATACGGCGACCAGTACTCGCGGCGCTGGATGGCCTGCAGGGCCTGATCCAGGGTGCTGCGGTGATGTTCGAACAGCTCGACGGCGGTGGCATACGCAAGGGGCTTCATGGGTGCTTTCCTTTTCTTTCTTATAAGTAAGGCCGTGAATACCTGCTCGTGCGACAAAGAAATGCACGATAAACACGATCTTGTATCACATTAAAAAGCCCGAAGGAAACGCTCGACCTGTATCGGATTCACAGGCAGTCAAAGGCGAGCCGACAATTGATCGAACTGACTGAAAAAGTTCTTCTTGCAGAGAAATATGCGACCTGCAATCAGCCCTATGCAACCCACGAATCAGACACGCAATAAATTTTTATAAGTATTGATACGTATCATTTTGTGGATATACTCCGCCCTAAGCCGCCAGCCAAGGGCGAACGGCCGCGGAAGGGGGAGCTCCCCGATAACACCCATAACCGCCGGCACCGGATGCCGCCGCACGCGAGGACCGCCCCATGCCTCACACCCTTGCCGTCCAGACGCCCGAACCGGGCATTCGCCTCGTCACCCTGCAACGCCCGCAAGCCCTGAACGCGCTCAACACCGAACTGCTGGGCGAGCTGTCGGCCGAACTGGACGGCGCCGAACAGGACGAAGCCATCCGCGTGGTGGTGCTGACCGGCAGCCGCAAGGCCTTCGCCGCCGGCGCGGACATCAAGGAAATGGCCGAGCGCGACCTGGTCGGCATCCTCGACGACCCCCGCCAGCAGCACTGGCAGCGCATCGCCCGCTTCGGCAAGCCGCTGATCGCCGCGGTCAACGGCTACGCCCTGGGCGGCGGCTGCGAGCTGGCGATGCATGCCGACATCATCGTCGCCAGCGAGGACGCCCTCTTCGGCCAGCCGGAAATCAACCTGGGGATCATGCCCGGCGCCGGCGGCACCCAGCGCCTGCTGCGCGCGGTCGGCAAGTCGCTGGCCATGCAGATGGTGCTCACCGGGGAGCCGATCGGCGCCCGTCTCGCCCAGCAGGCCGGCCTGGTCAGCGAAGTCACCCAGCCGGAGCTGACCCTGGAGCGCGCCCTGCAGATTGCCCGGCGCATCGCCGAAAAGGCGCCGCTGGCCGTGCGCCTGGCCCGCGAGGCCCTGCTCAAGGCGATGGATACCGACCTGGCCAGCGGCCTGCGCTTCGAGCGCCACGCCTTCACCCTGCTCGCCGGCACCCGGGACCGCGACGAAGGCATCCGCGCCTTCATGGAAAAACGCCCCCCCGAATACCAGGGACGCTGAGCCGTACCCGCTTCAGCGATTCGATCCGCAGCGACATTCAACAAAAAGAGAGCGGCAGATCCATGAACTTCGAGCACATCCTCTTCCACATCGACAGCGGTGTGGCCACCCTCCGCCTGAACCGCCCGAAACAGCTCAACAGCTTCAATCTGAAGATGCACGGCGAAGTGCGCGAAGCGCTCAAGCAGGTCAGGCAGAGCGCCGAGGTCCGCGCCCTCCTGCTCACCGGCGAAGGCCGCGGCTTCTGCGCCGGACAGGACCTGGACGACCGCAACGTCGCTCCCGGCGCCGAGATGCCCGATCTCGGCGAGTCCATCGAGCAGCACTACAACCCGCTGATCCGCCAGCTGCGCGACCTGCCGATGCCGGTGATCTGCGCGGTCAACGGCGTGGCCGCCGGCGCCGGGGCCAACATCGCCTTCGCCTGCGACCTGGTGCTGGCGGCACGCTCGGCCAGCTTCATCCAGGCCTTCTGCAAGATCGGCTTGGTGCCGGATTCCGGCGGCACCTGGACCCTGCCGCGGCTGGTGGGCATGGCCCGGGCCAAGGCCCTGGCCATGCTCGGCGAGCGGATTTCCGCGGAGCAGGCCGAACGGTGGGGCATGATCTGGCGCTGCGTCGACGACGAAGCCCTGCAGGACGAAGCCCTCGAGCTGGCCCGCCACCTCGCCACCCAGCCGACCACCGGCCTTGCGCTGATCAAGCGCGCCCTGAACGCCAGCGCCGGCAACACCTTCGACCAGCAGCTGGATCTCGAGCGCGACCTGCAGCGTCTGGCCGGCCGCACCGAGGACTACCGCGAGGGCGTCGGCGCCTTCAAGGAAAAGAGAACCGCCACTTTCAAGGGATGCTGAAGCATGGATGCCCTGACCATCGATACCCGGATCGGCGTGATCGGCGCCGGCGCCATGGGTGCCGGCATCGCCCAGGTGGCGGCCCAGGCCGGCCATCCGGTGTACCTGTACGACAACCGCCCCGGCGCCGCCGCGGCCGCCATCGACGGCATCGTCCGGCAACTGGGCACGCTGGTGGAGAAAGGCAAGCTCGACGCCGCCCAGCGCGATGCCACCCTCGCCCGTCTGCAGACCGTGGAAAGCCTCGAAGGCCTCGCCCGCTCCGGCCTGATCGTCGAGGCCATCGTCGAGAACCTGGCGGTCAAGCGCGAGCTGTTCCAGCGGCTGGAAGATCTCTGCGGCGAGGACTGCATCCTCGCCAGCAACACCTCGTCGATTTCGATCACCAGCCTGGCCGCCCCTCTGAAACGTCCCGAACGGATGCTCGGCATGCACTTTTTCAACCCCGCACCGCTGATGGCCCTGGTCGAGATCGTTTCCGGCCTGGCCAGCGCGCCGGCCCTGGCCGCCCGCCTGTACGAGACGGCGAAGCGCTGGGGCAAACAGCCGGTGCACGCGCGCTCGACCCCCGGCTTCATCGTCAACCGCGTGGCCCGGCCCTTCTATGCCGAAAGCCTGCGCCTGCTGCAGGAAGGCGCCGCCGACTGCGCCACCCTCGATGCCCTGATGCGCGAGGCCGGCGGCTTCCGCATGGGCGCCTTCGAGCTGACCGACCTGATCGGCCACGACGTCAACTACGCCGTGACCCGCTCGGTGTTCGACGCCTACTACGGCGACTTCCGCTTCCAGCCCTCGCTGATCCAGAAGGAGCTGGTGGACGCAGGACGCCTGGGCCGCAAGAGCGGCCGCGGCTTCTACGACTACGCCGAAGGCGCGCAGCGCCCGGCGCCGGTGGAGCTGTGCAGCGGCGCCGAGGTGGCAACCTGCGTGGTGGAAGGCGATCTCGGCCCGGCTCGCGCCCTGGTGCCCCGCCTGCGCGAGCGGGGCGTGCGGGTGATCGAGCGCCCCGGCAGCGGCCTGATCCGCGTCGGCGACGCCGTGCTGGCCCTGACCGATGGCCGTCTGGCCAGCCAGCGCGCGCGCCAGGACGGCCTCGTCAATCTGATCCTGTTCGACCTGGCCCTCGACTATGCCGAGGCCAGCCGGATCGGCGTGGCCTTCGCCGCCGACAGCAGCTACGAGGCGCGCGACCAAGCCGTCGCCCTCCTTCTGCGCGCCGGTCTGGCCGTCAGCCCGCTCGCCGACATCCCGGGTCTGGCCGTGATGCGCACCGTGTCGATGCTCGCCAACGAGGCCGCCGATGCCGTACTGCAGGGCGTGGGCAACGCCCACGACATCGATCTGGCCATGCGCGCCGGGGTGAACTATCCGCTCGGCCCGCTGGCCTGGGCCGACCGTATCGGCCTCGACCACGTCCTCAGGGTTCAGGAGAACCTGCTGCACAGCTACAACGAAGAGCGCTACCGCCCCTCGCTGCTGCTGCGCCGCCAACACGCCACAGGGAGAGCGTTTCATGGCTGAGCAGAACGACGCACCGACAGCCCAGCAACTGGCCGAAGCCTGCGCCGCCTCGATGTACGAGCGCGACCTGGCCGTACGCCATTTGGGCATCGCGATCCTTCGCGTGGCGCCGGGCGAAGCCGACCTGCAGATGAGCGTCGGCGAGACCATGATCCAGGGGCACAACAGCTGCCACGGCGGCTACCTGTTCACCCTGGCCGACTCGGCCTTCGCCTATGCCTGCAACAGCTACGACGAGGCCTGCGTGGCGCAGGGCTGCAGCATCGACTACATCGCCCCCGGCCGTCTCGGTGACGTGCTCACCGCACGCGCCACCCAGGTCAGCCGCAGCGGCCGCACCAGCAACTACGACGTGCGCATCGAGAACCAGCACGGCCAGCTGATCGCCGTGTTCCACGGCAAGTCCTACAGGATTCGCGGCAGCGTCCGCCAACTGGAGAATGAGGCATGAGTGAAGCCCTGATCATCGACGCCGTGCGTACACCCATCGGCCGCTACGCCGGCGCCCTCAGCGGCGTGCGTGCCGACGACCTCGGCGCCGTGCCGCTGCGCGCGCTGATGGCGCGCAACCCGCAGCTGGACTGGAGCGCGGTGGACGACATCATCTACGGCTGCGCCAACCAGGCCGGCGAGGACAACCGCAACGTGGCGCGCATGTCCGCGCTGCTCGCCGGCCTGCCGGTGACGGTACCGGGCACCACGGTCAACCGCCTGTGCGGCTCGGGCATGGACGCCATCGGCCTGGCCGCCCGCACCCTGCGCTGCGGCGAGGCCCGGCTGATGATCGCCGGCGGCGTGGAATCGATGTCCCGCGCGCCCTTCGTGATGGGCAAGGCGGAAAGCGCCTTCCCCCGCTCGGCCGAGCTCTTCGATACGACGATCGGCTGGCGCTTCGTCAATCCGCAGATGAAGCAGGAATTCGGCATCGATTCCATGCCGGAGACCGCGGAGAACGTCGCCGAGCAGTTCGGCATCTCCCGCGCGGATCAGGACGCCTTCGCCCTGCGCAGCCAGCAGAAGACCGCCGCCGCCATGGCCCGCGGCCGCCTGGCGAAGGAAATCGTCCCGGTGGCGATTCCCCAGCGCAAGGGGCCGGCCAAAGTGGTCGAGCAGGACGAGCACCCGCGCGCCGAAACGACCCTGGAGCAACTGGCCAAACTGCCCACTCCGTTTCGCGACGGCGGCAGCGTCACCGCCGGCAACGCCTCCGGCGTCAACGACGGCGCCTGCGCCCTGCTGCTGGCCAGCCCGCAAGCCGCCGAGCGCTTCGGCCTCAAGGCCCGCGGCCGGGTGGTCGCCATGGCCACCGCCGGAGTCGAGCCGCGGATCATGGGCATCGGCCCGGCGCCGGCGACCCGCAAGGTGCTGGAAATCGCCAACCTGAGCCTGGCCGAGATGGACGTGATCGAGCTGAACGAAGCCTTCGCCGCCCAGGGCCTGGCCGTGCTGCGCGAGCTGGGCATCGCCGACGACGACCCGCGGGTCAACCCCAACGGCGGCGCCATCGCGCTCGGCCATCCGCTGGGCATGAGCGGCGCGCGCCTGGCCACCACCGCCCTGCACGAACTGGAGGAACGCCGGGGCCGCTATGCGCTGTGCACCATGTGCATCGGTGTCGGCCAGGGCATCGCCATGGTCATCGAACGACTCTGACCAGCTTGCTTGGAACCGGATGAAAACCCGGATGGAACAACGTGGGGTATGCTGTCCCCACGCACTCGAAGCCCTGCCAGGAATGGCGGACCTACAAAAACAAAAGAGTGGACTATAAGAACATGGACCGAGCTAACGCCTGCCTGCCAGACCCGATGGAAACCGCCAGCCTCGACGAGTTGCGCCAGCATCAGCTGGACCGTCTGCGCTGGAGCCTGAAACATGCCTACGAGAACGTGCCGCTGTACCGGCAGCGGTTCGACGAGCAGGGCGTGCACCCGAGCGACATCCAGTCGCTGGACGACCTAGCGAAGTTCCCGTTCACCACCAAGAGCGACCTGCGCGACAACTACCCCTACGGCATGTTCGCCGTGCCGATGGACAAGGTGGTCCGCCTGCACGCTTCCAGCGGCACCACCGGCAAGCCGACCGTGGTCGGCTACACCCAGAACGACATCGACACCTGGGCCAACGTGGTGGCCCGCTCGATCCGCGCCGCTGGCGGCCGCCCGGGCGACAAGATCCACGTCGCCTACGGCTACGGCCTGTTCACCGGCGGCCTGGGCGCCCACTACGGCGCCGAGCGCCTGGGCTGCACCGTGATCCCCATGTCCGGCGGCCAGACCGAGAAGCAGGTCCAGCTGATCCGGGACTTCCAGCCGGACATCATCATGGTCACCCCCTCCTACATGCTCAACATCGCCGACGAGCTGGAGCGCCAGGGCGTCGACCCGCACAAGCTGGCGCTGCGCCTGGGCATCTTCGGCGCCGAACCCTGGACCGGCCAGCTGCGCGGCACCCTGGAGGAGCGACTGGGCATCCAGGCCATGGACATCTACGGCCTGTCGGAAGTGATGGGGCCGGGGGTGGCCATGGAATGCGCGGACAGCAAGGGCGGCCCGACCATATGGGAAGACCACTTCTATCCGGAGATCATCGACCCGAACACCGGCGAAGTGCTGCCGGACGGCCAGATGGGCGAGCTGGTGTTCACCTCGCTGAGCAAGGAGGCCCTGCCGATGATCCGCTACCGCACCCGCGACCTGACCCGACTGCTGCCGGGCACCGGGCGGGCGATGCGGCGGATCGACAAGATCACCGGGCGCAGCGACGACATGCTGATCATCCGCGGGGTCAACGTGTTCCCAACCCAGATCGAGGAGCAGGTCCTCAAAGTCAAACAGCTGTCCAGTGCTTACGAGATCCATGTGTATCGCAACGGAAACCTCGACAGCCTGGACGTGCGGGTGGAACTCAAGCCAGAGTACGAGCACCTCGGCGAATCCGAGCGCAATACGGTAGTCCGCGAGCTCGGCCACCACATCAAGAGCCACATCGGCATCAGCACGCGCATCGACATCGTGCCCGCCTTCTCCATCAAGCGCTCCGAAGGCAAGGCTTCCCGCGTGGTGGACAAGCGCCAGGCCGCCGCCTGAACGCGCAGCGGAAAAGCCTCACCCACGCCTGAGCCCCGCCCGTGCGGGGCTTTTTTTGCACAATTTCCGACTCGACAGCCTCCCCGCGACGCCAGTCCCTCGCTACTCCCGCCTCTTCCCGGCAGCGCACCAGCCAGCGCGGGCAAGGCTTCGTCGCGTCTCGCCGAAGGCTCCCCGCTAATGCGATACAAAAAACACAAATGACACGACATTTGTTGTTTGATTTTTTATTGTGTATCGGATAGAAATATCTTCATGCCAAGCGGCACCCACAAAAACGATCCAAGGCTGGAGGAACAGCATGTACGCCCAACTGGTGGAGACGGGAGTCAAGCGACTCAAGACCCGCGAAGAGATGACCGAGGAGGAACGCGCCTTCCAGGACAGGATTGACGCGGAAATCAAGATCGAGCCGAAGAACTGGATGCCGGACGCCTACCGGCAGACCCTGATCCGGCAGATCTCCCAGCACGCCCACTCGGAAATCGTCGGCATGCTGCCGGAAGGCAACTGGGTGACCCGCGCCCCGACCCTGAAGCGCAAGCTGCAGCTGATGGCCAAGATCCAGGACGAGGCCGGCCACGGCATGTACCTGTACAGCGCCATGGAAACCCTCGGCGCCGACCGCGACGAGGAGATCGCCAAGCTGCACGGCGGCCGCGCCAAGTACTCGAGCATCTTCAACTACCCGACGTTGAACTGGGCCGACATGGGCGCGGTGGGCTGGCTGGTGGACGGCGCCGCCATCGTCAACCAGGTGGTGCTGCAGCGCACCTCCTACGGCCCCTACTCCCGCGCCATGATCCGCATCTGCAAGGAAGAGAGCTTCCACCAGCGCCAGGGCTACGAAATCCTCCTGACCATGATGCGCCACGGCAACCAGGCCCAGAAGGACATGGTTCAGGACGCCATCGACCGCCTGTGGTGGCCGGCCCTGATGATGTTCGGCCCGAGCGACGCCGACTCCCCCAACAGCGCCCAGTCCATGGCCTGGAAGATCAAGCGCCAGACCAACGACGAACTGCGCCAGCGCTTCATCGACCAGACTGTGCCGCAGCTGGAATACCTCGGCTGCACCGCCCCGGACCCGGACCTGAAGTGGAACGCCGAACGCGGCCACTACGACTTCGGCGAGATCAACTGGCGCGAGTTCTACGACGTGCTCAAGGGCAACGGCCCGTGCAACCACGAGCGCCTCGCCACCCGCCGCCAGGCGCTGGAAGACGGCGCCTGGGTTCGCGAAGCCGCCGTCGCCCACGCCCGCAAGCAGCAGCAGGGCAACACCCAAAAACAAAAACGCAACGCCGCCTGATCAGGAGAAACGCAGCCATGTCGGAATGGACCCTCTTCGAAGTCTTCGTGCGCAGCAAGCACGGCCTCAACCACAAGCACGTCGGTAGCGTGCACGCCGTCGATGCGCAGATGGCCATCGAGAACGCCCGCGATCTCTACACCCGCCGCAACGAAGGCGTCAGCCTGTGGGTGGTGCCCTCGGCCCTGATCACCGCCTCTTCGCCGGACGAGAAGGAGCCGCTGTTCGATCCGTCGCAGGACAAGGTCTACCGCCACGCCAGCTTCTACGAGCTGCCCGCCGAAGTCGGCCATATGTGAGGCGCGCCATGAATCCGCAGAACGATCTGAGCGAATACCTGCTGCGCCTCGCCGACAGCGCCCTGGTCCAGGGCCAGCGCCTGTGCGAATGGTGCGGCCGGGCCCCGGCCCTCGAGGAAGAAATGGCGCTGATGAACGTCGGCCTCGACCTGGTCGGCCAGGCGCGCAACTGGTACGAGTACGCTGCCGAACTGCTGGCCGACGGCCGCGATGCCGATCGCCTGGCCTACCGCCGCGACGAGCGCGCCTACCGCAACCTGCTGCTGGTGGAGCAGCCCAACGGCGACTACGCGGTCACCATGGCCAAGCAGTTCCTCTACGACGTCTGGCACTTCCACACCCTCGCTGCCCTGACCGGCTCCGCCGACGCCCGCGTCACCGGCATCGCCGCCAAGGCCCTGAAGGAAGTCACCTATCACCTGCGCCGATCCGCCGAGTGGGTGCAGCGCCTGGGCGACGGCACCGAGGAGAGCCACCGGCGCATGGTGGCGGCGGTCCGCGAGCTGTGGCGCTTCACCGTCGAGCTGGTGCATGCCGACCAGGTCGAGGAGCGCCTGCACCGGGCCGGCATCGCGCCGAACCCGGAAGAACTGGCCACGGCCTGGAGGGCGAAGGTCGCCGACGTGTTCTCCAGCGCCGGCCTCGCCATGCCGGAGCCGGCCAGCCACTTCTACCTGAGCGGCAAGCGCGGCCTGCACACCGAGCACCTGGGCCTGCTGCTGGCCGAGATGCAGTTCCTGCAGAGGGCCTACCCCGATGCGACCTGGTGAGCTGATCGCCAGCGACCGCGGCGCCCGCCCCGCCGCGGCCGGCGATCTGGCCCTGGCCCGGGCGGTGCTGGAGCGGGTGATGGACCCGGAAGTGCCGGTGGTCAGCGTGGTCGATCTGGGCATCGTCCGCGAGATCGACTGGCGGGACGGCCATCTGCACCTAGTGGTCACCCCCACCTACTCCGGCTGCCCGGCCACCGAGCTGATCGAGAGCGAGATCGGCGCGGCGCTGAAACAGGCCGGGTTCGCTGCGCCGCGCCTGGAGCGCCGGCTGGACCCGGCCTGGACCACCGACTGGATCAGCGAGCGGGGCCGCGAGCGCCTGCGCGCCTACGGCATCGCCCCGCCGCACGGCAGCGCCAGCAAGCGCAGCCTGCTCGGGGAAAGCCCGCAGGTGCATTGCCCGCAGTGCGGCAGCGCCCACACCGAACTGCTCAGCCAGTTCGGCTCCACCGCCTGCAAGGCGCTGTACCGCTGCCGGGACTGCCTGGAGCCCTTCGACTACTTCAAATGCATTTGAGCGGCCCGCAGGGACCGCGGAGACCACAACGATGAGCCAGTTCCACAGCTTGAGAATCAGGGAAGTGCGGCCGGAAACCCGCGAGGCGGTGTCCATCGCCTTCGAGGTGCCGCCGGAGCTCGAAGACAGCTTCCACTTCACCCAGGGCCAGTACCTGGTGCTGCGCACCGAGCTGGACGGCGAGGAAGTGCGCCGCTCCTACTCCATCTGCACCGGCGTCAACGACGGCGAGCTGCGCGTGGCGATCAAGCAGGTTCCGGGCGGGCGCTTTTCCAGCTACGCCAACTCCACCCTCGAGGCCGGCCAGACCCTGGACGTGATGCCCCCTGCCGGCAGCTTCCACGTGCCGCTGGATGCGGCGCGCCACGGCAACTACCTGGCGGTGGCCGCCGGCAGCGGCATCACGCCGATCCTCTCGATCATCAAGACCACCCTGGAAGCCGAACCGCACAGTCGCTTCACCCTGATCTACGGCAACCGCTCCAGCGCCAGCGCCCTGTTCCGCGAGCAGCTGGAGGACCTGAAGAACCGCTACCTCGAGCGTCTCAACCTGATCTACGTGTTCAGCCGCGAGCAGCAGGACGTGGACCTGTACAACGGTCGCATCGACGGCGGGAAGTGCGTCGAGCTGTTCTCCCGCTGGCTGGTCGTGAAGACCCTGGACGCCGCCTTCATCTGCGGCCCGCAGGAAATGACCGAGACCGTGCGCGACAGCCTGAAGGCCAACGGCCTGGCCGGCGAGCGCATCCACTTCGAGCTCTTCGGCTCCCCCGGCGGCGCCAAGGCGCGCGAGGCCCGTGCGACCGCCCGGCAGGACGGCGGCGTGAGCCGGGTCAGCGTGATCAAGGACGGTCGCGAGCTGTCCTTCGAGTTGCCGCGCAACACCCAGAACATCCTCGACGCCGGCAACGACCAGGGTATGGACCTGCCCTACTCGTGCAAGGCCGGCGTCTGCTCCACCTGCAAGTGCAAGGTGGTGGAGGGCGAGGTGGAGATGGATGCCAACTTCGCCCTGGAGGACTACGAAGTGGCCGCCGGCTACGTGCTGTCGTGCCAGTGCTATCCGCTCAGCGAGAAGGTCGTGCTGGACTTCGACCAGCTCTGACCGCGCCTGCGTGAGACAGGTCGCGCGCCGGCCGGGCGCAGGGTCATGGAGACCGGCCGACGCCAGACTGGAGCCCTCCCGGCCCCGGGCCGGCGAGGGCTGCCGTGCAACACCGTGTCACTCATAACCTTAATAAGAAAGAGAGCACACCATGTCCCCGCAACAACTCGAAAGTATCCAGCGACACCCGCACTACCAGGCCCTCGTGCGTGAGAAGACCCGCCTCAACTGGTCCCTGACCCTGGCCATGCTGGTGATCTACTACGGCTTCGTGCTGCTGGTCGCGTTCTCCCCCGAGACCCTCGGCAGGCCGCTCAACGGCGGGGTCACCAGCGTCGGCATGCTCGCCGGCGTCATCGTCATCCTGCTCTCGGTCGGCCTGACCGGCATCTACGTGCACCGCTCCAACCGCCGCATCGACCCGCTCAACGAGCAGATCAAGCAGGAGTGCGCCCAATGAAACGCCTCGCCCGCCTGCTCGTGCCCGGCCTGCTGGCCCTCGCCTCCCCCGCCGTCCTGGCCGCCGAAGGCGCCAGCCGTCCGCTGAACTGGAACGCCATCGGCATGTTCCTGCTGTTCGTCCTGTTCACCCTCGGCGTGACCCGCTGGGCGGCCATGCGCACCCATTCGACCCGCGATTTCTACACCGCCGGCGGCGGCCTGAGCGGTCTCCAGAACGGCCTGGCGATCGCCGGCGACATGGTTTCGGCCGCGTCCTTCCTCGGCATTTCGGCGATGATGTTCATGACCGGCTTCGACGGGCTGCTGTATTCCCTCGGCGTGCTGGCCGGCTGGCCGATCATCCTGTTCCTGATCGCCGAGCGCCTGCGCAATCTCGGCAAGTTCACCTTCGCCGACGTGGTCGCCTACCGCCTGGCGCAGACGCCGGTGCGCATCACCGCGGCCTTCGGCACCCTGACGGTGGCGCTGATGTACCTGGTGGCGCAGATGGTCGGCGCCGGCAAGCTGATCGAGCTGCTGTTCGGCATCAGCTACCTGCACGCGGTGATGCTGGTGGGCGTGCTGATGGTCTGCTACGTGACCTTCGGCGGCATGCTGGCGACCACCTGGGTGCAGATCATCAAGGCCGTGCTGCTGCTCTCGGGCTCCAGCTTCATGGCCTTCATGGTGCTCAGGCATTTCGGTTTCAGCACCGAGGCGCTGTTCGCCGGCGCAGCCGCCGTGCATGCCAAGGGCACCGCGATCATGGCGCCGGGCGGTCTGCTGTCGAATCCCGTCGATGCGATCTCGCTGGGCCTCGGCATGATGTTCGGCACCGCAGGGCTGCCGCACATCCTGATGCGCTTCTTCACCGTGGCCGATGCCCGGGAAGCCCGCAAGAGCGTGTTCTACGCCACCGGCTTCATCGGCTACTTCTACCTGCTGCTGATCGTCATCGGCTTCGGCGCCATCGTCATGGTCGGCACCGATCCGCAGTTCCGCGACGCCGCGGGCGCGATCGTCGGCGGCGGCAACATGGTCGCCGTGCACCTGGCGCAGACCGTCGGCGGCAGCCTGTTCCTCGGCTTCATCTCGGCGGTGGCCTTCGCCACCATCCTCGCCGTGGTAGCCGGCCTGGCCCTGTCCGGCGCCTCGGCGGTGTCCCATGATCTGTACGCCACCGTCGTGCGCAAGGGCCAGGCCAGCGAGCGGGAGGAAATGCGCGTGTCGCGGATCGCCACCCTGGCTATCGGTGTGCTGGCCATCCTCCTCGGCCTGGTCTTCGAGGCGCAGAACATCGCCTTCCTCTCCGGCCTGGTCCTGGCCATCGCCGCTTCGGTCAACTTTCCGGTGCTGTTCCTCTCCATGTTCTGGAAAGGCCTGACCACCCGCGGCGCCGTGGCCGGCAGTCTGATCGGCCTGTTCTCAGCCGTGACCCTGGTGGTGCTCGGCCCGGCCGTGTGGGTGAACGTGCTGAAGAACCCCAGCGCGATCTTCCCCTACGCCAACCCGGCGCTGTTCTCCATGACCCTGGCCTTCCTCGGCGCCTGGCTGTTCTCGGTCAGCGATGCCTCCGAGCGCGCCAGCCAGGAGCGCGGACGCTACCTCGCCCAGTTCATCCGCTCCATGACCGGAGTGGGTGCGGCAGGCGCCAGCCAGCACTGAGGTACGCCCCGGCCCGCCCCCTCGAAACCAACCCACATCGCCAAGGAAGGCCGGCGCCCGCGCCGGCCGAAGGAAATCAACCGGAGGAATCGACATGACCCACGTGCCTACGCTGCAGAGCTTCATCGCCGGTCGCTGGATCGGCCGGCAGGGCGCCCAGGTGCTGCGCAGCGCCATCGACGGCCATGGCGTCGCCCGCACCCACGAGGAAGCCCCGGACTTCGCCGAAGCCACCGACTTCGCCCGCCGCCGCGGCCTGCCGGCACTGATGGCCATGGACTTCCAGCAGCGCGCCGCCCGCCTCAAGGCCCTCGGCAAGTACCTGATGGAGCGCAAGGAAGAGCTCTACGCCATCTCCCAGCACACCGGGGCCACCCGCGCCGACAGCTGGATCGACATCGAGGGCGGCGCCGGCACCCTGTTCGCCTACGCCAGCATGGGCACCCGCGAGCTGCCTTCCGGCAACCTGATCCACGAAGGCCCGGCCATGCCGCTGGGCAAGCAGAACCAATTCGCCGGCAGCCACATCCTGGTGCCGCGCGGCGGCCTGGCCGTGCACATCAACGCCTTCAACTTCCCGGTCTGGGGCATGCTGGAGAAGTTCGCGCCGAGCTTCCTCGCCGGCATGCCGTGCATCGTCAAACCGGCCACCGCCACCAGCTACGTCGCCGAAGCAGCGGTGCGCATCCTGCAGGAGTCCGGCCTCTTGCCCGAGGGCAGCCTGCAACTGGTGATCGGCGGCACCGGCGATCTGCTCGACCGCCTGCAGGGCCAGGACGTGGTGACCTTCACCGGCTCGGCCGACACCGCCGCCAGGCTGCGCGCGAACGCCAACCTGATCCGCCACTCGATCCCGTTCAACGCCGAGGCCGACTCGCTGAACTGCGCCATCCTCGCCCCCGACGTGACGCCAGACCACGAGGAGTTCGAGCTGTTCGTCAGGGAAGTGGCCCGCGAAATGACGGTCAAGGCCGGCCAGAAATGCACCGCCATCCGCCGCATCATCGTCCCCGAGAACCGCCTCGACGCCGTGGCCGAGCGCCTCTCCGCGCGGCTGGCCAAGGTGGTGGTCGGCGACCCGAGCAAGGAAGGCGTGAAGATGGGCGCGCTGGCCTCCCATGCCCAGCTCGAGGACGTCGCCGCCCGCGTCGATGCCCTGCTCGCCAGCAGCGAACTGATCCACGGTGCCCGCGACGGCTTCGCCCTGCTCGGCGACAACGTGGCCGAGGGCGCCTTCTTCGCCCCGACCCTGCTGAAGAGCTGCGATCCGCACGCCGAGGGCGGCGCCCACGACATCGAGGCCTTCGGTCCGGTCAGTACCCTGATGGGCTACGCCGACCTCGACGAGGCCGTGGCCCTGGCCGCCCGCGGCAAGGGCAGTCTGGTCTCCACCCTGGTCACCCGCGACCCGGGCGTCGCCGCCCGCGTGGTGCCGGCCGTCGCTGCCTGGCACGGCCGCGTGCACGTGCTGGATAGCGAGGCCGCCAAGGAGTCCACCGGCCACGGCTCGCCGCTGCCGCAACTCAAGCACGGCGGCCCGGGCCGCGCCGGCGGCGGCGAGGAGCTGGGCAGCATCCGCGCGGTCAAGCACTACCTGCAGCGCAGCGCCGTGCAGGGTTCGCCGAGCATGCTCAGCGCCATCACCGGCGAATACGTGCGCGGCGCCAGGGTCATCGAGACCGAGGTGCACCCGTTCCGCCGCCACTTCGAGGAGCTCAAGATCGGCGAGTCGCTGCTGACCCACCGCCGCACCGTGACCGAGGCCGACCTGGTCAACTTCGGCTGCCTGTCGGGCGACCACTTCTACATGCACTTCGACGAGATCGCGGCGAAGGAGTCGCAGTTCGGCAAGCGCATCGCCCACGGCTATTTCGTGCTCTCCGCCGCCGCCGGCCTGTTCGTCTCCCCCGGCGTCGGCCCGGTGCTGGCCAACTACGGCCTGGACACCCTGCGCTTCGTCGGCCCGGTGGGCATCGGCGACACCATCCGCGCCCGCCTGACCTGCAAGCGCAAGATCGACCAGGGCAAGAAGAGCCCCAGCGGCAAGGGCCAGGGCGTGGTGGCCTGGGACGTGGAAGTGACCAACCAGAACGACGAGCTGGTCGCCAGCTACGACATCCTGACGCTGGTGGAAAAGCGCGAGGGCTGATCTCGCACGCAAGGCAAAACCGGCTCCGGACCGTCTTCTCCCGGCTGCCGCCGGAGGGCGGTCCGCTGCCAACTATCCCTCCAGGCTGGCCGTGGCCAGCGCCGCCAGGGCCCGGCTCATGGCCTCCGCGGGCGGGGACTCGACCAGGCCGTGGCGGCGCGCCAGATAGCGGGGATCGTTGTAGCCGAGCCAGACCTGCCCGGTCGCATCCTCCCAGGCCAGCGCCCGGAGCGGCAGGTCGATGCCCAGGGTCTGCGCCGTCTCCATCAGCGGCGTGCCGCCCTGGGGATGGCCGAAGATCAGCAGCTCGGTGGGGCGCAGGCGCTTGCCGATCCTCGCCGCGCCGGCGGCGTGGTCGATGCGGGCGAACACCAGCAGGCCCTTCCGCCGGACGCAGGCCTCGAAGCGGTCGAGGGTTTCCCGGGCGGCGAACCGGCTGGGCAGGGCCACGAGGCCCTCGATGCCGGGCACGGTTTCAGTCACTGGTCGCTCCTCCGGAAATATCCAGCAGCTCACGCCCCGCCTCCATCCGCAGCAGCACCAGCACGCCGGAGAACAGGGTCAGCCAGGCCACCGCCCAGACGGCGGCGGACAACCCCAGCCAGTCGGCGATCAGCCCGGACAGCAGGGCGCCGACCGCATAGCCGAGGTCGCGCCACAAGCGGTAGACGCCGACGGCGGAGGCGCGCCAGGACGGATGGGCGCGATCGCCGATGGCGGCCAGCAGGGTCGGATAGACCATCGCCGTGCCGATGCCGAGCAGCACCGCGCCCAGAGCGAAGGCGGAGAAAGCATGGCCGGCGGCGACGATCCCGATACCCAGCGCCTGCAGCCACATGCCGCCGACGATAAGCGGCTTGCGTCCGACCCGGTCGGACAGCGCGCCGGTGAATATCTGGCCGACGCCCCAGACCGCCGGATAGAGCGCGGCGAGCAGGCCGATGCGGGCGAGATCCAGGCCGGCCGCGACGAACAGCAGCGGGAACAGGCCCCACGCCATGCCGTCGTTGAGGTTGTTGACCAGCCCGGCCTGGCTGACGCTGGACAGATTGCGGTCGGTCAGCGAGGTGCGGCGAAAGATCTCGCCCTGGTCGAGGTCCGCGACCGGCGGACGACCCTGCGCCTCCCTTGCCGCATGATGACGGGTTTCGCGCACCGGCAGCAGCGACAGCAGCAAGCCGAGCGCCACGTAGACCACGCCCAGGTAGAAGGGCTCGGGGCGCAGTCCGTATTGGGCGGCGATCCAGCCGGTGGCCAGGGCGCTGCCGGCCACCGCCAGATAGCCGGCGAACTCGTTGAGGCCCATGGCCAGCCCGCGCTGCCTGGGGCCGACCAGATCGATCTTCATGATCACGGTGGTGGACCAGGTCAGGCCCTGGCTGATCCCCAGCAGCAGGTTGGCGCCGAGCACCCAGTTCCAGTCCGGTCCCCACATGAGGATGAAGGGTACCGGCACCGCCACCAGCCAGCCGGCCACCAGCACCGGCTTGCGCCCGTAACGGTCGGAACAGCGCCCGGCGAAGTAGTTGGCCAGCGCCTTGCTCACGCCGAAGACCACGATGAAGGACAGGATCGCCGCGCGCGCGACGAGCCGGAACTCCTCCTCGGCCAGGGCCGGCAGGATGCTGCGTTCCAGACCGACCATGGCGCCGACGAAGGCGTTGACCAGCACCAGCAGGGAGAACTGCGCGAGGTTCTCGCGCAGGCCGAGACGGATGGCTGTCATGCAGGGCTTCGCTCATTTCCAATGGATGAAGGCTACGGGCGCCCTGATCGGGGCCCCGCCGCCGCGGTGTCACGCCTCGGCCAGCAGACGTACCGTGCCCTTCGGCAGCCCGGCCTCGATGGGCAGGCTCTCGTCCCGCGACCATTCGTTCCAGGAGCCCAGGTAGATGCGTAGCCGGTCGAACCCGGCGAGTTTCATGGCGACGTAGGTATTGGCCGCCCGCGCGCCCTTGAAGCAGTAGATGATGATGTCGTCGGCGGGCGTCAGCCCACGCTCGGCAGCCAGCGCGCGGACCTGCTCGGCCGACTTGAAGGCGGCAACCGACTGGCTGGTGTCCATCAGCTCGTACCACTCCAGCCAGACCGCGCCGGGGATGCGTCCCTTGCGCGGGGCAAAGTCCTTGCCGTAGGGAGACGAGCTCTCGCCCAGCCATTCGTCCCGGTCACGGTTGTCGAGCAGCTTGATCGCCGGATCGGCCAGCGCCGCGCGCATCTCGTGCTTGGTCGTCAGCAGCTCGGTCCTGGGCCGGGTCGGGAAGACCGCCACCGCCGGCATCGCTGCGACACTGTCCACCGCGCCGCCGGCCTCCTGCCAGGCACGCAGGCCGCCGCCGAGGATGCCGACCTGCGGGTAGCCCAGGTACTGCAGCAGCCAGTAGCCCCGGCAGGAGCCGCCGTAACGAGTGTTCAGCGCGTCCTCGTAGACGATCGCGATCTTCTCGCCATCCAGACCGGCCCGGCCGAACAGCTCGGCGAACTGGCCGTGCAGGGCTTGCAGGCCGGACGGGCTGGTTTCCGCCAGGTAGGAAAACACGTCCGGCACGTTCACCGCACCGGCGATGTGCCCGGCCTGGTAGGCCTCGGGGGCGCGGATGTCGATAAGCACGGCCTTGCCCGCCTGCATCGCGGCGGCCGCCTCCGCGGGACTGAAGAGTATTTTCTGGCTCATGGCTAGCTCCTTTGCCGGTTGGGGATCGGCCAGCCAGCGGCTGGCCGAGGGGGCCAGTAGCGGCCGGGAATCAGTAGCTCTTGTACGGCAGGAACTTGCCGGACAGCACCACGTTCACGCGGTCGCCCTTGGGATCGGGCTGGCGCTGGATGTCCATGGAGAAGTCGATGGCGCTCATGATGCCGTCGCCGAATTCCTCGTGGATCAGCTCCTTGATGGTGGTGCCGTAGACGCTGACGATCTCGTACCAGCGATAGATCAGCGGATCGGTGGGCACGGCGGTCGGCAGCGAGCCCTTGTAGGGGACGATCTGCAGCCAGGCCACCGCCTCGTCGGGCAGGTCGAACAGCTTGCCGAGGGTTTCCGCCTGGGTCTTGTCGAAGGTCATCTGCCCGAGGCAGCCGGCGGTGGTCCACTCCTTGGACAGGCCGATGGCTTCGGCCACCTTCGCCCACTTCAGGCCCTTGGAGACCTTGGCGGCCAGGATCATCTTGGTTACTTCTTCGCGGCTGGAAATCATCTTCGGTTCCTCGTGTCTGGCTCGGTGTCCGGGGCGCGCCCGCTGGCGCGGCCCGGAAAAAGGGTTGCAAGGCGGTATCGGACGCTCAGTCGGCCAAACCGATGCTGAACGGGATCGGGTTGCGCAGGGTGTTGGCCACCGGCGAGTAGTAGTTGGCGTGGCGGACGATCTCGTCCAGCTCCTCGCGGCTCGCATCGCCTTCCACCAGCACCTTCACCCGGATCGCCTGGAAGCCCATCTGCTCCGGCTGCATCTGCGCACCGCCCGCGCCCCAGGCCGCCGGGTTGCCGATGTCCGCCTCCAGGAAGATCTCCAGCTTGCTCAGCCTGATCTGCTTCCAGGTCGCCACTGCGGTGATCCCCACCGCCAGGCAGCCGCCCAGGCCGGACAGGACGATCTCGCCGGGCGCCGGCGCGGTGTTCTCGCCGAACAGGTGCAGCGGCTCGTCCACCACCACCGGCGTGTGGTCGCCGACATAGCTCAGGCTGCGGTACATGCCCTGCATCACCGTGTGGACCTTGTTGGTCCCGCGGCTGCCGGGGTTGTTGCGGCCCTTCTCGGCGAAGGCCATCAGCCCGTCGCGGTCGATCGGCTTGAGGTAGGCCTGCACGGTGCTCGGGCAGGTGCAGGAGGCGGTTGCTTCGGTCATGAGATGCTCCATTCGAGGGGTCGAGCGACGGGGCGCCGCTCTTCGGGTTCGAAGGGGATATCGCAACCGCTGTGCCAGATTGCTCGCTAATCGCAGAATTCGATTTTTAATGCTTTAAAATCAATGGCTTACCAGCAAACCTGCAACCATCGAACGGCTGCGCGGGCGCTGCCGGCGAAAAGCCCGAGCGCGCACAATGTTTACATTGTTAACATTGTGGAACCCATCGATTCCCGGCCCCCGCCTGAACGAACGCCGTGCTCCGGTCTGGCCGCACGGGATTCGTCGGGGTAAGATGGCTGCGGGTGTCGCGTTCGCAGAAGCAACGGGGCAGGTTTCAGTGCTGGTCGGGCCGCCGCACATCTTCGGATATGGAGCGAGCATGATCCGACACCCCTCCGCCAAGGCGCTGCCGGCGGCGCAGCGCATGACTGAAGCCGCCTTCCACACCCTCGAGAAATTCCTCCACATCGAAGCCGTGAGCGGCGTGATCCTGCTGCTCACCGCTGCCGTCGCCCTGCTCTGGGCGAACCTTCCGGCCTTCGCCGAGAGCTACCAGCACCTCTGGCACACCCCGCTGGGCCTGCGCTTCGGCGGATACGAGATTTCCCACTCCCTGCACTTCTGGATCAACGACGGGCTGATGACCCTGTTCTTCCTGGTGGTGGGCATGGAGATCCGCCGGGAAATCCACGACGGCGCCCTGGCCAGCCTGAGCCAGGCCGCCCTGCCCATGGCCGCCGCACTCGGCGGCGTGCTGGCGCCGGCGCTCATCTACGCGCTGGAGGCCTCCAATGGAGAGCTGCGGCAGGGCTGGGCGATTCCGACGGCCACCGACATCGCCTTCGCCGTCGGCGTGCTCGCCCTGCTCGGGCGTTCGGTGCCCCCGGCGGTACGGGTCTTCCTGCTGACGCTGGCGATCGTCGACGACATGGTGGCCGTGCTGATCATCGCCCTGTTCTTCTCCGGCGGGCTTGATCCGAGCGGCTTCGTCCTCGCCGGCGCGGGGATCGCGCTGGTGCTGGCCTTGCAGAAGATGGGGATCGGTTCGGCCTACGCCTATGTGCTGCCCGGGGCGCTGGTGTGGTTCGGCCTGCTGCAGACCGGGGCCCACCCGACCCTGGCCGGAGTGGTGCTGGGTCTGCTGACGCCGGTGGTTCCCCGCCCGGCTCTGGAGAGCCCGCTGAAAGCCGCGGCGCGTGCGCTGGACGAGTTTCGCAGCCGCAGCGGGGCCGGCGATCCCGAGCGCCTGCTGCCGTCGGTGCGCGAGCTGGCTCTGGCCCAGCGCGAGCTGCTGCCGCCGGTGGTGCGGGTGCGCAACGCCCTGCACCCCTGGGTCGCCTACGGCATCATGCCGCTGTTCGCCTTGGCCAACGCGGGCATAAACCTCGACGGCGTCGACCTGGCACATGCCGCATCCCTCAACGTCATGACCGGCGTTGCCTCGGCGCTGGTGCTGGGCAAGCCGCTGGGAATCCTGCTGTGCAGCTGGATACTGGTGCGCCTGAACCTCTGCCGTCTGCCGGAGGGAATGAACTGGAGCTGGCTGTGGCTGGTGGGCTGCCTCGCCGGCATCGGCTTCACCATGTCCATCTTCATCGCCACCCTGGCCTTCAAGGATGCGGAGCTGCTGAGCGCCGCCAAGCTCGGCGTGCTGCTCGGCTCCTGCGTGGCCATGCTCCTCGGCCTGGCGCTCGGCTGGCTGCTGGTGCGCCGGAGCGCCGCCCCGGCGGCCCAGAGCAGCGGCAAATCGGCCGGCTAGGCCGATCTTCCCCCAGCAGGGGCCCGTTCAGAGCGCATCCAGCGGGATCTTCAGGTAGCGCCGGCCGTTGGCCTCCGGCTCTGGCAGGACGCCGGCGCGGATGTTCACCTGGATCGACGGCAGCAGCAGGTTGGGCATCTCCAGGGTGGCGTCGCGCCGGCTGCGCAGGGCGATGAAATCCAGTTCGCCGATGCCGTCGCGCACGTGCAGGTTCGCCGCGCGCTGCTCGGCCACCGTGCATTCGGCCTGCGGCTCTCGCCCGGCCGGCGGGTAGTCGTGGCACATGAACAGCCGGGTGTCGCCGGGCAGCGCCAGCAGGCGGCGAATCGAGCGGTACAGCTGGGCGGCGCTGCCGCCGGGGAAGTCGCAGCGGGCGGTGCCCACGTCCGGCGGGAACAGGGTGTCGCCGACGAACACCAGCCCCTCCTCGATCCGGTAGGCGGTATCCGCCGGCGTATGCCCGGGCACGTGCAGGGCGCGAGCGCGCAGTTCGCCGATGCGAAAATCCTCGTCGGGCCGGAACAGGTGGTCGAACTGGCCCGGCTCGACGCAATAGCCGTCGGCCAGGTTGTAGATGCCCTGGAATACCTTCTGCACCTGGCGGATCGCCGCGCTGGCGGCGATCTTGCCGCCGAGCAGCCCGCGCAGGTAGGCCGCCGCGGACAGGTGATCGGCATGAACGTGGGTCTCCAGCAGCCACTGCACCTCCAGCCGCTGGCTGCGCACGTAATCGACGATGGCGTCGGCGCCGCGGGTGTCGGTGCGCCCGGACCTGGGATCGTAGCCGAGCACCGAGTCGACGATGGCGCAGGCCGTGCCCGGGCCGGCGTGCAGCACATGGCTGAAGGTGGAGGTCGGCGCGTCGAAGAAGGTTTTCACACGAGGCTGCATGGGGGACTCCGGTTTCACGGGAAGATGAGGAAAGGCAGCAGCGTCTTGCCGAGCAGCATCAGGGCGGCCAGCCCGGCCAGCACGGCGAAGCCGAGCTGCAGGTGGCGGGCCGGCAGACGCGGCGCCAGCAGCCGGCCGCCGAGCATGCCGGCGGCAGCGGCGGCGACGAAGATCCAGGCGCCGGAGGACAGGCAGCCACCGGACAGCAGGAAGCCGGCCACGGTGCTGGCCGAGACCAGCGCGATCACCGCCAGCGAGGTGGCGACGATGCCGTGCATGCCGAGGTTGCTGAACTGGCGGATGCCGGGAACGATGAGGAAGCCGCCACCGACCCCGAGCAGCCCGCTGAACAGCCCCGACAGCCCGCCGATGGCCGACAGGCTGAGGAAGCAGCGCGGGTTCCAGCGGAAACGTCCGGTCTGCTGATCGAGCAGGCAGTTGTGCCGCAACGCAGCGGCCACCTCGCCCCGCCCCTCGCCCAGCGCCTGGCGCAGCATGCGTGCGGCGATGAACAGCAGCAGCGCGCAGAACAGCAGCATCAGCAGCGGCACCGGCAGGTGTCGGGCCAGCCCCAGGCCGAGCGGCGCGCACAGCGCACCGAGCGCGGCCATCACCAGCGCCGCCCGATAGCGCACCAGACCGCGACGCAGGCCGTCCAGGCAGCCGAGCAGGGCCGCCAGGCCGACGGCGATCAGCGACACCGGGGTAGCCTCGGGCAGGCTGAAGCCGAGGCCGAGCACCAGCGCCGGCACCGCCAGCACCCCGCCTCCGCCGGTCAGCCCGAGCGCCAGGCCGACGCCGAGGCCATAGAGACTCTCAAGCAGCATGTGCGGATTCTCCCCATGGAGGCGAATGGGTTCGCCCCCACCTCAGTACTTGTACTGCAACTGCATCCAGAACTTGTCGGTATCCACCGCGAAGTCCTCGGCGTCGTAACGGGCGTACTTGGCCAGCGCCACCAGGTTCTTCACGTAGGGCACCGGCCGGGCGTACGACAGGTCCAGCTCGCGGCCGTAGTCCGCCCCGCCCCGGTCGGCGCGGAAGTCGTGGTACCAGGCCTGCAGGCTGCCGCCCAGCAG
>NZ_JBHRSJ010000022.1:129571-136422 GCF_042643485.1 Azotobacter bryophylli | reverse complement strand
TCGCTCTGGTGGGCGTACTCCAGGGCGTAGCCGAAGCCGGCGCGGCTGCCGGTCAGGCGCACGCCGCTGGTGCGGCTGGACTGGCTGCCGAGGGCCGCATTCGCTGCCACCGCCAGGTTGTCCAGGCCCAGCAGGTAGTGGTAGGCGGTGATCTTCAGCTCCGGGCGCCAGGCGTAGCTGGCGTTGAACAGGTGGCTGTGGCCCTCGATGTTGGCCGGGTTGGTCGGGTAGCCGTGCTGGCCGTCGGGGCCGAAGGGCGTGTTGATGTTGTCGAGGTAGCCGTAGGTCAGGGTCAGCTTGTCGAGAGGCTTGAGCTGGCCGAGGAAGCCGTCGTAGGTCTGCTCGTTCTGCCGCCAGGCGACGCCGCCGACGAAGCGCTGGTTGTCCAGCTCGATGCGCTGGCGGCCGTACACCGCGCTGCCGTACTGGTGGTCGTAGCGCAGCAGCAGCTGGTTGACCTCGCTGCCGTCGGGGTCGGCCACCACCGGGTAGCGGGTGTTGTGGTTGCGGGTGTCGTTGTAGTCGGCCTCGCCCAGACGGGCGACGTTGTCCAGCTCGATCAGGGCGGAGAAGCCATACAGGCGCCCGGTCTGGTAGCCGACCCGGGTGCGCAGGGTGTTGGCGTCGGCATGCATCAGGCCGTTGTCCTGGTCGACGTGCTCGTAGCGGTAGCGCAGGTCGAGGTAGGCCTTGCCTTGGGTGAAGATGTTGGTGAAGGACTCTTCCGCCGCGGCCAGAGCGGGTGCGCTCGCGGCGAGGCACAGCAGCAGGGAATGGGAAGTCTGACGCATGGATATCTTCCTGGGGTTTTTCCGGGCGTAGCCTCTCCCGCGCCCATGCCGGAGCATGGACGGACGGGGGTCTCGGGAGGGGCGTTACGGAACGCTGGGGGTCAGGCGACGACGCGCATCTTCGCCACGCTGGGGTTGTCGGGACCGGGCGGCGGCTGGTCGCCCTCCAGGCCGGGACGGACGATCAGCGGCTCGGCGCTGCTCGGCGCCTCGGCGGCGTTCTGCTGGATCATCTTCGAGCGGCGCACGAGAAAGTCCACCAGGTGGTTGCGGATGCGGTAGAACTGTGGGTCGTGGTGCATGGTCTCGCGGCTGCGGTCGCGCGGCAGGGTGTTGACCACGATCTCGGCGATCCGCGCGTGGGGCCCGTTGCTCATCAGCATGATCTTGTCCGAGAGCAGGATCGCCTCGTCCACGTCGTGGGTGATCATGAACACGGTCTGCCGGGTGGCCGCGCAGATCTTCAGCAGCTCGTCCTGGATCACCCCGCGGGTCAGGGCGTCGAGGGCGCCGAACGGCTCGTCCATCAGCAGCATCTTCGGCTCCACCGAGAAGGCCCGGGCGATGCCGACGCGCTGCTTCATGCCGCCGGACAGCTCGCTCGGCTTCTTCTTCCAGGCGGCCTTCAGGCCGACCATCTCGATGAAGCGCGCGCCGTGCTCGGCGATCCGCTTGCGCGACCAGTCCGGATGGCGCGAGCGCACGGCGAAGGCGATGTTCTCCTCCACGGTCAGCCAGGGCAGCAGGGCATGGCTCTGGAACACCACGCCGCGGTCCAGGCTGGGGCCGGAGATCTCCTTGCCGGCCATCACCACCGCCCCGCTGCTGGCCTCATCCAGGCCGGCGATGACGTTGAGGATGGTGCTCTTGCCGCAGCCGGAGTGGCCGATCACGCAGATGAACTCGCCCTGCTGGATGCTGAAGTTGATGTTCTCGAACACCGGCGGCAGGTCGGCGCGGTAACGCTTGCTCAGCCCCTCGACCTTGATGAAGGGGGCGGCGTGCTTGGTTTCATTCGGCATAGGTCACCTTCTTCTGCAGTCGGGCGAACAGGAGATCGAGGAGCATTCCGATCACGCCGATCATCAGTACGGCGAAGATCACGTTGCCCAGGGACAGGTTGTTCCACTCGTTCCATACGAAATAGCCGATGCCGGTGCCGCCGATGAGCATCTCGGCGGCGACGATCACCAGCCAGGCGATGCCCATGGAGATGCGCATGCCAGTGATGATGGTCGGCGCGGCGGCCGGCAGGATCACCCGGAAGGCCTTGCGCAGCGGGCCGACCTCCAGGGTGCGGGCCACGTTCAGCCAGTCCTTGCGCACCCCGGCGACGCCGAAGGCGGTATTGATCAGCATCGGCCACACCGAGCAGATGAAGATCACGAAGATCGCCGAAGTCTGGGAGTCCTTGATGGTGTAGAGGGCGATGGGCATCCAGGCCAGCGGCGAGATCGGCTTGAGCACCTGGATGAAAGGGTCCAGCGCCCGGTACAGCAGCGGCGACATGCCGATCACGAAACCCAGCGGGATGGCCACCAGGGCGGCGATCAGGTAGCCCAGCCCGACCCGGCCCAGCGAGTGCATCAGCTGGATGCCGATGCCCTTGTCGTTGGGGCCGTTGTCGTAGAAGGGATCGCTGAGGTGTTGCCAGGCCAGGCCGGCGAACTGCGCCGGGGTCGGCAGGCCGTTGCTCGGCGCCGGGGCGCTGGCCTCCTGGCCCATCAGCAGGGCGTACTCCTCGTCCACCGGGGCGGCGGCAGCGCCCGCTTTCGGACCCGTGGCGAACTGCCAGATCAGGACCAGCGTCAGCAGCATCACCAGCGACAGCACGGAGGCTTTCAGACGTATCGATCGGTTCATGGACGGTCCTCCTAGCTGCGCTTGATGGCGAGGCCATCCAGGTAGGCCGCCGGTGCGTCCGGATCGAACGGCCGGCCCATCACCGAGAAGCCCTTGTAGCCGGACAGCGGCTCGGCGCTGGCCTGGCTCATGCCGAGGGCGGCCATCTGCTTGCGCGCGTCGGTCATCAGGAACACCTGCTCGGCCAGCGCCTTGTAGTCCATCTCGCCCTTGAGGTAACCCCAGCGCTTCATCTGGGTCAGCATCCAGGTGGCCATGGAATACCAGGGCATCGGCGCGAAGCCGGCGCGGTCGGGCTCGTTGCGCACCTGGCCGAGACCGTCGGCGAAGCGTCCGGTCAGCGCCTGGCGCACGACGATCTCCGGCTGGTTCAGGTAGTTGGGTGTGGAGATGGCCTTGGCGATGGTCGGCAGGTTGGCCGGATCGCTGGCCGCCGCCGCGGCGTTGAGGATGGCCCGGTACAGTGCGGCGAAGGTATTGGGGTTCTGCTCGATGAACGCCTGGGAGGCACCGAAGGAGCAGCACGGATGGCCGTTCCAGATGTCCTTGGAGAGGATGTGGATGAAGCCGATGCCGTCGTACACCGCACGCTGGTTGAACGGGTCCGGGCCGAGGAAGCCGTCGATGTTGCCGGCGCGCAGGTTGGCGATCATCTCCGCCGGCGGGGTCACCCGCAGCTGCACGTCGCGGTCCGGGTCCAGGCCGTGCTCGGCCAGGTAGTAGCGCAGCAGGAAGTTGTGCATGGAGAACTCGAAGGGAATGGCGAACTTGAAGCCCTTCCAGTTGCGCGGATCGCGGTTGTCCTTGTGCTTGAGGGCCAGGGTGATGGCCTGGCCGTTGACGTTCTGGATGGTCGCCACGCGCATCGGCTGGGCGCTGGAGCCCAGACCCAGGGAAATGGCCAGCGGCATCGGGGCGAGGAAGTGCGAAGCGTCCAGCTCGCCGTTGAGCATGTGGTCGCGCACCAGCGCCCAGCCGGCGGTCTTCTGCAGGCTGACCGCAAGGCCCTGCTCCTTATAGAAGCCCATGGGATCGGCCATGATCAGCGGCGTGGCGCAGTTGATCGGGATGAAGCCGATCTTCAGGTTCTTCTTCTCCAGGGGGCCCTTGTCCTCGGCCATGGCCTTCAGCGAGTCCAGCGGCAGGACGCTGGCGATGGCCGCCATCGCCGTGCCCATGCCGACCGCCTTGAGGAACCGCCGGCGGGTGGCGTCGTGCGGGAACAGGGCACGCACGGCGGCGGCCTCGACGAAGTCGCGGGACAGGGTTTCGCTGTCCCGGGCGCGGGCCAGACGGGCTTCTTCGGCGGCCCGGTCATGTTCGGCCTGGCTACCGTGCCCCCCGCAGGTGCAGCCCGACAGGTCGCTGTGTTCCGAATAGGGGCGGAAGAAATTCTTGTCACTCATAGCGTGCCCTCTTGTAGTTCATGGCGGTCAGGCGGCCTTCGCCTGGCCCACGCGCAAGGTCGAAGCGGTGCGGCCGTCGAGCCGCTGCTCCATCAGCAAAAATCCATCGTCTTCCTGAACCACGGTCCACTCGGCTTGTGCACAGGGCGTGCCGTGCAATTCGATGGGCAACGAGCGGGTCTTCAGGCGGATCACCGGCGGGCTGTGCACGTAGCCCTCGGCCTCCCGGCCCAGCACCGCGTGGGCGATGGCCCGCGCCTGGTGGGCGATCGGCTCGATGAAGCGGCACGGCGCGCCGTCCAGGCTGACGCAGTCGCCCAGGGCGTGGATGTCCGGATCGCTGCTGCGCAGCGTCGCCGGATCGACCCGGATGCCGCGCTCGAAGGCCAGCCCGGCCAGCCGCGCGATACGCTCATCGGTGACCAGCCCGGTGGCGGCCACCACCTGTTCGGCATCCAGCGCCAGACCGCAGCGGGTGCTGATGCGCCTGGAG
Organism: Azotobacter bryophylli; assembly: GCF_042643485.1. Lineage (NCBI taxonomy): Bacteria > Pseudomonadati > Pseudomonadota > Gammaproteobacteria > Pseudomonadales > Pseudomonadaceae > Azotobacter > Azotobacter bryophylli. The sequence continues at coordinate 131,869 of NZ_JBHRSJ010000022.1, read as the reverse complement.
CCGTCGGCCAGAGCCTCGACGCCGGCCACCTCCACGCCCCCCAGGTAATCGATGCCCAGCGCCGCCTGGCTCTGCAGCAGGCGCTGGGCCGCGGCGTCCGGCAGCAGGCCGGCCAGCGGCAGGTTGCACCGATCCAGCAGGGTCACGTTGTGCCCGGCGCGGGCGAAATCCTCGGCCAGCTCGCAGCCGACCATCCCGGCGCCGACGATGACCACCCGCTGCGGCCCCTTCGCCAGTTGCCGCTGCAGGCCGCTCCAGCCGGCCAGATCGTTGACCCGCCAGCACAGTGCCTGCGGCAGTTCGGCCGGCAGCGCCGGGCGCGCGCCCTGGGCCAGCACCAGCTTGGTGTAGTTCAGGGTGCCGCGGGTGGTGCGTAGCTGATGCAGGGCCGGACTGAGGCCGACCACGAAGGTCTCGGCGAGCAGGCGCACGCCCAGGCGGCGGGCGGCATCGACGGCGCGTTCGCGGACCAGCTTTTCGGCGGTCATGCCGCGGCTGACCGCCAGCGACAGTTCCGGCTTGTGGTAGCGGTCGCCCTTGCAGGCGCTGACCAGGGTGATCGGCACCTGGCCGTCCAGCTCGCGCAGGGCCTCGACCGCGGCCCAGCCGGCCAGGCCGGCGCCGACCACCACGATGCCACTGCCGCAGGCGAACGCCGGCACCTGGCAGGCCGGCGCGGCCTCGCGCCTGACGTAGGGCTCGAAGTCCAGCTTGGTCACCCCGCACAGCGGGCATTCCCAGTCCTCGGGGATGTCCTCGAAGCGGGTGCCGGCAGCCAGGCCGCTGTCCGGATCGCCCTGCTCCTCGTCGTAGATCAGGCCGCAGGCGCGGCAGATGAACTGCCGCCAGGGTTGGCTGATGGCGCTCATGCCGGCGTCTCCTCTTTCATCAGGCGGGCCATCTCCCAGCGCAGGTGCTTGATCGCCGGGGTGACGATGGCGACGAACTGCGCCTCACGGATGCGCCGCTGCGGTGCTGCGCTCATCAGGTAGCCGCGCGCGCCCTGGTGCAGCAGGGCCGACTGGGTCGCGCGCAGGGCCAGTTCGGCGCCCTGGGTGCGGGCATCGAGCACGTCCAGCAGATAATCCTTGCTGCCGTCGAAAGGGCTCTGCGCCAGCTTCATGATCCGCCCGCCGAGCTCCTCGAACTCGGCCTGGAGCTGGTCCGGGCGGTCGTGGAGGTACTGGTTGACGTGGCCGAGCACCGGCTCGACTTCGCGGATCGAGTCCAGGCTGCCCTGCACCAGGCCGGTGGCCATGCCCGCCTGGAGCAGCACGAAGGCGGCGCGGATGCGGGCGATGAACGGTCGCGCCGGGTCGGCGATCAAACTCGGCTCGCCGACGAAGTAGTCGTCGAGCTGGATGCGCCAGGTGCTGGTCCCCTCCATGCCGGAGAAGGTCGGACAGGCCTTCAGCTCGGTGCGCTCGTCCAGGTCGAGGAGGAACATGATCTCGTGGGAACGGCTGCCGTCGCCCCGCTCCACCGCGGCGATGGCGCCGCAGTACTGGCCCCTGGCGATGTGACTGACCCAAGGCAGCGAACCGCTGACCTTGTAGCCGCCGGGCACCTTGCGCGCCCGCAGCAGCATGTTCTCGATGCCGGCCAGGGCCTTCATCGGGTTGGACAGGCCGGTGCCGCCGAACGTCCGGCCGGCGGCGTGGCCGGCCAGGCGCTCCAGCAGCGCCGGGTTGCCCGACTGCTCCATGTACAGGCCGCAGACGTCCTGGCACCAGGTCAGGAAGCCGGTGGAGCCGCAGCTGCGGCTGACCTCCTGCATGGCCGCCAGGGCCAGGCCGAAGCGGCTGCCGTGGCTGTCCAGGTGGGCGGCAAAGGCCCCGGCCTCGCCGAGCGCTGCCATGAGGTCGAGCGGGTAATGCCCCTCGTCGATGCGGCCGGCGGCCTGGGCCAGCGGCCCGCGGGCGATGCGCCCGACCTCGGCGAGCACCCGGGCCTCGTCGCCCCAGGCGGCGGTGGGAGTGGAAACGGCGACTGCGACGCTGTTCATGGCATCCTCCGGTAAGACAGGGCTGGGATCAGTCGGCCAGGCCGATGCTGAACGGGATCGGGTTGCGCAGGGTGTTGGCCACCGGCGAGTAGAAGTTGGCGTGGCGGACGATCTCGTCCAGCTCCTCGCGGCTCGCATCGCCTTCCACCAGCACCTTCACCCGGATCGCCTGGAAGCCCATCTGCTCCGGCTGCATCTGCGCACCGCCCGCGCCCCAGGCCGCCGGGTTGCCGATGTCCGCCTCCAGGAAGATCTCCAGCTTGCTCAGCCTGATCTGCTTCCAGGTCGCCACC
>NZ_JBHRSJ010000022.1:22785-129561 GCF_042643485.1 Azotobacter bryophylli | reverse complement strand
ACCGCCAGGCAGCCGCCCAGGCCGGACAGGACGATCTCGCCGGGCGCCGGCGCGGTGTTCTCGCCGAACAGGTGCAGCGGCTCGTCCACCACCACCGGCGTGTGCTCGCCGACGTAGCTCAGGCTGCGGTACATGCCCTGCATCACCGTGTGGACCTTGTTGGTCCCGCGGCTGCCGGGGTTGTTGCGGCCCTTCTCGGCGAAGGCCATCAGCCCGTCGCGGTCGATCGGCTTGAGGTAGGCCTGCACGGTGCTCGGGCAGGTGCAGGGGGCGGTTGCTTCGGTCATGGGATGCTCCATTCGAGGGGTCGAGCGACGGGGCGCCGCTCTTCGGGTTCGAAGGGGATATCGCAACCGCTGTGCCAGATTGCCCGACAATCGCAGAATTCGATTTTTATCGCTTATTTTTCAATAAGTTAGGAATTGGAAAGGACTGCAGAGGCAACGTAAGGAAGGTCCGTCGAGCCGATGGCTGGCCGGTACAATGTAGATATTGTCAACATTTAGTTTTCATTTCGAGCAAGACGAAATCGGTTCCGCAGTCCGGTCGTCGTTCGTCGGATTTATCCCCGGATACCGCTACGCTTGTCCCCCTCGCCTTTACCGGGCCGACGTTCGATTGCATGATCCCCTGACGCCTGCTGCAGCGCAGCCGGCGCCATCCGCGCCCGCCTCGCGGCCCCCGGGGCCGCATCAAGCGCTCGTGCCCGCTCAGACATCGAACCGGAACCGGCCGTATGGCCGCGCTTCGTGGGCGTCCGTGCGCAGCCGGCGCTAGAGGGTGGGCATGACCCGATCCATCCTCACCACAAGATGTAACCGCTGTCATGACCTCTCCCACGCACGAACGCCGTGCCGAATCCGTCACCTTCGGCATCGGTCGCTACACCCTGACTCCCTTCGTCTTCATCGGCATCGTCGTGATGTCGCTGGTATTCGCCCCCACCGTCGGCGACCTGGTGCCTTCCGCCAGCAGAAGCAGCACGCTCGCGGAGATCGCCTGCTCCTCCCAGTCGCTGACCTTCGCCATCCTGGTCGCACTGTCCTGCTTCGTCATGACCGGCATCGGCAACAGCCCCTACGCCCGCCATGCCGGCACGGTCCGCGCCTGCCTCGGCGGCTTCCTCGGCGCCAACGTCGCCTCCCTGCTCCTCCCGCTCTTCGGCGGCTAGCCGCGGCTGCCGCGACCGGCGACGGACCGCCGCTTCCCTGCTATTCCTGGGCGGATATCTTCTGCCAGCGGTAGTTGAACTGCCGTGCGGTGAGGCCGAGCAGCTGGGCGGCGCGGGACTTGTTGCCGCCGCAGCGGGCCACCGCCCCGCGCAGCTCTTCGGCGGAGTGGGAACTGGCCGCCACATAGGGGCGCACCACCTCCATGCCGGTGAAGGGCATGGCCGGCGGCAGCGCCACCGCCGGCATGGGTGCGGACACGGGGGCCGGCGCCGGGGTTTCGCCGGCCATCCCCGGGAGGAAGCGCTCGACGTCGGCGGCGGTCAGCGGCGAGTGGTCGGTGAGCAGCACCATGCGCTCGATCAGGTTGGACAGCTCGCGGATGTTGCCCGGCCAGCCGTGGGCCTGCAGCCGCTCGATCGCCGCCGTGCTGAAGCTGACGTTGCGCTGGTTGGCCTGGTTGGTGCGGCTGAGGAAGTGCAGCGCCAGGGCCGGGATGTCCTCGCGCCGGCTGGCCAGCGACGGCAGGTGGATGGGAATCACGTTGAGCCGGTAGTAGAGATCCTGGCGGAAGGTGCCGCGGCCGACCTCGGCGGCCAGGTCGCGGTTGGTCGCCGCCACCAGTCGCACGTCGACGCGCACCTCGCGCTTGCCGCCCAGGCGGGTGATGGTGCCCTCCTGCAGGGTGCGCAGCAGCTTGGTCTGCATGCCCAGCGGCAGCTCGCCGATCTCGTCGAGGAAGATGGTGCCGCCGTCGGCCTGCTCGAACCAGCCGGCCCGCGCCGTCTGCGCGCCGGTGAAGGCGCCGCGCTCGTAGCCGAACAGCTCGGATTCGAACAGGGTGTCGGGAATCGCCGCGCAGTTGACCCGGATGAACGGCTTGTCGCGGCGCGGGCTGGCCAGGTGCAGGGCGCGGGCGAACAGCTCCTTGCCGGTCCCCGACTCGCCCAGGAGCAGCACGCTGGCGGTGGCGTCGGAGACCCGTTCCAGCTCGGAGATCGCCCGCAGCAGCTGCGGCGAGCTGCCGATGATGCCGTAGCGGCTGGTGCGCGTCTCCAGGGCTCGCGAGAGCATCTCGTTGCGCTGGCGCAGCGCCTCGGTCTTCTCCTCCACGTAGGTCTGCAGATGGAGGATCTGCCCGGTCAGGGTGGCGAGGATGCGCAGGATGCTGAGGTCGTCGGAGAGCGGCCGGGCGCGCCGGCGGATGCGGTGGCAGGCGAGCACGCCGACGGTCTTCTGGTCGATCCGGATCGGCAGGGCGATGAAGGAGACCGCGCCGGCCGGCAGCTTGCTGCGCTCGATCATGCGCCCGAGGAACAGCGGGTCCTTGTCGATGTCCTGCACGATGATCTGCTGCCCGCGGGCCAGCACCAGGCCGGTGATGCCTTCGTCCAGGGCATAGCGGCCGCGGGAGATCTCGTCGCGGGTCAGGCCGTAGGCGTAGCGGATGCTGCCGCTCTTGCCGGACTCGTCGAGCAGCACGATGCGCCCGCGGTTCAGCCCGAGCAGCTCGGACAGCAAGTGCAGCATCTCGTAGAGCACCGCCTCCGGCGAGAGGTCCTTGCCCATCAGCGCCGTCACCTGCTGCAGCAGCAGCATCTCCTGGGAACGCCAGAACGCCGGGGAGGTTTCCAGCTCGTGCTCGGCGGTCGAAATATCCGTCATGCTCGGCCCTTGTCGCGGAATCGGAGTCCGAACAGTAAGGCATAACGCCGGCGGATACGAGTGGCGCCAGCCCCGCGTACCGCCGGCCGGCGTTGGGATCTGACGTCCTAAGCTAAGAACTAAAAAGTATTTAATCTATTTTTATTAGATCAATTAGATTGATCTAACCGGACCACCGGACTTCAGGCAATTCACGCTCAGTCCCTGTTCCGGCCTCTTTCGGCCGGGCGACGCAACCATACGGTGAAGAGGAGTTTCCCGTGTCGCTCATCCGCCCCGCCTCGACCGTCTCCCCGCTCGCCCGGCGCGAACCCCGTGCAGGCCGCCTGTCCGCCTCCGGCGCGCCGACCGCATCCTGCGGGACGCTCCCCTCCACCTCGCATTCGTAGGCATCGCCATGCAACTGCTGACCCTGCCCCCTTCCCCGGCCCTCGCCACCTCGATCCGCGCCACCGCGCAGGTGTTCGAGGATCCCAAGTCGAAAGCCCTGCTCGCCCACCTGCAGCAGGTCGCGCCGAGCGACGCCAGCGTGCTGATCATCGGCGAGACCGGTACCGGCAAGGAGCTGGTCGCCCGTCACCTGCACAACCTCAGCGCCCGCCGCCAGGGGCCCTTCGTCGCGGTGAACTGCGGCGCCTTCTCGGAGAGCCTGGTGGAGGCGGAGCTGTTCGGCCACGAGAAGGGCGCCTTCACCGGCGCCCTCAGCGCCAAGGCCGGCTGGTTCGAGGAGGCCAACGGAGGCACTCTGTTCCTCGACGAGATCGGCGACCTGCCGCTGCCGATCCAGGTCAAGCTGCTGCGCGTGCTGCAGGAGCGGGAAGTCGTGCGCCTGGGTTCGCGCAAGAGCATCCCGATCAACGTGCGGGTGCTGGCGGCGACCAACGTGCAGCTGGAGAAGGCGATCAACGCCGGCAACTTCCGCGAGGACCTGTACTACCGCCTCAACGTGGTGACCCTGAACATCAGCCCGCTACGCGAGCGGCCGGGCGACATCCTGCCGCTGGCCCGCCACTTCATCGCCGAATACCGGCGCCGCCTCGGCTACGGCGAGATCGTCCTGGCCGAGGAGGCCCGGGAGAAGCTGGTCGGCCACTCCTGGCCGGGCAACATCCGCGAGCTGGAGAACGTCATCCACCACACCCTGCTGATCTGCCGCGACAGCGCGATCCGCGCCCAGGACCTGCACCTCTCCAGCCTGCGCCTGGAGCGCCGGGAGGACAGCGGCCCGCCGCCGGACGAGTCGGCCGACGCACTCCTACAGCGCGCCTTCCTCAAGCTGTTCGAAGAACAGAACGGCGCCCTCCACGAGAAAGTGGAGGAAGCCCTGCTGCGCACGGCCTACCGCTTCTGCCACCACAACCAGGTGCACACCGCCAACCTGCTCGGCCTCAGCCGCAACGTGACCCGCGCCCTGCTGATCAAGATCGGCGAGCTGGTGGTGAACAAGCGCCGGCCGCTGCAGAGCGCGCCGAACCGGGACGTGCAGCTGTCCATCTGAGCGCCTCGCTCACTCCCGCCCGGCGCGGCCGCGGCTGCGCCGGTAGGCCCCGGGCGGAACCCCGACCAGGGCATCGAAGGCGCGGGTGAAGGCGGCCACGGACTGGTAGCCGACCGCCTCGGCCACCTCCGCCACCGCCCGCCCCTCCTTGAGCAGCCGACAGGCCTCGCGCATGCGCAGACCGAGCAGCACCTGCCCGGGCGTCTGCCCGCTCAGCTCGTGGAAACGCTTGGCGAAGGCGGCGCGCGACAGGCCGCTGCAGCCGGCCATCCGCTCCAGCGTCCAGCCCTGCGCCGGCGCGGCGATCAGCTGTTGCAGCAGCCCGGCGAAGGCCGGCTGGCGGGCTAGCGCCAGCAGCCCGCGCAACTCGCCGGACTCCGCGCCGTGCTGGCGCAGCACGTAGAGGAACAGCAGCTGGCTCAGGCGCTCCAGCACCCCGGCCGAAGGTCCCTGCGGGCGGGCGCACTCGGCGAGGATCAGCTCGAACAGGCAGCGTGCCGGCGCCAGCGCGGGATCGCCGGCGCGCAGCAGCAGGCAGGTGGGCAGCGAATCGACGATCAGCTCGCTCAGGCCCGGGTGGAAGTGGAAGAAGCCGCAGACCAGGCCGACGCCGTCCTCGGCCTGCACGTCCAGCGGAGCCATTTGCCCGCGCGGCGCGGCGCAGGCAGCTTCGGCGCTGGCCTCGCCGGACAGCCGGTACGGCACGTCGCGCAGGACGAACAGCGCGTCGCCGGCCTCCAAGGGCTGCGGCGCCCGGTCTTCGAGATGCAGCCAGCAGCGGCCCTGCACCAGCAGGTGGAAGCTGGCCCGCGCCAGGCCCTGGGTGCTGGCGTGCCAGCCGCCGCAGTAGCGGCCCACGTGGAACAGGCTGGCGTCCAGTTCCAGGCTCTCTAATAACCAATCGATAAGAGGCATGGACGAATTCATCTAATCGAAAGACTCCAGAGCAAGTGAATGCAACTTTAGAATATAGATCATATTTTTTATAACCAAGAGAATTAGCACCTCCGTTCTCTGCCAGGAGTTGTTCCCATGCCCCGCGTCACCCTGCAAACCCTCGAAAGCGCCCCGGCCGAAGCCCGTCCCTTCCTGGAGAATGCGCTGAAGAACTCCGGGTTCGTACCCAACCTGCTCGCCGTGCTGGCCAACGCGCCGGCGGCCCTGGAGACCTACGTCACCGTCTCCGGCCTGAACGCCAAGGCCAGCCTGAGCCTGCCCGAGCGCGAGGTGGTCCAGCTGGTGGCCGCCACCACCCACGGCTGCGCCTTCTGCGTCGCCGGCCACACGGCCGTCGCCACCAACAAGGCCAAGCTGCCGACCGAGGTGATCGAGGCGCTGCGCGCCCGCGGCGAGCTGCCGGACGCGCGCTACGAGGCGCTGGCCGAGTTCACCAGCCAGGTGATCGCCACCCGCGGCAACGTCGCCGACGCCGACTACGTCGCCTTCCGCGCCGCCGGTTTCGGCGAGGCCCAGGCCCTGGAGGTGATCCTCGGGGTCAGCCTGGCGACCCTGTGCAACTTCGCCAACAGCTTCGCCCGCACCCCGCTCAACCCCGAGCTGGAGCGTTACCGCTGGGACGCCGCCGACGCCTGAGCCGCCGCACCATCGCTGCCGAGGAGACAACGACCATGCTGGATACCGATCTGAGCCGCTGGCTCGATGCCGAAGCCGACGACCTGGACCGCGGCCTGCGCGATGCCGAGGAAGTCCTGCCGCAGCTGGCCGCCGCCGGCCTGTTCGGGCTGGGCGTGGACGAGCACCTCGGCGGCGCCGGCGGCGACATCCGCGCGGCGGTGCAGGCCATCGCCGCCGTCGCCGGCCATTCGCTGACCGCCGCCTTCGTGCTCTGGGGCCAGCGCACCTTCATCGAATACCTGCTGCACACCGACAACGCCGCCCTGCGCGAGCGCCTGCTCGGCGAGCTGCTGAGCGGCAGGCTGGCCGGCGCCACCGGCCTGTCGAATGCCATGAAGTACCTCTCCGGCATCGAGGAGCTGGGCGTGCGCGCCGCGCCGAGCGCGGCCGGCTGGCGCCTGGACGGCCGCCTGCCGTGGGTCACCAACCTGCGCCGAAGCGGCTTCGTGGTCGCCGCCGCGGTCGAGCTGCCGGGCAGTGCCCCGTTCATCGCCGCCATCCCCGACGACTTGGCCGGCCTCACCCGCAGCGAGGATCTGCAGCTGCTCGGCCTGCAGTCGAGCAACACCGCGGCGCTGCAGATCGACGCCCTGCAACTGGAGCGCGACTGGCTGCTGGCCGGCGACGCCCGCCAGTACCTGCCGCGCGTTCGCCCCGGCTTCCTCGGCCTGCAATGCGGCATGACCATCGGCCTGACCCGCCGCTCGCTGCAGGAGGTCGAGAGCCAGCTGGCCGCCGGCCGCTCGGTGCTGGAGGCGGACTGGCGCGACCTGCGCGCACGGCTCGAACGGTGCGTCGCAGAACTCGAACAGGGCCTGTGCGCCGGGCGCTTCCTGGGCGAGCCGGCCAGCCTGTTCCGGCTGCGCATCGCCCTCGCCGAATTGGCCGGGCAGGCGGTGCAGCTGGAGCTGCAGGCCAGCGGCGGCAAGGCCTATCTGCAGCAGCACGGCGCCGGCTTCGCCCGCCGTCTGCGCGAGTCGGCCTTCGTGCCGATCGTCACCCCCAGCCTGGTCCAGCTGCGCGGCGAGCTGCAGCGCCAGGCCGCGGGAGCCGGCGCATGACGGCGCCCGTCCTGCAGGCCGCCGGCATCGCCCTCGGCTACGGTGGGCGCCGCGTGCTGGAGCGCTTCGACCTGGGCCTGCGTGCCGGCGAGGTGGTGACCCTCCTCGGCCCCAGCGGAGTCGGCAAGTCCAGCCTGCTGCGCGTGCTGGCCGGCCTGCAGGCACCGCTGGAAGGCGAGGTGCGCCTGTTCGGCGAGCCGCTCGCCGGCCCGCATCCGCGGGTGGCGGTGGCCTTCCAGGACCCGTCGCTGCTGCCCTGGCTGAGCCTGGAGCAGAACGTCGCCTTCGGCCTCGACTTCAAGCACCAGCCCCGGCGCAGCGCCGCCGAGCGCGCCGCGAAGGTCGATGCGGCCATCGCCGCGGTCGGCCTGCAGCACGCCCGCGGTCGCTACCCGAGCGAGCTGTCCGGCGGCATGGCCCAGCGCACCGCGCTGGCCCGCTGCCTGGCCCGCGAGCCGCACGTGCTGCTGCTCGACGAACCCTTCGGCGCGCTGGACGAGGTGACCCGCGCCGACATGCAGCAACTGCTGCTGACGATCGTCCGCGAGCGCAACACTGCCGCGGTGCTGATCACCCACGACATCGATGAGGCCCTGCTGCTCTCCGAACGCATCCTGCTACTGGGCGGAACCCCGGCGCACGCGCTCGGCGAGTGGCACGTCGACCTGCCGCAGCCCCGCGCGGAGCTGGTCGACGAGCTTGGCCAATTGCGCATCGACATTCTCAAAACCCTACGGCGGGCGAGCCGCAGCCACGACTCCCACACTTCCAGCGCCGGAGACTTGCCATGTGCAACGACTGCAACGACCCCATCCACTCGCGCCGCGACTTCCTCAAGCTGAGCGCCCTGCTCGGCGCCGGCGCCGCCCTGCCGCTGCTCGCCAGCCTGCAGGCGCGCGCCGCCGCCGAACCCGACGCGCCGGTGCGCATCGGCTACCTGCCGATCACCGACGCCGCACCGCTCCTGGTGGCGCACAACAACGGCCTGTTCGAGGCCGAGGGCATCCGCTCCGAGCGCCCGGTGCTGCTGCGCAGCTGGGCGCAGGTGATCGAGGCGTTCCTCTCCGGGCAGGTCAACGTCATCCACCTGCTGGCGCCGATGACCGTGTGGGCGCGCTTCTCCAGCAAGGTGCCGGCCAAGGTGGTGGCCTGGAACCACGTGGGCGGCTCCGGCCTGACCGTCGAGCCCGGCATCCATGAGGTGAAGCAGCTCGGCGGCCAGTCGCTGGCCATCCCCTTCTGGTACTCGATCCACAACGTGGTGCTGCAGCAGCTGCTGCGCGACAGCGGCCTGACCCCGGTGAGCAGGCCGGCCGGCGCCGCCATCGCCGCCCACGAGGTCAACCTGGTGGTGCTGCCGCCCTCGGACATGCCACCGGCGCTGGCCAGCGGGCGGATCGCCGGCTACATCGTCGCCGAGCCGTTCAACGCCCTGGCGGAGAACCTCAAGGTCGGCCGCATCCAGCGCTTCACCGGCGACGTCTGGCGCGACCACGCCTGCTGCGTGGTGTTCATGCACGAGCACGATCTGAACAACCGGCCCGAGTGGTCGCAGAAGGTGGTCAACGCCATCGTCAAGGCCCAGCTGTGGACCCGCGCGCACCGCGAGGAGGCCGCCCAGCTCTTGTCCAAGGACGGCGCCAACCGCTACACCCCGCACGCCCCGGAGGTGCTACGCCGCGTGCTGGCCCCGGCGGCCGACGAGCGCGCCCAGTACCTGGCCAGTGGCGCGATCCGCCACCGGGATTGGGACGAGAAGCGCATCGACTTCCAGCCCTACCCGTTCCCCAGCTACACCGAGGAACTGGTGCGCCGCCTGAAGGACACCCTGATCGAGGGCGACAAGGGTTTCCTCGCTGCCCTCGACCCGCAGCAGGCCGCCCGCGAGCTGGTCGACGACCGCTTCGTGCGCAATAGCCTGGCGGCGGTCGGCGGCCTGGCCGCTTTCGGCCTGCCCGAGGGCTTCGAGCGCCGGGAGGAGATCAGCGTTTGAACGCCGTGAAGCGCTCCGCCCTGCCCTGGCTGCTCGGCCTGGGCGGGCTGTTCCTCCTGTTCGGCCTGTGGTGGCTGGGAGTGGCCCTGTTCGGCGCCGGCGACGGTCTGGCCGCGCTGTTCTCGCCGCAGGCCACCCTGGCCAGCCTGGTCGAGCTGCTCGGCCGCGGCGAACTGTACCAGCACGTCGGCGTCAGCCTGCGGCGCATCCTGGTCGGCCTGTCCCTGGCGCTGCTGGTCGGCGTGCCGCTGGGCCTCTTGGTCGGTGCCTGGCGCAGCCTGGAATGGGCGACCACCCCGGCCTTCCAGTTCCTGCGCATGATCTCGCCGCTGTCGTGGATGCCGGTGGCGGTGATGCTGATGGGCGTCGGCGACCGGCCGATCTACTTCCTGCTGGCCTTCGCCGCGGTCTGGCCGATCCTGCTCAACACCGCCGCCGGGGTGAAGAGCCTCGACCCGCGCTGGCTGCAGCTGACCCACAGCCTCAGCGCCACGCGCCGGGAAACCCTCACCCGGGTGGTCCTGCCCGGCGTGCTCGGCCACGTGCTGACCGGCGTGCGCCTGGCCATCGGCATCCTCTGGATCGTGCTGGTGCCCTGCGAGATGCTCGGGGTCAGCGCCGGGCTCGGCTACTACATCCTCGACACTCGCGACCGCCTGGCCTACTCGGAGCTGATGGCCATGGTTCTGCTCATCGGCGTGCTCGGCTTCTGCCTCGACGCCGCCGCCCGCGCGCTGTACCGGCGCTGGAGCCACGCGCCGGGCTGAGCCCGGCGCCTACTCCTCCTCGTCGACGCCGCGCCCACGGCGGAACAGCGGGCGCGGCTCCAGCACCGAGCGGCCGTACAGCACGCTGATCCCCTGCAACCCCTTGAGCGCGTCGAGCACCGACTTGTCCTCGCGCACGGCGAAGGCGTCGAAGCCGCACTGGCGCATGTGGCTGAGCTGGTCGCGCAGCACGTCGCCGACCGCGCGCAGCTCGCCCTGCCAGCCCAGGCGGGTGCGCAGCAGATAGGCCTGGCTGTAGGCGCGGCCGTCGCGGAAGCTGGGAAATTCCAGGGCGATCAGCGGCAGGCCGGCCAGCCAGGGCGCCAGCGCCTCCGGCTCGTCGTCCGGGGCCAGCCACAGGCCGTCGCGGGTGTCGGCGCGGCCCTCGAGCACCGCCTCGCTCTGCCGCTGCCGCCACAGCGCCAGCGGCAGCAGCAGCGGGCCGTCCGGCAGCGGCTCGGCGGGCTCGCGCACCCAGCTCCAGGGATCGTCGGCGACGATGCGGGCGCCCTCGGTGCCCAGCTTGATCAGGTTCCTCATGCCGGCAGCTCCTCGCGGTAGACCCGCTCCTTGAACGGCTCCAGACCGATACGCCGCACGGTGTCGACGAAGGGCTCGTCGCCCTCGCGGTAGGCGAGGAAGGTCTCCACCAGCCGCTCGATCACGTCGGGGATCTGCCCGGCCTCGAACGACGGGCCGATCACCCGGCCCAGCGCGCTGGCCTTGCCCTGGGCGCCGCCGATGGTCAGCTGGTACCACTCGCTGCCGTTCTTGTCGACGCCGAGGATGCCGATGTTGCCGATGTGGTGGTGGCCGCAGGCGTTCATGCAGCCGGAGATGTTCAGGCTCAGCTCGCCCAGATCGTGCAGGTGGTCGAGGTCGGCGAAACGCTCCTGGATGGCCTGGGCGATGGGGATCGACTTGGCGTTGGCCAGCGCGCAGTAGTCGCCGCCCGGGCAGGAAATGATGTCGGTGAGCAGGCCGACGTTGGGCGTGGCCAGGCCCAGCTCCTGCGCTCGTAGCCAGAGGGCGTGGAGGTCGGCCTTGCGCACGTCCGGCAGCACCAGGTTCTGCTCGTGGGCGACGCGGATCTCGCCGAAGCCATAGCGTTCGGCCAGCTCGGCGACGCCCTCCATCTGTTCGGCGGTGACGTCGCCGGGCGGTGCGGCCGGCCCCGGCTTGGTGGAGAGCACCACCGCGGCGTAGCCCGGCACCTTGTGCGCCTGCAGGTTGCGCGCCGCCCAGCGGGCGAAGGCCGGATCGCCGGCCAGCGCGCGGCCATAGGCGAGGTCGGCATCGTCCAGCGTCGCATAGGCCGGCGGGGCGAAGAAGGCGGCGACGCGGCGGTATTCCGCCTCAGTCAGTTCGGCCGGGCCGTCCTTGATGTGCCGCCACTCTTCCTCCACCTCGCGGGCGAAGGCCTCGACGCCGAGCGCCTTGACCAGGATCTTGATCCGCGCTTTGTACTTGTTGTCGCGCCGGCCGTGGCGGTTGAACACCCGCAGGATGGCCTCGACGTAGGACAAGAGGTGACGCCAGGGCAGCGCCTCGCGCACCTGCTGGGCGAGGATCGGCGTGCGCCCGAGGCCGCCGCCGACCATCACCCGCAGCATCAGCTCGCCGGCTTCGTCGCGGTAAAGGTACAGGCCGATGTCGTGCATCATGATCGCCGCGCGGTCCTGCTCGGCCGAGCAGATGGCGATCTTGAACTTGCGCGGCAGGTAGAGGAATTCCGGGTTGACCGTCGACCACTGGCGGAGGATCTCGGCCAGCGGGCGCGGATCGAGCAGCTCGTCGGCGGCCACTCCGGCGAAGGCCTCGGTGGTGATGTTGCGCACGCAGTTGCCGGAGGTCTGGATGGCGTGCATCTCAACTTCGGCCAGGCGTTCGAGGATGTCGCCGACCTGCTCCAGCTCGATCCAGTTGAACTGGATGTTCTGCCGGGTGGTGAAGTGGCCGTAGCCGCGGTCGTGGTGGCGGGCGATGTGCGCCAGGGTGCGCAGTTGATCCGCCGACAGGGTGCCGTAGGGAATCGCCACGCGCAGCATGTAGGCGTGCTTCTGCAGGTACAGGCCGTTCTGCAGGCGCAGCGGCAGGAACTCCTCCTCGCTCAGCTCGCCGCTCAGGCGCCGCGCGATCTGGTCGCGGAACTGCGCGACGCGCTCGAGCACCAGGGCGCGGTCGTAATCGTCGTATCGGTACATGGGCCACCTCGTCCGGCCGGCCCGCGCCGGACGCGGCGACATGCCGGGACGGGAGCGGGTCATCAGGGCGAGCGACTATGCCGCGGCGAACGGGGTGAAAACAGCGGCAGATGGAGCGCAAAACAGCGGATCAGATCGGCCCGGCGGCAGGACGCGCGCCCTAGGCCTGGCGGCGGCGAGCGCCCCGCGGCGCCTGCCCGCGCGTTGCCAGCCAGCAGAGGATCGACCCGGCGCAGACCATGGATGCACCCTGCCAGAACGACAGCGACAGCGGGGTACGCAACAGCATGGCGGCCAGCGCCGCGGAACAGACCGGCGTGAAATACGAGGCGCCGGCCAGGAGCGTGACATTCCCGTGCAAGATGCCGACATTCCAGGCCGCATAGCCGAAGCCCATCGCGGCGGCGGCCAGGGCAAGGTCGACCAGCGCCGGGAAGCTCAAGTCCAGGGTATCCCCGCCCGCGGCCAGGTATCGGGCCCACAGCGCCAAGGCCGTCAGCATGAAGAACAGCGTGACGCCATTCTTGCCGCCGGCGATTCGCGTGGTCACGGTGCAATAGGCCGCCCAGATCATCGCGCCGGCGAAGGCCAGCCCGTAACTGTGGGGATTGTCCTGGATATTGGCGATCATCCCGGAGAGGTCCGGCCCCTGCTCTCCGCCGAGAATCCAGCAGACCCCGAGCATGGCCAAGGCGAAACCGGGGACGATCAGCAGGTTGGCGCTCTGCTTGTTGAACACCGTCGCGGACAGGATGGTGAAGGCGGGCCACAGATAGTTGACCATGCCGACCTCGATGGCTTGCCGGCTGCTGTGGGCATGACCGATTGCCAGGACAAGGCATGACTCATACGAGACGAACAGGAGGCTGCCCCAGAAGAGATAGCGCCGAGGAATCTCGCGGACTCTCGGCAAGCCGACCGTGAGCAGGAGCAGGACCGATGCCACGGTATAGATCATGGCGGCTCCGCCGGTCGCCCCGAGACTTTCGCTGACGCCGCGAACCAGCCCGACGATCGAGCTCCACAACAAAACGGCAATCAGCCCGATGAGCGTCGCCTTTCCATTACTGCCTTGCATGCTGCCCTGCTTGAATCCTGCATTCGATTAGGTAAGGGGGCCATCACGCCCCCGGTCGATGGCTTCCGACGACGAACGCAGGCCACGCCCATCGTCGCCGGACCTGTCCGCGCCGCCGCGATACGCCGCCGCTCAGTAGGCGCTGGCGAAGTCGACCTCCCCACGCAGCGGCGCACGGCCTGCGCCACGGAGTCCGCGTCGATCAGTTCGAGGTCGCTGCGCAGAGCGTGCAGCGCGGCGCGCAATTCTGGGTTGCGGGCATCGGCGAGAAGGATGGGGCCCATCGCGGGGGCTCCTGAAGTCGGCGGGGTCAGGCCACGACTATACCTAGCCACGGCGCCGCCCCGAAACACGCCGCCCGCCATCTGATCCGCTTTTTTCGCATAGATCTGAGTCTGTTTCCCGCTCAGCCCGGCGTCGATCATGCCCGCATCTTTTGTAGGCCCGATGGAGCCATCCCATGAGCGAACGCATTCCCGCGCAGATCGTCGAGACGGTCGAACCGCGGCCGACGCGCCGGACACCCGCAGCGGCGGGCGGCGTCATTCACACCCGCAGCTTCACCGGCCGCTACCGCAGCCTGCGCCTGTACGGCGCCGGCCTGCTGTTCCTGCTGTTCTTCGGTACCGCCTGGCTGAACTGGAACGGCCGCCAGGCGGTGCTCTGGGATCTGGGCGGGCGCCAGTTCTACATCTTCGGCGCCACCTTCTGGCCGCAGGATTTCATCCTGCTCTCGGCGCTGCTGATCATCTGCGCCTTCGGCCTGTTCGCCATCACCGTGGCGGCCGGACGGGTCTGGTGCGGCTACGCCTGCCCGCAGAGCGTGTGGACCTGGGCGTTCATGTGGGCCGAGAAGGTCGCCGAGGGCGACCGCAATCAGCGCCTGAAGCTCGACGCGGCGCCCTGGTCGGCCGCCAAGCTGGCCCGCCGCGGCGCCAAGCACGGCCTCTGGCTGGCCATGAGCCTGGCCACGGCGATCGCCTTCGTCGGCTACTTCACGCCGGTCCGCGCCCTGGTGCACGACCTGTTCACCCTGCAGCTGGATTCCACCACCGCCTTCTGGCTGTTCTTCTTTGGCGCCGCCACCTACGCCAACGCCGGCTGGCTGCGCGAGAAGGTGTGCCGCGACATGTGCCCCTACTCGCGCTTCCAGAGCGTGATGTTCGACCCCGACACCCTGATCGTCTCTTACGATGCCGCCCGCGGCGAACGGCGCGGCCCGCGCCGGAAGGATACGGAACCGAAGGCCGGGGGCCTCGGCGACTGCATCGACTGCACCCTGTGCGTGCAGGTCTGCCCCACCGGCATCGACATCCGCGACGGCCTGCAGCTGCTGTGCATCGGCTGCGGCGCCTGCGTCGACGCCTGCGACGGGGTGATGGACAAGATGGGCTACGCCCGCGGCCTGGTACGCTATGGCTCGGAGCGCGAGCTGGCCGGCGGCCGGACCCGCTGGCTGCGCCCGCGCCTGGTCGGCTACGCGAGCGCGCTACTGCTGATGATCGGCGCCTTCGTCTGGGCCCTGGCGGCGCGTCCGCTGGTGTCGCTGGACGTCACCCGCGACCGCGGCCTGTACCGCGAGAACGGCGCCGGACAGATCGAGAACATCTACCGCCTGAAGGTGATCAACAAGACCCAGCAGCCGCACCGCTACGCCATCTCGCTGGCCGAGCCCGGCCCCTTCGTGCTGCAGGGCGCAAGCGAACTGCGCCTGGCCCCGGGCGAGGTGCTCGACGTGCCGGTGAGCGTGGCGCTGAGCGAGGGACGCGCGCAGCAGAGCGCCACGCCGCTGGACTTCGCGGTGGCCGATCTGGACGATCCCGAGGTGACGGTCAGCGCCCGCAGCACCTTCGTCGCGCCGCTCGAGCGCTGAGCCGATGGCCGCGGGGCCCGCCCCACGCGCCCGCACAGTTACAGTTGCCGCACTTTCGGAGCCAGGCCCATGAACCGCAGCAACCCGCCACACGCCCCGGCCGCGGAAACGGCGGCGGTGAACCCGGACAAGATGAAGCTCTACGAGAAGTTCGCCGACGAGATCGCCGAGCTGATCCGCACCGGAGTGCTCGCCCCCGGGCAGAAGGTCCCCTCGGTGCGCCACGCCAGCAGCACCTACGGGGTCAGCCCGTCCACCGTGTTCCAGGCCTACTACCTGCTGGAGAGTCGCGGGCTGATCCTGGCGCGGGCCCGTTCGGGCTACTTCGTCCGCGAGCAGGCCCGGCGCCCGCTGCCCGAGCCCGGCATCAGCGCGCAGCAGGCGCAGACCAGCGAGGTGGACGTCAGCGAGCTGGTGTTCTCCGTGCTCGGCTCGCTCAAGGACCCGGGCACCGTGCCCTTCGGCTCGGCCTTCCCCAGCCCCGACCTGTTCCCCCTAGCGCGCCTGGCCCGCTCCATGGCCCGCGCCGTGCGCGAGCTGTCGCCCGGGGCGGTGATCGCCGACATGACCGAGGGCAACGCCGACCTGCGCCGGCAGATCGCCCTGCGCTACATGGTCGGCGGGGTGATGCTGCCGCTCGACGAGCTGATCGTCACCAACGGCGCCATGGAGGCGCTCAACCTCTGCCTGCAGTGCGTGACCCGGCCGGGCGACCTGGTGGCCATCGAGGCGCCGGCCTTCTACGCCACCCTGCAGGTGCTGGAGCGGCTGGAGCTGAAGGCGGTGGAGATCCCCGTGCACCCGCGCGAGGGCATCGACCTCGCCAGCCTCGCCGAGAGCCTGCAGCGCCTGCCGATCAAGGCCTGCTGGTTCATGAGCAGCCTGCAGAACCCGCTCGGGGCGAGCATGCGCGAGGAGAAGAAACGCGCCCTCTACGAGCTGCTGCAGCGCCACCAGGTGCCGCTGATCGAGGACGACGTCTACGCCGAACTGTACTTCGGCACGCAGCCGCCCTGGCCGGTGAAGAGCTTCGACCGCGAAGGGCTGGTGATGCACTGCGGCTCCTTCTCCAAGTGCCTGGCGCCGGGCTACCGAGTCGGCTGGGTGGCCGGCGGGCGCTACGCCGAGCAGATCCGCCGGCTCAAGCTGATGACCACCATCTCGCCCTCGGTGCCGGCGCAGGCGGCGCTGGCCGACTACCTGCAGCACGGCGGCTACGACCGCCACCTGCGCAGGCTGCGCCATGCCCTGGAGAGCCAGCAGGCGTCGATGCTGGCCTCGGCGGCGCGGCACTTCCCGGCCGAGACCCGGGTCACCCGGCCGAGCGGCGGCTACTTCCTCTGGTTCGAGTTCCCCGAACAGGTGGACTCGCTCAAGCTGTTCCGCCTCGCCCTGGCCCAGGGCATCAGCCTGGCGCCGGGGCCGATCTTCTCCGCCACCCGGCGCTTCGGCAACTGCGCGCGGCTGAACCACGGCCATCCCTGGGACGCGGCGAGCGAGCGGGCGATGGAAGTGCTCGGACGCATCATCGGCTCGTTCTGATACGGTCGGAACGCGCCGATCTGAGTCTGTTTCGTTCCCGGCACGCTTTCTACAGTAGGCCCACCGCAACGCCCTGCGCCGCTCCGGGCCGCGGGGCTCTTCCGTAGAAAGGTGTCGACATGAGCACAACGATTTCCGATCCGCCGTACAACTACCGGGTCGTCCGCCAGTTCGCCGTGATGACCGTGGTCTGGGGCGTCATCGGCATGGCCATGGGGGTGTTCATCGCCTCGCAGCTGGTCTGGCCCGCCCTCAATCTGGAGCTGCCCTGGACCGGCTTCGGCCGCCTGCGCCCGCTGCATACCAGCCTGGTGATCTTCGGCTTCGCCGGCAGCGCGCAGTTCGCCGCCAGCTATTACGCAGTACAGCGCACCTGCCAGGCGCGGCTGTTTTCCGATGCCCTGGCCGGCTTCACCTTCTGGGGCTGGCAGGCCGTGGTGGCGATCATGCTGGTCACTCTGCCGCTGGGCCTCACCACCACCAAGGAATACGCCGAGATCGAGTTCAGCGGCGCGGTGCTCATGGGCATCGTCTGGATCGCCTACGCCGTGGTGTTCTTCGGCACGGTGATGCGCCGCCGGAGCCGGCACATCTACGTCGGCAACTGGTTCTTCGGCGCCTTCATCCTGGTGATCGCCATGCTGCACATCGTCAACCACCTGGCGATCCCGGTGGACTGGTTCAAGTCCTACCCGGTGTACAGCGGCGCGACCGACGCCATGGTGCAGTGGTGGTACGGCCACAACGCTGTGGGCTTCTTCCTGACCACCGGCTTCCTCGGCATGATGTACTACTTCGTGCCCAAGCAGGTGGACCGCCCGGTCTATTCCTACCGCCTGTCCATCGTCCACTTCTGGGCGCTGATCACCCTCTACATCTGGGCCGGCCCGCACCACCTGCACTACACCGCCCTGCCCGACTGGGCGCAGACCCTCGGCATGGTGATGTCGATCATCCTCCTGGCGCCGAGCTGGGGCGGCATGATCAACGGCATGATGACCCTCTCCGGCGCCTGGCATAAGCTGCGCGACGACCCGATCCTGCGCTTCCTGGTGGTGTCGCTGGCCTTCTACGGCATGTCCACCTTCGAAGGCCCGATGATGGCGATCAAGACCGTCAACGCCCTCTCCCACTACACCGACTGGACCATCGGCCATGTGCACGCCGGGGCGCTGGGCTGGGTGGCGATGATCACCTTCGGCTCCCTGTACCACCTGATTCCCAAGGTCTACGGCCGCGAGCGGATGCACAGCATCGGCCTGATCCACGCCCACTTCTGGCTGGCCACCATCGGCACCGTGCTGTACATCGCCTCCATGTGGGTCAACGGCATCACCCAGGGCCTGATGTGGCGCGCGACCAACGAGGACGGCACCCTGACCTACTCCTTCGTCGAGGCCCTGGAAGCCAGCCACCCCGGCTACATCGTCCGCGCGGTCGGCGGTGCCTTCTTCCTCGTCGGCATGCTGCTGATGGCCTACAACACCTGGCGCACCGTGCGCCATCCCGCCACAGCCCCGGCCGGGCTCCGGACGTCCGCCGCGTGATAGTCTGGGCCCGGCCCTACGCCGGGCCTTTCTCGGAGAATCGACATGCCGCAAGAACTCTGGCTGCTGGGCTGCGCGACCCTGTTCATCGCCGCGGTGCAGTTCTGTCTCTCGGGCAAGAGCCAGCGCAGCCTGGACGAGGCCAGCATGCTGCCCTTCGCCGACGACCCGGAGGTCGCCCGGCGCATGGAGGCGGAGACCGGCAGGAGCCGCACCGGCTGCGCCTGCCCGGGAACCTGCCCCGGCCGCTGCGAGGACTGGCGCGACTTCACCGCCTGAGGCGGACCCCGAATGCCGCTTCGGCTGTTGCTCCGGCGACAGTCGAACGACAGACTGCCCGCGGCCGCACAGCGAGCACCCCGTCCCGGCGCGCGCCTCCCGCAGCGACGCGGGCTTTGCCCTCGGGCACGGCCTGTGCAACGCTCCTTCTCCTCTAACGCCATCCGCCTTCGGGCCCCCTGTCAGGAGAAGACATGAGCGCCAATCCCCGCGTCCCGACCTACCCCATCGCCGAGCAGTTCATCGAGCGCTGGTCGCCCCGTGCCTTCACCGGCGAGAGCATCGCCGAGAGCACCCTGCTCGGCTTCATCGAGGCCGCGCGCTGGGCGCCCTCGGCCTACAACTCGCAGCCCTGGCGCTTCCTCTACGCCCTGCGCGACGGCGCCGACTGGCCGCGCTATCTGGAGCTGCTCAACGAATTCAACCGCGGCTGGGCGCAGCACGCCTCGGCGCTGCTGGTGATCGCCTCGAAGACCACCTTCGCCGCACCGGGCAAGACCGAGGAGCAGCCGGCGCCGACGCACGGCTTCGACACCGGCGCGGCCTGGGGCTTCTTCGCCCTGCAGGCCCACCTCGCCGGCTGGCGCACCCACGCCATGGCCGGCTTCGACCACGAACGCACCCGCGAGACCCTGAAGATCCCGGCCGACCACGCCATCCATGCGATGGTCGCGGTCGGCCGGCTCGGCGACAAGGCCAGCCTGCCCGAGTCGCTGCAGGCCCGGGAAACCCCGAGCCCGCGTCAGGAACTGCAGGCCATCGCCCTGGCGGGCGACTTCCGCGCGTAACCGCCCCCGGAAACGCCGAGGCCGAAGACGCTCGCCGTCTTCGGCCTCTTTTTTGCGCAGGTGTCGGAGTTTTCAGTCGAGCCCGAACAGCCGGGCGGCGTTGCCGTAGAGCAGCTTGTCCAGCACGCTTTCCCTGAAGCCGAGGGCGAGGAAGTCGTCGATGGACTGGCGGATCGGCCGGAACGGGTAGGACGAGCCGAACAGCAGCTGCTCGCCGAGGAAGCCGTTGGCCGCCTGGACGAACGCCGCGCTGCCCGGCAGGAACAGGTACATGTCCGGCACGGCGAGGATGTTCTCGTAGCGGAAGGCCACGCCGAGCAGCTGGTCCACGTTCGGCCAGTAGCCGTGGTAGCAGACGATCCGCAGGTTCGGGAAGGCGCGGGCGATCTTCGCCAGCCGGCCGGGATCGTTGAACGCCGGGTCCGGGGTGGTCGGCCCGCTCATCAAAAACAGCGGGATGCCGCGCGCCGCCAAGTGCTCGTAGACCGGCCAGTACAGCGGATCGTCCGGGTGTCGGGCGGGCTCGCCGAAGCCCGGCTCCAGGTCGATGCCGGCCAGGCCCAGGCGGTCGACGGCGCGCTCGATCTCGGCGATGGCGCCCTCGACGCCCTGTAGCGCCGGCTCAATGCCGGCGATGCCGAGCAGTTCGTCGTGGCCGTTGACGATCTCGTGGATGAAATCGTTGGGCAGGTGCTGGCCAGGGGTATGCCGGCCGACCACCACGGCCTTGCTCAACCCGGCGTCGCGCACCTCGGCGAGGAAGCCCTCCGGGGTGAGCGAGCGCTCGAAGTGGGCGTCGTCGCCGCGGGTGCCGACCCGCCGGTTCAGCCAGCGCGCCGCCGCGTGGGCGGCGTTGCCCGGCGTGGCGCCGAAGAAGTCGTGCAGGTACGCCGGCCGGCAGCGCATGTCGATGACCTTCATGCGGCGGCCCCGCCGGTCTTCTTCTGCTGGTCGGCTCGGCCGTCGAAGGGGCTGCCGGTGATGACCTGATCGCTCAGGGTCACCGGCTTCTTGCCCGGCAGCAGCGGGAACACCAGCTCGGCGAAGCGGTAGGCTTCCTCCAGGTGCGGGTAGCCGGAGAGGACGAAGCGGTCGACGCCCAGGTCGACGTATTCCTTCAGGCGCGCCGCCACGGTCTGCGGGTCGCCGACCAGCGCGGTGCCGGCGCCGCCGCGCACCAGGCCGACCCCGGCCCAGAGGTTGGGGCTGATCTCCAGCTTGTCGCGGTTGCCGCCGTGCAGCTCGGCCATGCGCCGCTGGCCCACGGAATCCATCTTCGCGTAGTTGGCCTGGGTCTTGGCGATGGTCTCGTCGTCCAGGTGGCTGATCAGCCGCTCGGCGGCGGCCCAGGCCTCCTCGTTGGTCTCGCGCACGATCACGTGCAGGCGCACGCCGAAGCGCACGGTGCGGCCGTACTTCTTCGCCCGTTCGCGGACGTCGGCGATCTTCTCGGCCACCGCCGCCGGCGGCTCGCCCCAGGTCAGGTAGGCGTCCACGTGCTTGGCCGCCAATTCGTGGGCGGCCGGCGAGGAGCCGCCGAAGAACAGCGGCGGATGGGGCTTCTGCACCGGCGGGAAGAAGCTCTGCGCGCCTTCCACCTTGACGTGCTTGCCGGCGAAATCCACGGTCTCGCCGCGCAGGATGCCGCGCCAGACGGTGAGGTACTCGTCGGCCGCCTCGTAGCGTTCGTCGTGGGCCAGGTAGACGCCGTCGGCGGCCAGCTCGACCGGATCGCCGCCGGGCACCACGTTCAGCAGCAGGCGGCCGTTGCTGGCCTGGTCCAGAGTCGCCGCCTGGCGCGCCGAGGCGGTGGGGCCGCCGAGGGAGGTGCGCAGCGCCACCAGCAGCTTGATGCGCTGGGTCACCGGCACCAAGCTGGCGGCGGTCACCCAGGGGTCCAGACAGCTGCTGCCGGTGGGGATCAGCAGGCCGTCGTAACCGAGGTTCTCGGCGGCCACGGCGATCTGCCGCATGTACTCGTTGGTCGCCGGGCGGCCGGAGGAGGACTTGCCGAGATAGCGGGTATCGCCGGAAGTGGGAAGGAACCAGAAAATGTCCAGGCTCATGGATACATGCCTCGAATGAATGTCGGGATGGCCTCGGCAAGCGCCGCTCAGGGCCGGGTCATCGCATGGCGCACAGCGGGCGTTGCTGGCGGATGCGGGAACGCTCTGCGGCGCTCTGATGGAACGACAGGAGCAAGGCATATGCCAGGGTGCCGGAGCGCGGCCTTTCTGCCGGCAAAAGTGGCCAACGTCAGGCAACATGCGGACTTGTCGGCGACTCGGACGAAGCCGCGACCGCCCCGGATCGGCACCGATCCCGCCGACCGCCTCGCGCCGCTGTCCGCCCGCCAACAGTTGCGGCGCAAACTGTTGCCCTTCCAACACCCGCGCCGCCGCGCCTGCCGAGGAGCGGCCCGGCGCGCCGGAATCCGCCGCTGCCGGCTGTTGCGCCGGCGACAGTGGCGCAGCTGTCCGTCCGGCAACAGTCCTTCAACAGATCGGTGCGCGGGGCAACAGCGAGGCAGGCACCGCACGGCGCGAATCCCCCGGTTCGCCGGCCGCAACCCCCTGGCACAGCTCTTGCCAGTTGCAGCCACAGTCCCCCGCGAAAGGAACAGCCCATGAGCACCGCCCTGAAACTCGTCGCCGTCACCGGCAGCACCTTCCGTCCCTCGCGCACCCTGGTGCTGACCGAGGCCATCGTCGCCGAGCTCGGCCGCCACCTGCCGCTCGACAGCCGCATCGTCGAGCTGGGCGACATCGCCCGGCCGCTGGGCGGCGCCCTGTCGCGCAAGGAGCTGCCGGAAACCGTCGAGCACGAGCTGCGCGCCATCGAGTCGGCCGACCTGCTGGTGGTCGCCGCGCCGGTCTACCGCGGCTCCTACCCCGGCCAGTTCAAGCACCTGTTCGACCTGATCGGCCAGGACGCGCTGATCGACACCCCGGTGCTGCTCGCCGCCACCGGCGGCAGCGAGCGCCATGCGCTGGTGATCGATCACCAGCTGCGCCCGCTGTTCAGCTTCTTCCAGTCCTTCACCCTGCCGCTGGGGGTCTACGCCTCCGAGGCCGACTTCAGCGACTACCGGATCACCAGCGAGCCGCTGAAGGCGCGCATCCGTCTGGCCGTCGAGCGCGCCGTGCCGCTGCTCGGAGGCAGCGCCGGACAGCCGCGCAAGATCGCCTGAGAACGCCCCTTAACCGCCACCCCGAGGAGCAGCGAGTGACTGCAATCCCTTCATCCAGGGCGCTGCCGCCCCTGCAGACCGCCCGCGTGCTGGCGGCCGAGTTCGCCGAAACCGCCGCCGAGCGCGACCTGCGCGGCGGCACCCCGAAGGCCGAGCGCGACGCCCTGCGCCGGAGCGGCCTGCTCGCCCTGAGCATCCCCCGGCAGTACGGCGGCCTCGGCGCCAGCTGGAGCGAAACCCTGGAGATCGTCCGCGAGTTCGCCCGGGTCGACAGCTCCATCGCCCACGTCTTCGGCTTCCAGCACCTGATGCTGGCCACCGTGCGCCTGTTCGCCCGGCCGGACCAGTGGCAGCCGTGGTTCGAGCAGACCGCCCACAAGAACTGGTTCTGGGGCAACGCCCTCAACCCGCTGGACACCCGCACCCTCTCCCGCAAGTTCGACGGCTGGCGCGAGTTCTCCGGGCGCAAGAGCTTCTGCTCCGGCTCGGCCGACTCGGAAATGCTGATCGCCTCGGCCCTCGACGAGACCGCCGGGGGCAAGCTGCTGATCGCCGCCATCCCCAGCAAGCGCACCGGCATCACCCTGCACGGCGACTGGGACAACATGGGCCAGCGCCAGACCGACAGCGGCAGCGTCACCTTCGAGCGGGTGCGCGTGGAGGAGAACGAGCTGCTGCTGGAACCGGGCCCGCTGAGCACGCCCTTCGCCTGCCTGCGCCCGCTGATCGCCCAGCTGACCTTCGTCAACCTGTTCCTCGGCATCGCCGAAGGCGCCTTCGACGAGGCCCGCCAGTACACGCTCAAGGAAAGCCGCCCCTGGTTCCGCTCCCGCGCCGGCCACGTCGGCGAAGACCCCTACGTGCTGCGTCACTACGGCGAATTCTGGGTCGGCCTGGAAAGCGTGCGCCTGCTCGCCGAGCGGGCCAACGCCCAGCTCGACGAGGCCTGGCGCAAGGAACACAACCTCAGCCCGCGGGAGCGCGGCCAGCTGGCCCTGTCCATCGCCAGCGCCAAGGTCGCCGCCAGCCGCATCGGCCTGGACCTGACCAGCCGCCTGTTCGAGGTCACCGGCGCCCGCGCCACCCACGCGGCGCTGCGCTTCGACCGCTACTGGCGCAACCTGCGCACCCAGACCCTGCACGACCCGCTGGACTACAAGCTCCAGGAACTCGGCGACTGGGCGCTGAACGAGGCGCTGCCCACCCCCACCTTCTATTCGTGACCGCCCCCGCAGGAGCGGATCCATCCGCGATGGAGAACGCTCGATCGCAGATCCGCGCCTAGGCGGACGCCCAAAAGCCGGAACGCTCGGGCGGCCCGGCTTTCGGTTCCCCTCAGGCCGCGGCGCGCCGGGCTTCCAGCTCGCGCACCAGCGGCAGCACCTTCTCGCCGAAGTAGGCGACCTCCTCCTGGAAGTGCAGGAAGCCGCTGAGGATCAGGTCCACGCCCAGCGCCTTGAGCGCGACGATGCGTTCGGCGATCTGCTGCGGGGTGCCGATCAGGTTGGTCTTGAAGCCGTCGTTGTACTGCACCAGATCCTCGAAGCTGGATTTGGCCCAGTTGCCCTCGCCTTCCGGGCTGGCCGCGCCGGCGTTCTTCACCTCGTGGCCGAAGGCCCGGACCGCTTCCGGGTCGGCCTTGGCGATGATCTCGTCCAGCACCGCCCGCGCCTCCGCCTCGGTGTCGCGGGCGATGATGAAGGCGTTGACGCCGATCTTCACCGAGTGGCCGTTGGCCGCCGCCTTGGCGCGGATGTCGTCGACCTGGGCCTCGATGCCCTCCGGGGTGTTGCCGTTGGTGAAGTACCAGTCGGACACCCGGGCCGCCATGTCGCGGGCGGCCCGCGAGCTGCCGCCCTGGAAGATTTCCGGGTGCGGCTGCTGCAGCGGCCGCGGCTTCAGGCTGTAGTCGTGGAAGCGGTAGAAGTCGCCCCGGTAGCTGAAGGCGTCCTGGGTCCAGATGCCCTTGAGCACCTCGATGAACTCCTCGGAGCGGCGATAGCGCTCGTCGTGCTCCAGCCAGGGCTCGCCGATGGCGTGGAACTCGCCGCGGAACCAGCCGGAGACGATGTTCACCGCGATCCGCCCGCCGGTCAGGTGGTCGATGGTGGCGATCTGCTTGGCCAGCACCGCCGGATGCCAGGGCCCCGGCAGGATGGCGGCGATCACCCTGAGCTTCTCGGTGGCCGCCAGCAGCGCATGGCTGATCGCCACCGACTCGTGCTGATATTCGGCGCCGTAGCCGGCGGTGAAGCGGATCTGCGACAGGGCGTAGTCGAAGCCGGCCTGCTCGGCGATTCTCGCCAGCTGGCGGTTGTAGTCGATGTCCCAGCCGGTGCGCTGTTCGATCCGGCTGACGACCAGGCCGCCGCTGACGTTGGGCACCCAGTAGGCGAATTTGATCGGGGTCTGACTCATCGGTGGTTCTCCATGTCGTGGACTGAGGCGGAAGGAATCGCCGGGCGCTCTCGCAGCACCCATCGAACGTCCCGGAGCACCATCCATGCCACGCCTAAAACCCCGCTGAATCAATGGGTTGGCTTTCCATCGCCGACGCCGCCGCTGTCCCTGCCCGGGCAGACTGCTGAATGGCTGTCGGAGCAACAACAGCGGGCGCGGCGTGAGCCTTGGCCGCCGAGGGCGCGCGCCGCCGGCCCTTCTGTTGCCCCAGGAGCAGCCAGGCAACAAGTTGCCCGCCGGCGAACAGGGCCGAAGCCCGCCGCCGCGGCGCAACCCACACGGATCCTGGCCTGCGCGGCTTGGCACGGGCTGTGCGATCCCCCTGGCGATGCGCGGTCGCCGACCGCCGCCTTGTCCGTCCGCAGGAGCCTGCCCATGACCGCCCAGCAACATCCGCTGCCCCTCTCCACCGGTACCGACTACGAACGACTGGCCGCGCGCTTCCGGCCGATCTTCGCCCGCATCGCCGAGGGCGCCGTCGAGCGCGAGCGCACCCGCAGCCTGCCCTTCGAGCCGATCGAATGGCTCAAGCAAGCCGGCTTCGGCGCCGTGCGCGTGCCGGTCGCCCACGGCGGCGCCGGCGCCTCGCTGCCGCAGCTGGTGCAACTGCTGATCGAACTGGCCGAGGCCGACTCCAACGTGCCGCAGGCGCTGCGCGGCCACTTCGCCTTCGTCGAGGACCGCCTCAACGCCCAGGCCGAGGCGCCGCAGGACAAGTGGCTCAAGCGCTTCGTCGCCGGCGAGCTGGTCGGCAACGCCTGGACCGAGATCGGCGACGTGCGGATCGGCGAGGTCGGCACCCGCGTGTCCTTCCGCGACGGCCAGTGGCTGCTCAACGGCACCAAGTACTACACCACCGGCAGCATCTTCGCCGACTGGATCGACGTGTTCGCCCGCCGCGACGACACCGGCGCCGACGTGATCGCCGCGGTCAGCGCCCACCTGCAGGGCGTGCAGCGGCGCGACGACTGGGACGGCTTCGGCCAGCGCACCACCGGCAGCGGCACCTCGGTGTTCGTCGACGCGCCGGTCGAGGAAGAGAACCTCATCGACTTCGCCAGCCGCTTCCGCTACCAGACCGCGCTCTACCAACTGGTCCTGCTCGCCGTGCTGGCCGGCAGCGGCCGCGCCGCGCTGCGCGACTTCGCCGCCGAGGTGCGCCGGCGCACGCGCATCTTCAGCACCGGCAACGCCCCGCGGGTCAGCCAGGACCCGCAGATCCAGCAGGTGATCGGCAAGGCCGCGGCGCAGGTCTACGCCGCCGAGGCCGCCGCGCTGCGCGCCGCCGGCGCGGCCCAGCGCGCCTACGAGAGCCACTTCGGCCAGGACCGCAGCGCCGAGCACGAGGCCAACGTCGCCGCCGAACTGGAGTCGGCCAAGGCCCAGGCGGCGATCGCCGAGCTGGTCCTGCGCGCCACCAGCGACCTGTTCAACGCCCTCGGCGCCTCGGCCACCAGCGTCGAGAAGCAGCTCGACCGCCACTGGCGCAACGCCCGTACCGCCGCCTCGCACAACCCGCTGATCTACAAGGAACGCATCGTCGGCGACTGGGAAATCAACGGCACCGAGCCGCCCTACGTCTGGCAGATCGGCAGCGGCCCGGCGAACGCCGGCTGAGCCCGGCGCTCGCACTCCATCCCCCCGCACGATTCCGAGGACATTCCCATGAGCGAACCGCAAACCGCCGTCCATACCGGCGACCCGTACCTGCAGGCGCTGCCGCAGCAATCGGCCCACCGCATCCGCAGCGACGCCGAAGCCGTCGAGATCGCCCGCGCCCTGGCCGCCGACTTCGCCCGCGAGGCCGCCCAGCGCGACCGCGAGCGCCGCCTGCCGATCGCCGAACTGAACGCCTTCTCGCAGAGCGGCCTGTGGGGCATCACCGTGCCCAGGGCCTACGGCGGCGCCGGGGTCAGCTTCCGCACCCTCGGCGAGGTGCTGAAGACCATCGCCGCCGCCGATCCGTCGCTGGCCCAGCTGCCGCAGAACCATCTGGCGGTGGTCGATCACCTCCGCCTGGACGGCACGGAGGAGCAGAAGCGTTTCTTCTTCGGCCTGGTGCTCGACGGCGTGCGCTTCGGCAACGCCTTCTCCGAACGCGGCAGCCGCACCGTGTCCGAGTTCCAGACGCGCATCGAGGCGGACGGCGACGGCTTCCGGGTCAACGGTCAGAAGTTCTATTCCAGCGGCGCCCTGCTCGCCCACTGGGTGCCGACCGTGGCGGTGGACGCCGAAAAGCGCCCGCACCTGGCCTTCATCCCGCGGACCAGCGAGGGCCTGCGGGTGATCAACGACTGGTCCAGCTTCGGCCAGCGCACCACCGCCAGCGGCACCGTGCTGCTGGAAAACGTCAGGGTTCCCGCCGAGCACATGCTGCCGGTGTGGCGCGCCTTCGAGAACCCCACCGCCGCCGGACCGATCTCGCAGTTCCTGCAGGCCGCCATCGACGCCGGCATCGCCCGCGGCACCATTGCCGAGACCATCGCCCAGGTCCGCAGCCATGCGCGGCCCTGGCTCGACTCGGGCCAGGAGCACGCCTGGCAGGACCCGTACAGCATCCAACAGGTCGGCAACCTGCAGATTCGCCTGCGCGCCGCCGAGGCCGTGCTCGACCTCGCCGCGGATAAGATCGCCGTCGCCGTCGACGCGCCCGGCGCCGACAGCGTCGCCGAGGCCTCCATCGCCGTGGCCGAGGCCAAGGTGCTGACCACCGAGATCGCCATCCTGGCCGCCAACACGCTGTTCGAGCTGGTCGGCACCCGTTCCACCCTGGAGGAGTACAACCTCGACCGCCACTGGCGCAACGCCCGCACCCACACCCTGCACGACCCGGTGCGCTGGAAGTTCCACGCCGTCGGCAACTACTTCCTGAACGGCATCAAGCCGCCGCGACATCCCTGGATCTGAACCGCCGCGCGCCCCGCGCTGGGCGTCCGACCCGGCCGGGGCGTTTGCCCGCCCCTCGTCCGTTCCCGTAGATTGTCCCGAACCGCCGTCGTCCCGGTCGCCGCCGGAACCCCTCCCGCGCCGCCGTCCGGTTTTCCCCAACCCGCTGACAGGCTTCCACCGTGCCCACTGCCACCCCCTCCGCCCCGAGCGCCTCCGTCTACCGCCACCCGGGCTTCCTGCCCTTCCTCGCCAGCCGCCTGATGGCTGTGTTCGCCATGCAGATCCAGGCGGTGGTGGTGGCCTGGCAGGTCTACGACATGACCCGCGATCCGCTGTCGCTGGCCTACGTCGGCCTGGCCCAGTTCATTCCCATGCTGCTGTTGTTGATGCCCGCCGGCGACCTGATCGACCGCTACGACCGCAAGCGCATCCTGCGCGCCAGCTGGACGCTGCAGGCGCTGTGCAGCGCGGCTCTGCTCTGGCTGTCGCTGAGCGGCGGCGCGGTCCACGGCATCTACGCGGTGCTGGTGTTCTACGGCTGCGCCCGCGCCTTCACCGGCCCCACCCTGCAGAGCCTGCTGCCGCAGATCGTGCCGCGCGAGCGCCTGGCCCAGGCCATCGCCGCCAACAGCATGATCATGCGCGGCGCCACCATCTCCGGCCCGCTGCTCGGCGGCGGCCTCTACGCCCTGGGCGGCGGCAGCCTGACCTTCGCCCTGTGCCTGGTCTGCTTCGTCGGCGGCGTGCTGCTGCTGACCTTCGTGCCGGTGCGCTACGCGGAGCAGATGCAGAAGCCGGAAGGCTCGGCCTGGGGACGCTTCACCGCCGGCATCCGCTTCGTGCGCTCACGGCCGATCATCCTCGGCACCATTTCCCTGGACCTGTTCGCCGTGCTGCTCGGCGGCGTGGTCGCCCTGCTGCCGATCTACGCCCACGAAGTGCTGAAGGTCGGCCCGGCAGGCCTCGGCGCCCTGCGCAGCGCCATGGCCATCGGCGAGGTCTCGGTGGGCTTCTACCTGAGCCTCAGGCCGTTCGACCGCCGCGTCGGCCTGACCATGTTCGCCGCGGTGGCCGTGTTCGGCCTGGCCAACCTGGTGTTCGCCCTGTCCGACCTGTTCTGGCTGTCCTTCGCCGCCCTGCTGGTGGCCGGCGGCGCCGACATGGTGAGCATGTACATCCGCTCCTCGCTGGTCCAGTTCTCCACCCCGGACGCCATGCGCGGCCGGGTCAACGCGGTGAACATGCTGTTCATCGGCTCCTCCAACGAGCTGGGCGAGTTCCGCGCCGGCAGCAGCGCGGCCTGGCTCGGCGCGGTGCCGGCGGCGGTGCTCGGCAGCCTCTGCACCCTGGGGGTGGTCGGCGGCTGGATGTGGGGCTTCAAGACCCTGCGCCGGGTCGACCGCTTCGAGGACGCCTCGCCGGCGCCCGGAGCCGCCGCGGCGCAGGCGCGGGAAAGTGTCGCGGCATGACGTCGCTGGCGGGGCAACATGCCGCCACCGCCGTGGTCTACTCTCTGCAATAGAACGTCGCGTTCGGATAGGAGCCATGGAGGGCCCGGGTTCGACCGAGCGACGCGCGGCTCACGCCGATTCGCCATCATCGACTAAAGGACTAGCCCATGACCCATGCCCTGCTCGCTCAGCGCCCCGTGGAAGTCGTGAGGACTTCGAGCGGCCATATCCTGAAAGCCTTCCGCGGCGACCACATCACCCGGCAGATCAAGTCTTCCGGCATCTACGAGAAGAACGCCCTGCAACTGCTCGGCAGCATCCTGGAGCGGATTCCGGATGCGGTGGTGCTCGACGTCGGCGCCAACATCGGCAACCACAGCCTGTACTTCTCGCTCAAGGCGGCCCGGGTTTTCGCCTTCGAGCCGGTCGGCGAGATCTTCGAGCTGCTGGAGAACAACGTCCGCAGCAACGGCGTCGGCAACGTGCGCTGCTTCAACCTCGGCCTTTCCGACCGCGAGGCGAAGGCCGAGATCTACGTGGACGACACCGGCAACATCGGCACCTCCAGTCTGGAGAAACCGAGCGCCAGGGCCCATGCCGAGACGGTCAAGCTGGTCCGCGGCGACGACTGGCTGAAGGCCAATCCGGGCATCGAGCGGATCGACTTCATCAAGATCGACGTGGAGAGCCACGAGCCCAAGGTGCTGGACGGTCTGCGCGGCATCCTCGCCGCCTTCCGCCCGATCCTGATGATGGAGTACAAGTCGGCCGACATCCTGCGCGCCTTCGCCGAACGCGGCGGCCTGCCGACCATCTTCCCGGACTACCGGGTCTTCGTCATCGAGAGCAACTACGCGCGCAAGGCCTACCCCAAGGGCCCCTTGGGCAAGCTGCAACGCTCGCTGGTGCGCACCTTCCGCGAGGAAGCGGCCAGGCTCTACCGCTTCGACCCGGCGCGCACCTACCAGAACATCCTGCTGGTGCCCCGGGAGAAGCTCTCCGTCCTGCCGCCGCAGGCGCTGACCCGGGCGGCCCGGCGCGGCTAGAGCGAGGCGGCCAGCTTCACCCCGAAACCGATCAGGCACAGCCCGGCGAGCCGCTCCAGACCGCGCGAGATCGCCGGGTTGGCGCGCAGGCGCGAGGCCAGGCAGTGGGTGAGCGTCACCGCCAGAACGCCGTAGAGGAAGGTCAGCACCGCGATGGTCAGGGCCATGAAGGCGAAGGTGGTCAGCCCGCGGTGGTGCAGCGGGTCGACGAACAGCGGGAAGAAGGCCATGTAGAACATGATCGCCTTGGGATTGAGCAGGGTGATCGTCATGGTCTGGCGCAGGTAGTGGTGCGGCTGGATCTGCAGCGGCGGCGCGCTGCCCGGCTTGGCCAGCAGCATCCGCCCGCCCAGCCAAGCCAGGTAGGCCGCCCCCAGCCACTGCAGGGTATGCAGCGCGGCGGGATAGGCGGCGAGCAGCGCCGCGACCCCGGCCACCGCCAGCCACAGCAGCACCTGATCGCCGAGGATCACCCCCAGGGTGGCGGCCAGGCCGCCCCTGATCCCGCCCTTGCTGGTCGAGGTGAGCAGGGCGAAGTTCCCCGGGCCGGGAATCGCCAGAAGCACGATGAACGAGATAACGAACGCGCCGTAGTCGGTAACGCCAAGCATGACAGCCCCCATCGGTGAGCCGGCCATTCTACCCGGCGACGGGCCGGATCGGCGGCCGTACCCTCGCCCCGCCACCCGCCTGCGACAATTCGTGCGAAGCGATCCTGCGCCGGGTCGAGGGACGAGCGGTTATCCTCTGGCCCGGATCTTGTAGACGGAGGGCCGGCCCGTTACGACTCGGCGCCACGCGCGCCCGACCGGGCCCCCGAACCGAACTCGCCCGCCCCGCCGGGCGACCCGCATGGAGACACCATGGATCGCATCGCAATCATCGGCAGCGGATTCTGCGGCACCGCCCTGGCCATCCAACTGCTGCGCCAGGCACGCAAACCCCTGAGCCTCACCCTGATCAACCGCTCCGGCCAGTTCGCCCGCGGCCTGGCCTACGGCACCCGCTCGGCCAGCCACATACTCAACGTGCCGGCCGAACGCATGAGCCTGTTCCCCGACCGCGACGGCGACTTCCTCGATTTCGCCCGCCAGCGCCTGCCCACGGCGAGCGGCGGCGACTTCCTGCCGCGCAGCCTCTACGGCGACTACCTGCAGGAACGGCTGCGGCAGGCCATCGCCGGCAAGGCCGCGCAAGTCGGTTTCGCCAGCCTGCAGCGGCAGGTGCTCGACATCCGGGAAGACGCCGCTGGCCAACAGCTGCGGCTGGACGATGGAGAGCGGCTGGGAGCCGACCGCACCGTGATCGCCACCGGCAACTTCGCCCCGACCACCCCGGCCGGCCTGGGCGCTCTGGACGCCGACCCGCGCTACATCCGCGATCCCTGGCGGGAAGGCGCTCTGGAGGCCATCCCCGCCACGGCCCGCGTGCTGCTGCTCGGCACCGGCCTGACCATGTACGACATGGCCCTGGCTCTGCAGGACCGCGGCCACCAGGGCCCGCTGCTAGCGCTCTCGCGGCGCGCGCTGCTGCCCCACGCCCACCGGCACAACAGCCGCCATCCGGACCTGCCGCCGCTACCGGAAACGCTGCTCCGGCCCCGGCACCTGGGCGAGCTGCTAGCGGCGATCCGCGCCTTCGTCCGCGACGCCGCCGGCCAGGGGCACGACTGGCGCGACGCCATGGCCGCCCTGCGCCCGATCACCCCGGCGCTCTGGCACAACCTCGACGACGACGAACGCCGGCGCTTCCTGCAGCACCTGCAGCCCTACTGGGACGTCCACCGCCACCGCGCCGCCCCGCCGGTGGCCGAACGCATCCAGGGCCTGATCCGCAGCGGCCAGCTGCAGATCCAGGCCGGCCGGGCGGTGGGCGCTCGCCGCGAAGACGCCGGCCTCACCGTCGGCATCCGCCCGCGCGGCGGGAGCGATGTCCAACACAGCACCTTCGACTACCTGATCAACTGCACCGGCCCCTGCTCCGACCTGCGCCGCGTCGGCGAACCGCTGCTCGCCACCCTCCTCGACCGCGGCCAGATCCAGCAGGACGCCAACCGCCTCGGCCTGCTCACCGACGACTTCCGCCTGCTCGACGACCAGGGCCGGGCGCACTCCAGACTGTTCCTGCTCAGCCCCATGCTGCGGGCGAGCCACTGGGAAAGCACGGCGGTGCCGGAACTGCGCCAGCATGCGGAGAGGCTGGCGAAGGTGTTGTTGGAGGATTGAAAGAAATGGCAGGGAAAGCTTCTTGCGGGGGGGAGAGAACAAATCCGATGGTTTTAGGCTCCCGCGTGGGAGCCCAGCCTCTGGGCTCTACATGTCCGCAACAGGAACAACGGGAAGTGCGTACCCACGCAGGAGCGTGGGTACGATCAGAAAAAACAGAAGAACCTCCATAGTAATACCATGTTGAATTTTAACTAGCGGAGTCGCCAACATAGCTTGCAACGCCCCGCTAAATAACTTGCTAAATGCCGCCCACATCATCGGTCAAGTGATTTTTCTTTTTAAGTATGCACTGCATAGGCATAATTTTGTGCTGATTATCACTATATGACGAAAAGAACCCCTCAAACACCTTTCCGTTATTTTTCAACATTAAAGATAGCGCACCACGATCTATATGATCTCTACTGCAAGTCTCATAAGAACCTGCAAGTATTAAATTCTTAAAAGCTCCTGATATCGTGTACGTATGAACCTTACTAGCACCACCAACCTCAATAATACGCCCACTAATTCTATGACCAACCCGAATAATTTCAACCCTAATTATAATTGGAACCGAGCCTATCGCTATTTTTATATGTTTTTCCGTTTCGTGAGTCGTATCAGTTTGTTGTTCCGTGTCACGATGAAAAATTAATTCGGCGCTCACCTCCTTTCTTTCACCACGGTCGTTGACGGCCAGAGCTGGAACCGGCTCTCCTCGCTCAGCTGCCCTCTCCTTTCTAAGGCGCTCTTGAAATCTTCTCCAGGCAGTTCTCTTGGCGACACGATCCAAATCCTCCAAACCAAGATATGGTATCAATATTCCGGACCACTCTCCTTCTATGCAGACATCTTGATAAAGAAGATTCTCAAACCATGGCTCTACATTTTTCCGCCATAATATTGTAAAAACAAAAAGCAATAGCGCAGTAATCAGACCACTAATAATACCACTAGCTAACGAATCAAATATCCCGGCATAGCCATTTCCAACCCCATCCAAATACCACCATAAAAACACACCCGAAACGACCAATATAAAGTAAGGAAAGATCTTCCACAGCATGGATACAAATATTCTTGGATACCGCATGAAAGCCTCTTTGAAATTTAACTACTGTTACGCGTCCCACTATCACATCGCAATACACCACTTGGTGTATAACTCACGAACTGACATAAGCCAGCTTCACCTGCGGAAGACACGCTCTGGAATATCCCAGCACAGACATGCCGAAGCTATCAAAATGCCACCCCAATATCGAGGCTCTCTGCCCGCTCCCTGCCGAACGCCCATTCAGCATCCATGGGACGAGCCGGCGATAGACACGAGTTGAGACTGACAGGCTGTCGAAAAACCGCCGGCGTTCGTCAAGAACGATCTGGGACGCGACGTCCTCCACATTGGCCGCCCTGCCCACCGGATGAGATGCATGTCCCCCGGAGTGCGCCCCGTATCGGCGACAGCCGGGCGCACTCCCGGCGGCCCCCCCTCAGAAATACGCATTCCTCGGCAATTCCCGCCCGTTCACCACGTAGTCGCCGATGGCCCGGGCCTTGTAGACGGTGGGGTTGTGGGAGGCCAGGGTGCGGATGTTGCGCCAGTGGCGGTCGAGGTTGGCGGATTGGCGGGCGGCGGAGGCGCCGCCGACGTCGAAGAGCTGGGTGGCGGCCTGCAGGGCCAGTTGATCGATGCTGACCTTGGCCTGGGCCGCGCTCAGGGAAGCGGCGTGGCCGAGGGCGACGCCGACCCGGCCCTGGCGGACGGCCGCGGCGAAGGCGCGGTCCTGGGCGTCGGCGGCGGCCAGGACGATGGCTTCGGCAGCGAAGGCGCTGCTGGAGAGGGAGCCGACCACCTGCAGCAGTTGCGGGTCTTCCGGGGCGCGTTCGGTGGCGGCGTGGCTGAAGGTGCGCACGCGGCTGTGCAGCAGCGCCGCGGCATCGCCGACCACGTTGCGCAGGATGCCGGCGACGATGGCGTGCAGGTAGAGCTGGGCCAGGGCGTTGAACTGGGTCTCGGTGCTGCGCTGGGTCACCTCGTCGCGCTCGACGCGGACGTTGTCGAAGTGGGTGGTGCCGCTGCCGGTGTGCTTCTGGCCGATGCCGTCCCAGTCGTCCTCGATGCTCACCCCTTCCCGGTCGGTCGGGATCACCGCGCCGATGCAGCTGCCCTCCGGACCGGAGGCGGTCACGTAGACCCAGTCGGCGTACAGGGTGCCGGTGCTGAAGTACTTGGTGCCGTCGAGCCGGTAGCCGTCGCCCTCCGGGGTCAGGCGGGTGTCGAACTGGTAGTTGCCGACCGCCTTCGCCGACAGCTCGGTGTAGGCGTTGCCGAACAGTTCGCCCGCCGCGGCGCGGGCGAGCCGGGCGTCGCGCACCGGGCCGGCCGGGGCGCGGAGGAACTCGTCGACCAGCAGGTAGTGGGCGCGCAGGATGTGGGCCACGTCCGGGTCGGCCTCGGCCAGGCGGATGACCACCTGGAACAGCTGGCGCAGGCTGGCCCCGGCGCCGCCGCTTTCGTGCGGCAGGCGCAGGGCGCCGAGCCGGGCCTTGCGGATCAGCCCCAGGGCCTTCCACGGGTGGCCTTCCCGGCCGGGCCGACGCCGCGCTTCGGCGTCCAGGGCGATCTCCGCCAGCAGCCGCTCCAGTTCCGGGGAGTCGGGCGCCACCGGCCCGTCGAACTCCCACGGGATTTCCACCGCGTCCGCATCTTCCATCGCTGTAATACGTGCCTGTTCGTTCATCTTCCGTTCTCCTGGGTTCGCTTCATGCGCCGGCCGTTGCGCCACGGCGCCCGGCCTCCAGCGCCGCGAGGTCGCGATAGCCGGCGGCCGGGTGGCTGGCCGGCAGGCGCGGGCCTTCCCCGAACAGCTTCTCGCGCAGGGTGCCGGGGGCGTATTCGGTCTTGAACGCGCCGCGCTTCTGCAGCTCGGGGACCAGCAGCTCGACCACATCGACGAAGGTTTCCGGAGTCACCGCGTAGGCCAGGTTGAAGCCGTCCACGTCGGTGTCCTCGACCCAGCTCTGCAGCTCGTCGGCCACGGTCTGCGCGCTGCCGACGATCAGCGGACCGAAGCCGCCGATGCCGACCCAGTCGGCCAGCTCCCGGACCGTCCAGGTGCGGTTCGGGTCGGCGCTGGAGAAGGCCTCCACCGCCGACTGGATGGCGTTGGTGTGGATGTGCTCGAGCACCTGGTCGGGCCGGTACTGGCCGAAGTCGATGCCGGTCCAGCCGGAGATCAGCGCCAGCGCGCCCTCGTAGCTGGCGTACTGCTTATAGTCGCGCCACTTGGCCTGGGCGGCGGCGTCGGTTTCGCCGACGATCACCGTCTGCAGGTTGAAGATCAGCACCTTGCGCGGGTCGCGCCCCGCTTCCTCGGCGCGCCGGCGGATGTCGGCGACGGTCTTCTTGAGGATGCTCTTCGACGGCGCGGCGACGAACACGCATTCGGCGTGCTCGGCGGCGAACTGCTTGCCGCGGCTGGAGGCGCCGGCCTGGTAGAGCACCGGGGTGCGCTGCGGCGAGGGTTCGCAGAGGTGGATGCCGGGCACCTGGAAGTGCTTGCCGACGTGCCCGATCTCGTGGACTTTGGCCGGCTCGGTGAACAGACGGCGCTCGCGGTCGCGCACCACCGCGCCCTCTTCCCAGCTGCCTTCCAGCAGCTTGTAGATCACCTCCAGGTACTCGTCGGCGTAGTCGTAGCGCGCGTCGTGGTCCTTCAGCGCCTGCTGGCCGAGGTTGCGCGCGCCGCTGTCGAGGTAGGAGGTGACGATGTTCCAGCCGATGCGGCCGCGGGTCAGGTGGTCGAGGGTGGAGAGGCGGCGGGCGAACGGATACGGGTGCTCGAAGGAAAGCGAGGCCGTCAGGCCGAAGCCGAGGTGCTCGGAGACCAGCGCCATCGGGGTGATCAGCGCCAGCGGGTCGTTGACCGGCACCTGGGTGGACTGGCGCAGCGCCGCCTCGCCGTTGCCGCCCAGCACGTCGTAGATGCCGATCACGTCGGCGATGAAGATGCCGTCGAACTTGCCGCGCTCCAGCAGTCTGGCCAGCTCGGTCCAGTATTCCAGGTCCTTGTACTGCCAGGCGCGGTCGCGCGGGTGCGCCCAGAGGCCGGGGGACTGATGCCCGACGCAGTTCATCTCGAAGGCATTGAGGCGGATTTCGCGGGGCATGGGCTTCTCCCTGAGGCTGCCGATGTGCGGATGGGCGGCCAGCGTCGTGCAGAGACGACGCAGCCGGCGGCAAACAGCCGGGCAGAACCCGTGCCAGCTGGGAAACTCGCGGCAAATCAGGGAGATGTACGAAAAGAGCGGCGTGCGGATGATCGGCACGGAACAGATTGTTCATCCGCTGTTGCGCGCCCGACAGTTGCCGGGCGGTGGCAGGCGCTGCGGTCGGCTATCGGACGTGCCGCCGCAGGCGACGGAACAGGGCGAAGGCCACGGCCACGCCGACGATGGTCAGCACCGCGGCTTCCTCGTAACGCCTGATGTCGGCGAACACCCACTCCAGGGTCTGGCCGAACAGGTAGCCGGTGCCGACCACCAGCGGCGCCCAGATCGCCGCGCCGATCAGGTTGAACAGCACGAAGCGCCAGGTCGGCACCGCGCTCATGCCGAGGGCGATGGGCCCGGCGACGCGCAGGCCGTACATGAAGCGGATGCCGAGGATCACCGGGGTCTGGAAGCGCACCAGCATGCGGTCGACGCGCTGTGCGCCGGCTTCCAGCTTCGGATAGCGCTGCAGCAGCGCCGTGCCGTAGCGCCGGCCGACCAGGAAGAAGCCCTGATCGCCCAGCGCCCCGGCGCAGAGGGCCGTGACCACCACCAGCGGGAGGGACAGATAACCCTGGTGCGCGGCGTAGCCGGCCAGCACCAGCACGGTTTCCCCCTCCAGCAAGGCTCCCAGGAACACCGCCAGGTAGCCGTACTCGGCGACCAGTTGCATCAACGACATAGCTCAACGCCCTGCAAGACAACGAAACGGGCGCATAGAGTACAGCTCGGGGCGCCGCAGGGCAGCAGCGTACTACTACCGGCCAGTCGCAGGTTGCCGGCCCGCCGGGCGCTCAGGAATAGTTCAGCGGATCGGGCGCCTCGTCCTTGAGGGCCCAGCGGCCGAGCATGTTCAGCTTGTAGTCGATGGGGTCGTGCAGGGTGTGGGTGCGCACGTTGCGCCAGAAGCGGTCGAAGCCCAGCGCCGCCCGGGTCCCGCGCGCGCCGACCACCTCGAACAGCTCCTGGCTGGCGTACAACCCGGAGCGGTGGGCCAGCACCTTGGCCTCGGCCACCGCCACCGCCACCTCGGCGCGCTCCCCGGCGGTCAGCGCCGGGCCGCAGGCGAAGGCCCGCTCGATCAGTGCCGCGGCGCGGTCGGCCAGGGCGCGGGCGGCGGCGATCTGCACGTGCATCTCGCCGAAGCGGTTCTGGGTGAAGGGATCGTCGGTGGCGTGCTGCGCCGCCGAGGCCAGCCAGGGCCGCGCCTGGGTCCGGGCGAAGCGGCGCGCCTCGGCGAAGGCGCCTTCGGCGATGCCCAGGTAGAGGTTGACCAGCACCAGCTGGGCGAAGCAGTTGCGCAGGGTGTGGAACGGCGTCGGCGGCACCTCCGGGGCGCGCAGCACGTTGCGCTCCTCCAGCGGCACCTGCTCGAAGGCCACCGAGTTGCTGTCGGTCTGGCGCTGGCCGATGGGGTCCCAGTCGTCGAGGATGCGCACCCCCGGGTGCTCGGTGGAGACCACCGCCAGCAGCGGCTGCGGCGCCCCGTCGAGCACCGCCGAGAGGGTCATGAAGTGCGAGCCGACGGTGCCCGAGCAGAACGACTTGCAGCCGTCGAGCGTGAGGCCGGCGGCGCTGCGCCGGGCCAGCAGGCGACGGTCCAGCGGGTTCATGCCGTTGCCCCACCAGCACTGGTGCTCGGCGGTGTGGCCGAGCAGGCGGCGCTGCTGCTCGTCGTTGCCGTAGATCAGCACGGTGGCGACCTGCAGGTGATGGAAGGCCAGCACGTGGGCCAGCGAGCTGTCGACGGCGGCGACCCGGCGCACCAGGGCGTAGATCTCCGCCCAGGGCCGGCCGAGGCCGCCGTGCTCGCGCGGTATCGACCAGAGCAGCAGGCCGGCTTCGCGCAGCAGGGCCTTCTCCTCGGCGGCGTGACCGCCGCGGGCGTCTCGCTCGACGGCGGTGGCGCCGATTCGTTCCAGCAGGGTGTCCAGATCCGGATTCATGGCGGTAGGGCTCTATCTCGAAGGGAGTTCAGTGACAGGTCAGGCCGGCGCCGAGCTTGAGCACGTCCAGGCTCAGCTCGCCGAGGCGCTGGTCCAGCGCGGCGTCCTGGGCGCCGCTGCGCCGCCATTCGGCCAGGGCAGCCGCCAGCCAGCGGCGGCTCTGCGGCTCGGCGGCTGGCAGGCGCACGTGGCCGATGGCCTCAGGCTCGAGGGCCAGCGGCAGGCGGCGGTAGAAGCGCCAGTCCGGCTGCTGCAGCAGCCAGCCGGCGAGGCTCGCCTCCTCCGCCAGCGCCGCGCACTCCCCGGCGAGGAAGGCGCCGATGGCACGGATGGACGAGGGATAGGCCCGCACCCGGGCGCCGTGCCGCTCGGCGAGTTCGCGGCGGTACGGGCTGCCCTCGGCGAGGCACACGCTGTGCCCCTTGAGCGGCGCGTCGGCGGCCAGGGCCAGCCCGCGCAGGGCGAGCAGCGCGCCCTCGGTCCGGCGGGCCGCAACCGGCAGATCGGTGCCGCCTGGCTGCTGCGCGGCGCCGGCGATCAGCAGGTCGACCCGCCCCTCGGCCAGCGCCGCATCGCGCTCGGCGGGCGGCAGGCCGACCAGCTCAACCGGCAGGTTCAGGTAATCGCCCAGCGCCCGCGCCAGCGCCGCGTCGAGCAGGTCCGGCTCCGGCCGGACCGGCGTACCGGGCAGCGCCGGCCGCGGGTATTCGCGCACGCCGACCAGCAGCCGGCCGCGCGAACGCGCCGCCTCGAAGAGTGGCCCCGGCGACAGCTCGCTGGGGTGGGCGGTGCCGGTCCAGAAGCGCAGGCGCCAGTCCCAGCCCAGGTCGCCGAGGGCGGCGAGCGCCAGCAGAGCGGCCAGGGCCAGTCCGGTCGCCAGCTGACGCAGCCAGCCGGAAGCCGGCCGGCGCGCCGGCGGCAACGGCGGCGCCAGGGCCTCAGGCATTGTGGGTCAGCCCCTTGCGCCAGCGGGTGAAGCGCCGCTCGACCAGGGCCAGGACGAAGTTCAGCAGCAGCCCCACCAGCGCCAGCAGGAGGATGCCGGCGTACATGCTGGACACCTGGAACACCTCCTGGGAGTTCAGGGTGAGGAAGCCCAGCCCCGAGTGCGCGCCGATCATCTCCGCGGCGACCAGGGCGGTGACGCAGTAGGCGCCGGCCAGGCGGATGCCGGTGAAGATCGACGGCGAGGCGGCCGGCAGCACCACCTTGTAGAACAGGAAGCCGCGCGAGGCGCCCATGGAGCGGGCCGAGTCGATCAGCAGTTTGTCCACCTGCTTCACTCCGCTGATGGTGCTGAGCAGGATCGGCCAGAACGCGGCCCAGAAGATGATCGCCACCTTGGACAGCTCGCCGATGCCGAAGAACAGGATGAATACCGGGAACAGCGCCAGCGCCGAGGTCTGCCGG
Source organism: Azotobacter bryophylli (assembly GCF_042643485.1). Classification (NCBI taxonomy): domain Bacteria; kingdom Pseudomonadati; phylum Pseudomonadota; class Gammaproteobacteria; order Pseudomonadales; family Pseudomonadaceae; genus Azotobacter; species Azotobacter bryophylli. The sequence goes on along the minus strand of NZ_JBHRSJ010000022.1, from coordinate 89,585 downwards.
AAGAACTGCAGCAGCGGATCGACCAGCGCCTCCAGCCGGGCGAACCAGCCCATCAGCAGACCCAGGCTCACCCCGCTGACGATGGCCAGCAGCAGGCCGGCCAGGGAGCGATACAGGCTGGCCTCCAGATGCTTGAACAGCGCGCCGGAGACGGCCAGCTCCCAGATCGTCTGCAGGATCGCCGACGGCGGGCTGAGATAGCCGCTGTTGACCAGCCCCAGGCGCGGCAGCAGCTCCCAGAGCAGCAGGAAGACCAGAATGCCGAGGCTGCGCTCGAGGAGCCCGGCGAGATTCAGCGAAAACTTCATGAAAACTCCCTAACCCTTGATCTCGGCGGTCTGCGCGCTGGCCGGCCAGTCGGCGGCGCGCACCGAGGTCGGCGCCGGCACCGGGGCGTTGGCGAAGCGCACCTCGTCCTTGAGCACCTCCCAGGCGCGCTGGCGCAGGTGGACGAATTCCTCGGAGTTGCGCACCTCGGCCGGCCGCGGGCGCGGCAGGGGCACCTCGATGATCTCCTTGACCCGCCCCGGCCGGTGGGTCATCACCGCGATCCGGTCGGAGAGGAAGATCGCCTCGTCGAGGCTGTGGGTGATGAACACGATGGTCTTCTTGTGCCGGTCCCAGATGCGCAGCAGCTCGGCCTGGAGGATCTCGCGGGTCTGCGCGTCGAGGGCGGCGAAGGGCTCGTCCATCAGCAGCACGTCGGGCTGGTAGACCAGCGAGCGGGCGATGGCCACGCGCTGGCGCATGCCCCCGGAGATCTCGTGCGGGTAGCGTCCGCCGAAGCCGTTGAGGCCCACCAGCTCCAGGTACTCGCGGGCCCGCTCGCGCCGCTCGGCCTTGCCCACGCCGCGGATCTCCAGGCCCACCTCGATGTTCTCCAGCACCGTGCGCCAGGGGAACAGCGCGTAGCCCTGGAACACCACGCCCTGGTTGGCGTTGATGCCCTCCAGCGGCTTGCCGTCGATGCGGATGCTGCCGCCGCTCTTCTCGGCGAGGCCGGCGAGGATGCTGAGGAAGGTCGACTTGCCGCAGCCGGAGGGGCCGAGCACGGAGAGGAACTCGCCGTCGCGCACCTCCAGGTCGAAGTCCGCCAGGGCGACCACCCGCTCGGCCTGGCCGCTCTCGTTCTTCGCGCTGAACTCCATGCGCAGGTCGCGCGCCACGATCTTGCTGCTCACGCTGCGCACCTCAGGCCGGCTGGCCGGCGAAGGGGTTGAACTCGTTGGTGTAGACGTCCTTCACCTTGATCTTGCCGCGCGGGATCTTGCCCTCGGCTTCGAGGATGTCGATGTAGTACTGGATCGGCGGCTCGGTGATCACCAGGTTCTCCACGTAGGCGTAGCGCTCCACCTTGCCCAGGTCCATGCCGATGCGCTGGGCGGTGATCTTGCGCGCCTCCTCCGGGTTGGCGTTGACCCAGTTGGCCGCCCGGGCGATGGCCTGAACCACGTCGCGGGTGGCTTCCGGATGTTCGCGCAGGAAGCGCCCGTGCGCGCTGTACGGCGCCATGCCGCCGAGGCCGCGGTCCAGGTCGTAGTCGCTCCACAGCCGCAGCAGCGCCGGGTTCTGCTCGGCGCCGCCGGAATGCGGCGGATGGATGATCGCCAGGTCGATGTTGCCGGTCGCCAGGGTCTGCTCGCTCTGGTTGTCCGGCACCACCAGCCAGTTGATCTTGTTCACGTCCACGCCGTGCTGGCGCAGGTAGGTCTTGGTGACGAACTCGGCGCAGGCGCCGAAGCTGTTGAAGCCGACGGTCTTGCCTTCCAGGTCCTTGGGCGAGCGGATCGCCGAGTCCCGACGCACGAAGTACTTCATGTGCGGGGCTTCCTCCAGGGTCTTGCCGCCGGCGGACACCACCTTGATATCCAGCCCGCTGGCCAGCGCCGAGATCACCAGCGGCACCATGCGCATGCCGAAGTCCAGCTCCCCGGTGCCCACCAGCGGAATGATCTGCGGCGCGGCGATCTTGCCGACGTACTTCGGCCGCGCCCGGGTTCCCTCGAAGTAGCCCAGCGACTCGGCCAGATAGACCAGGTCGAAGGCCGGGTTGTCCGGATATTTGAATTCCACCACCGCGTCGCCGACGCTCTTGACCACGGCGGGCGCGGCGGCCGACTTGGCGGCGCCGCCCTGCTGCTTGTCCCAGCAACCCGGCAGCACGAGACTGGCGGCGCCGGCGGTGCCGAACAGGGCCAGTTTCTTGAGGACCGATCTGCGGCTGGTATCGACTGTCATCTCTGAATTTCCTTCGCACGCTTGGCAATTACCTGGCTACGGACAGAGCAAGAGCTGCGCCAGATCGGAAAAACATCGATAACTCATTGATATGAAAGAATAAAAACCACGGATACCGGCATCCCGTCCCGACTGTCGGCAGCGCAGCTGTCCCGGGGCCGACAGCTGCCCGGCAAACTGTCGAATATCCAACAGTTGCCGGAAATCCCCGGCCTTGCGCCCGCGGAAACGGGCGAACCGGCCCTCCAGACGGCCGTTCGCCGGCCAACTGTTGCCGCAGCAACAGCGGGCTAACAGAACACCCGCGATTGCGACAGCGCGCCCCGCCCGGCGCGACCCGGCCAAACCCGCCGCGGAGCCCGGATTCCGCGGCCTTCGCGGAGCTGGCACCGAACTTGCCCTTCCGGATTCACACGGACTCTTCCGAACACGGACCCTTGCGAATCCAGGAGTTGTATATGCAGCGTGAATATTCTCTGGCCCGTCTCGCCGGCCGATGGATCAGGTCGTTGGCCCTGGCCGCCGTGGCCGGCTCGGCGCTGGGGGTGGCCCAGGCCGCCAGCGACCAGCCGCTCAAGCTCGGTTCCACCGCCGCCTTCATGCCGGTGCTGGAAGTCGCCGCGGCGGAAGCCGCCAAGCAGGGCGTCGCGGTGGAGCTGGTGGAATTCAGCGACTGGAAAACGCCGAACGTGACCCTGGCCCAGGGCGACATCGACGCCAACTACTACCAGCACATCCCCTTCCTGACCAACGCCAACAAGGAAGGCGGCTTCGACCTCAAGCCGGTCGCCCCGGGAGTGATCAACAACATCGGCCTCTACTCGAAGAAGTACAGGAGCCTCGATGAGCTGCCGGTGGGCGCCAAGGTCGCCATCGCCGGCGACGCGGTCAACGGCGCCCGCGGCCTGCAGCTGCTGGAGAAGGCCGGGCTGATCAAGCTCAAGCCCGGCACCGGCTTCGAGACCACGGTGGCCGACATCGTCGAGAACCCGAAGCAGATCCGGATCATCGAGCTGGAGGCCGTGCAGCTGGCCCGCGCCCTGGACGACGTGGACCTGGCCCAGGGCATGCCGCACTACCTGAAGCTGGCCGGCACCATCGACCCGGAGAGCGCGCTGATCTTCGACGGCCAGGACCGGAAGATCTACGCCATCCAGTTCGTCACCCGTCCGGAAGGCCAGAACGACGAGCGCCTGCGCCGGTTCATCAAGGTCTACCAGAGCTCCCCGGTGGTCCGCGCCGCCCTCGACCGCACCCAGGGCAAGCTCTACACGCCGGGCTGGGAGGAATGACGCCATGGGCCGTTACGCAGCCGACATCGAGCAGGCCGCCACCCACATCCGTCTGGAAGCGCTGTGCAAGACCTACCCCGGCGCCCCGGAGCAGGCCCTGGCGAACATCAACCTGAACATCCAGCGCGGCGAGATCTTCGGCATCATCGGCCGCAGCGGCGCCGGCAAGTCGTCGCTCTTGCGCACCCTCAACCGCCTGGAGCAGCCCAGCGGCGGCCGGGTGCTGATCGACGGCGTGGACATCGGCGACTACGACGAGGACCTGCTGGTCGAGCTGCGCCGGCGGGTCGGCATGATCTTCCAGCACTTCAACCTGATGTCGGCCAAGACCGTGCGGGAGAACGTCGCCCTGCCGCTCAAGGTGGCCGGCTGGCGGCCTGGCGAGATCGAGCGGCGGGTCGATCAGCTGCTCGACCTGGTGGGCCTGGCCGAGAAGCGCGACGTCTATCCGGCGCAGCTCTCCGGCGGGCAGAAGCAGCGGGTCGGCATCGCCCGCGCGCTGGTCCACGACCCGGAGATCCTGCTCTGCGACGAGGCCACCTCGGCCCTCGACCCGGAGAGCACCCAGGCGATCCTCGCCCTGCTGCGCGACATCAACCGCCGCCTCGGCCTCACCATCGTTCTCATCACCCACGAGATGGAGGTGATCCACGAGATCTGCCAGCGCGTGGTGGTGCTCGAGCGCGGCCGGGTGGTCGAGGAAGGCCCGGTCTGGCGGGTGTTCGGCGACCCGCGCCACGAGGTCACCCGCACCCTGCTCGGCACCCGCCAGCACGACCTGCCGGAAGACCTGATCGGCCGCATCCGCCAGAAGCCGAACGGCGAGCACAGCGCCCTGCTGCTCGACCTGCACTTCACCGGCGCCAGCCTGCGCGAGCCGGACCTCTCGGCCATCGCCCGGACCCTGGGCACCGGCACGCGCCTGCTGCACGGCGGCATCGACCGCATCCAGGGCCGCGCCCAGGGCCATCTGCTGCTCAGCGTGGATTCCCGCGAGCCGGAGGCGGCGATCATCGAACGGGCCAGGGAGCTGGCCGACAAGGTGGGAGGACTGGGCTATGTCGCCGCTGCTCGTTGACCGCCTGCTGCAGGGCGCCTGGGACACCCTGCTGATGATCGGCGCCTCGGCCCTGGTCACCCTGCTGCTGGGCATCCCGCTGGCGCTGTTCCTGGTGACCAGCGCCCGCGACGGCATCTTCGAGGCGCGCTGGGCCAACGGCGCGATCGGCAGCGTGGTCAACGTGCTGCGTTCGATCCCCTTCCTGATCCTGATGGTCGCGCTGATCCCCTTCACCCGCCTGATCGTCGGCACCAGCTACGGCGTTTGGGCCGCGGTGGTGCCGCTGACCGTGGCCAGCACGCCGTTCTTCGCGCGCATCGCCGAAGTCAGCCTGCGCGAGGTGGACCGCGGCCTGATCGAGGCCGCCCAGGCCATGGGCTGCCGGCGCTGGCACATCGTCTGGCACGTGCTGCTGCCGGAGGCCCGGCCGGGCATCGTGGCCGGCTTCACCATCACCCTGGTGAGCATGATCAACGCCTCGGCGGTGGCCGGGGCCATCGGCGCCGGCGGGCTGGGCGATCTCGCCTACCGCTACGGCTACCAGCGCTTCGACACCCAGGTGATGCTCACCGTGATCGTGCTGCTGGTGCTGCTGGTGAGCCTGATCCAGCTCGGCGGCGACCGCCTCGCCTTGCGTCTCAACAAGCGGATCTGATCCGCCCGACCCATCGATCCGGCGTCCCGCGCGGACGCCCTCTGGAGCAACCATGAGCGACATTCAGCAACGCCGCCTCGCCGCGGTAACGGGGGCGGCTACGCCCGAAACGGCCGAAGGGCCCCGTCCACGCCTGCTCGATCCGGCCAGCGTGCGGGTGATCCGCAGCGACGCCGAGGCCATCGAGGTGGCCCAGGCCCTGGCCAAGGTCTTCGTCGCCGGGGCCGCCGAGCGCGACCGCGAGCGCCGCCTGCCCTGGGACGAGTTGGACCTCTACTCGCAGAGCGGCCTCGGCGGCATCCGCGTGCCGCGCGCCTACGGCGGCGCCGAGGTGTCCTACGTCACCCTGGCCGAGGTGTTCCGCATCCTCTGCGCGGCCGACCCGGCCCTCGGGCAGATCCCGCAGAACCAGTACGGCGTGCTCGCCGTGGTCGACGAACTGGCCAGCCCGGCGCAGAAGCGCTGGGTCTACTCCCGCGTGCTGGCCGGCCAGCGCTTCGGCAACGCCGGCCCCGAGCGCGGCACCCGGACCATCCTGCAGCAGACCGCCCGCCTCGGTGCGGACGGCGGCAAGCTGCGCCTGAGCGGCACCCGCTTCTACTCCACCGGCGCGCTGTTCGCCCACTGGATTCCGACCCGCGCCCTGGACGCCGAGGACCGATCGATCCTGGCCTGGGTGCCGCGCCACGCCCCCGGCGTGAGCGTGGTGGACGACTGGTCGGGCATCGGCCAGCGCACCACCGCCAGCGGCACGGTGGTCTTCGACAACGTGGAAGTGGACCCGGCCAACGTCCTGCCGGCCTGGCAACTGGCTAACCGCCCGGGGCTGCCCGGGCCGATCTCCCAGCTGCTGCAGGCGGCCATCGACGCCGGCATCGCCCAGGCCGCCATCGACGACACCCTGGCCTTCGTCCGCGAGCGTTCGCGGCCGTGGATGGACTTCGGCGGCGAGCGCGCCAGCGACGACCCCTACATCATCCAGGCGGTCGGCCGCCTGCAGATCGACCTGCACGCCGCCATCGAGGTGCTGCACGACGCCGGCCGCACCCTCGACCGCGTCTCCCGCGAGCCGATCACCGCCGAATCCAGCGCCGAGGCCTCGGTGGCGGTGGCGGCGGCCAAGGTCCTGACCACCGAACTGGCCCTGGAGGCCAGCGAGAAGCTGTTCGAGCTGGCCGGCACCGCCGCCACCCGCAGCGTCCACAACCTGGACCGCCACTGGCGCAACGCCCGCACCCACACCCTGCACGACCCGGTGCGCTGGAAATACCACCTGGTCGGCAACTACGAACTCAACGGCGTGCTGCCCCGCCGCCATCAGTGGAACTGAGGAAGTCCATCCATGAGCCAGTCCAACAACCTTTCCGCGCCCCTGACCACGCCCATCCCCGGCAGCGTCAGGGTGATCCGCGACGATGCCGAGGCCCTCGCCGTGGCCCGCGAACTGGCGGCCGAGTTCGCCGTCGAGGCCGCCCGGCGCGACCGCGAGCGCCGCCTGCCCTGGGCTGAGATCGAGCGCTTCTCGCGCAGCGGCCTGTGGGGCATCAGCGTGCCCAAGCAGTACGGCGGCGCCGGCGTCTCCAACGTCACCCTGGCCGAGGTGGTGAGCATCCTCGCCGCCGCCGACAGCTCCCTGGCGCACATCCCGCAGAACCATTTCTATTCGCTGGAGGTGCTGCGCGTCGGCGGCAGCGAAGAACAGAAGAGCTTCTTCTTCTACCAGGCCCTGGAAGGCCAGCGCTTCGGCAACGCCCTGGCCGAGATCGGCCACAAGGACTTCGTCCGCCGCACCCGCCTGAGCCCCGACCGCAAGCACGGCGGCTTCCGCATCGACGGCCGCAAGTTCTACTGCACCGGCTCGCTGTTCGCCCACTGGATTCCGACCCTGGCGGTCGACGAGAGCGGCACCGGCTGGCTCGCCTTCGTCCCGCGCCAGAGCCGCGGCGTCACCATCACCGACGACTGGGACGGCTTCGGCCAGCGGGTGACCGGCAGCGGCTCGGTGCAGTTCGACGACGTGCACGTGCAGGCCGACTGGGTGGTGCCGTTCCAGGCCTCCTTCGACAGCCCCAGCACCATCGGCCCGCTGGCCCAGATCATCCACGCCGCCCTCGACCTGGGCATGGCCAGGGGCGCCTACGCCGCCACCCTGGAGTTCGTCCGCCGCCATACCCGGCCGTGGATCGACGCGCCCCAGGACAAGGCCACCGACGATCCGCTGACCCTGGAGCGGGTCGGCGACCTGGCCGTGCGCCTGAAGGCCGCCGAGGCCCTGCTGCGCCGCGCCGGCCGGGTGCTCGACGCTTCCCAGTCGGCGCCGGACGAGCGCAGCGTGGCCGCGGCCTCGGTGGCGGTGGCCGAAGCCCGCGTGCTGACCACCGAAATCGCCCTCAAGGCCGGATCGCGGCTGTTCGAGCTGGGCGGCAGCGTCGCCAGCCTGAGCGAGCACAACCTCGACCGCTACTGGCGCAACGCCCGCACCCACACCCTGCACGACCCGGTGCGCTGGAAGTTCCACGCGGTCGGCAACTACTACCTCAACGACAAGCTGCCCCCGCGGCACGGAGCGCTCTGACATGGCGAAGAAGCAGATCCTGCTCAATGCGTTCAACATGAACTGCGTGGGCCACATCAACCACGGCCTCTGGACCCACCCGCGGGACAACTCGGTGGACTACAACACCATCGAGTACTGGACCGACCTGGCCAGGCTGCTGGAGCGCGGCCTGTTCGACGGGCTGTTCATCGCCGACATCGTCGGCGTCTACGACGTCTACCAGCACTCCATCGACCTGACCCTGCGCGAGTCCATCCAGCTGCCGGTCAACGACCCGCTGCTGCTGGTCTCGGCCATGGCCGCCGCCACCAAACACCTGGGCTTCGGCATCACCTCCAACCTCAGCTACGAGCCGCCCTACCTGTTCGCCCGGCGCATGTCGACGCTGGACCACCTGACCCGCGGGCGCATCGGCTGGAACATCGTCACCGGCTACCTGGACAGCGGCGCCCGGGCCATGGGCCTGCAGGGACAGATCCCCCACGACGAGCGCTACGAGCGCGCCGACGACTACCTGGAGCTGGTCTACAAGCTCTGGGAAGGCAGCTGGGAAGACGGCGCCGCGCGCCGCGACAAGGCCGCCCGGGTGTTCGCCGACCCGGCCAAGGTCCACCGCATCCACCACGAAGGCCCCTACTACCGGCTCGACGGTTACCACCTGTGCGAGCCGTCGATCCAGCGCACCCCGCTGCTGTTCCAGGCCGGCACCTCGGCGCGCGGCCAGCAGTTCGCCGCGCGCCACGCCGAGGCCATCTTCATCAGCGCCCAGGACAAGGAAACCACCCGCCAGCTGGTGCAGAACCTGCGCGCCCAGGCGGTGCAGGCCGGCCGCCGGCCGGACGACATCAAGATCTACGCCGGCATCGCCGCGGTGGTCGGCGCCACCGCCCGCGAGGCCCAGGAGAAGTTCGACGATTATTGGCACTACGCCAGCGCCGAGGCCGGCCTCGCCCACTTCGCCAGCAGCGTCAACGTCGACTTCGCCCGCTACGGCCTGGACGAGCCGATCGACTACAGCCGCGGCAACGCCATCCAGTCCGCCGCCCAGACCGCCCAGGCCAACGCCATGACCCGGCGCAAGCTGCTCGAACGCTTCCGCCTCGGCAGCCGCTACCCGACCCTGGTCGGCGACGCCCAGCAGGTAGCCGACGAGCTGGAATCCTGGGCCAACGAGGTGGGCATCGACGGCTTCAACCTGTCGCGCACCGTCACCCCGGAAAGCTACGAGGACTTCATCGACCTGGTGATCCCCGAGCTGCAGAACCGCGGCTCGTACAAGACCGCCTACGCCGAGGGCAGCCTGCGGCAGAAACTGTTCGGCCAGGGCGACCGCCTGCCGGCGCGCCACCCGGCCGCCGCCCACCGCCACGTCCCCGCCCCGGCCGCGCAGGGAGAGCCGGCATGAAACGCCGCGCCCTCCTGCGCGCCGGCGCCGGCCTGCTCGGCGCCCTGGCCTTCAGCGTCGCAGCCCAGGCCGCGGCGCTGAAGATCGGCGTCACCCCCGGCCCGCTGGCCGACTCGGTGCACGTGGCGGCGCAGGAAGCCGGTCGGCAGGGCCTGGAAGTGGAGGTGGTGGAGTTCAGCGACTGGACCGCGCCGAACCTGGCGCTGGCCAGCAAGGACCTGGACGCCAACTACTTCCAGCACCAGGCCTTCCTCGACAACGCCGTCCGGGAAAGCGGCTACCCGCTCCGGGCGGTGGGGATCGGCATCCTCAGCAACGTCGGTCTCTACTCCACCCGCATCAAGAGCTTCGCCGAACTCAAGGAGGGCGCGCGGGTGGCGGTGGCCAACGACCCGGTCAACCAGGGCCGCGGCCTGCAGCTTTTGGAAAAAGCCGGGCTGATCCGCCTGCGCGAGGGCGTCGGCCCCCGCGCCCGCCTCGGCGACATCGTCGACAACCCCAGGCATCTGAAGCTGGTGGAAATCGACGGCCCGCAACTGGTCCGCGCCATCGACGACGTGGACCTCGCCCAGGGCTACCCCGGCCACTTCGCCGCCGCCGGCACCCTCGACCCGGGCAGCGCCCTGCTGTTCTCCGGCGTCGACGACCTCTACTACGCCATCCGCTTCGTCGCCCGCACCGACAACGCCGACGCCCCCCGCCTCCAGCGCTTCATCCGCCTGTACCAGCAATCCCCGGCGGTACGCGAGCAGATCAAAAAGTCCAACGCCAACAACGAGCGCCTCTACAGCCTGCCCTGGCTGCATAACGGCGCCGAAACGGCCCAGCCGAAGTAGTCCGGACCGGCCTGCATGCGGGGAGAGTCGCCCCGTGTGTGGGGCGGCTGCTTTCTGTCTCGAACCTGATCGCCTCTTCGTCGCTGATGACCAGTCAATTAAGAGCCGCTAACAAAACCTATAACCGTCACTTTGCGCGGCAGAGCTGGCGGCGATCGTGGGCCTTCTGTCTGGAGTTTTGTTAGCAGCTCTAAATTTGTGCTGACCCGGGTTTGTATCCGGCTCGGGCGATTGATGATGCTCATGTGGCATTTGGCGTGGAGCAGGCAGAAGAAGACACTCGATATTGCGATGGCAATTTGATAGCTTTGGTATTTCTGTGCTGAGATACGGCTGAGTGTGCCTTCCGAAGATGAAGTTCGCTTATGTCAGCTCGGGAGTTATACACCAACTGATGTATGAAGTAATTAGGTGCTTAAATGCGTAATTTTGATCCTTGGGTAGGAAGCCAATATCAGAACGGCCTCAACGGAGTCCGTGTTCTTATATTGGGCGAGTCCCATTACGGCGCGCCTCCAGAGCGATCAGGATTCACTTCTGCAATCATCAATAAATATGGGCAGACCAAGCGAAGCCACTTCTTTTCTACAACCCAAAGATTAGTGAGCCTTGATAAAAATCGTGGTCACATACCAAGCTCAAAGCGAAGGGAATTCTGGGATAAAGTGGCTTTCTATAATTTCGTGCAAGAATTTGTAGGAACCACATCGAGGCTAAGACCATCGCAGAGTCAGTGGGAGCAAGGGGCAGAGCCTTTCATTCAAACCGTTACAGAGCTTGCCCCTCAGCTTATCGTCGTACTTGGCCAAAAGCTTAAGACTTATTTGCCGCCTGAAATTAACGGCGTGGTGTATGCGTACGTCAAGCACCCATCGGGAAATGGATTCAGTTATAAGCAATTTCAGCCTATAGTGGCTAAAGCCTTTGAGCAGTGTGAGGTACGCACCTAACAATGCGCTTAACTTCGTTCGCTGGACAGTGAAAAGCTACGCTTTTTCCTGCCCGCTAGCTAAATCGTTAGGCCAGTTAGAGCCATGGATACATTAGCTAGAGCCTTAGTCATAGTCGTCAGGCACATTGAGCAACGTGATTCCTCCTGCACGGAAGAGACGATGTGAAGACGCTTGAGGAGATCGCTACTGTAATTCTCGATGCGTCCACAAGAAAGCGCCAAGCATTCATTGACGCAGTTACTACTGCTAGGCATTCCTGATCTGCCTGAACAACTCGGCTTGAACTCACCTTGACAATCAACAACAAGCCTAACTATTTATGCAAGTCTACCGCTTCCCGGGTAAGCTTGAATGAATATGTAGCGGTGATAAAGAACATGTCCTACATCGACAAGCTTATTGAGAACTGCAAGACCGCGAAGGCAGCACTCCCATCAAAAATAACAGAGGTGGATGACCTATCCGCACTAGATGGCGTTCAGAAAGCCATATACATAATTGAGGAGCAGGGCGGCAACCCTGAAGAAACATTTTTGGCGTTCTCTCGCTATAAAGAAAAAAAGGAACGGGCCTGTGCAAAACTTAATGCTCCATCTAGGGTTATGTACGTGGGCTCCTCCACTACGGGCGTGAAGAAGAGAATTGAGCAGCATATGGGCCAAGGAAACAAAGGCACCTATGCGCTTCATTTAAGCCATTGGTTCAACGGCAAGTACCAAGTAACTGTGAAGCAATACGACGTCACAAATGAGGTCCTGCAAATCATAGAAGATGATCTTTCGGACGCATTAAAGCCAGCGTTTGGCAAGCAGGGCGGCAACAACAAGTGAGATCACCATCAAAAAATCACTCCACCGGACCACGGCCACCGCAAGAACCATTTAACGGCACGCTCAATTTCGCTCGATGAGCAGCCTAAAGCTACACTTTTGACTGCCTATCAGCTTACAACGGTGAAACCAAAAGGATTTAAGATGCAAGAAGCCACCAGGGACAGCATATTTCTTCCTATATTTAGCATTGGCTTTGCGAGAAAAAGTTTACTTTTCTGCCTATTTATAACAGTCTTTTCTGCCTTTATAGCCCCGCCCGTCTCCGATAGTTATTTATGGAGCATTGTTTATAAGGCTTCTTCTACCATGGCGGATGTAGCATCAATGTCACGATCGTCAAAGCACCCCTTAGCTTTGGCAACGACATATTTCCTTTCCATAGTTTTATCATTTGCCTCAAGCATAATTATTGCATTCTCAAAACTCAACATGAATGCATTCAACAAACTGCAAGACAAAGGCAAATTCTATAGATGCTCTTCCTTTCTGCTTGCATTACTCGTGGTTCTTCTTCCTATTTTTCAAGTGCTTCCAATCAATGAGCTTCATCGCTCTTATGCTTTCTTTCAGGCAGCATCCGAGAAAAGGACATTCTTAGCTATTTGGGGCGGAGGTTATCTATCGCTATCGATTGTGCTTTGGAGTTGGATTTTGTTTGAGCTTTCAAATTTTTCCAGGTGGATAATGTCGAGAGTAATCACCTGAATAATCACGAAAAATACGCCAAAAAAATGGAAAAAGTGCAATCCAATTTTGCATCAAGTGCACACGCAGCGAACTCGTCAAAAACCCGCTCAGCAGAGTAGACGGTAAATTTTATGGACAGCCATTGCCCCTCCTGCCGCATCGAACTGAAAGGCCGCTATCTGGGCGGACTCCATATTCGCTGCCCTAACTGCCAAGCCACACTGCGTTACAACATTCATCCTTCGGAGGGTGGCCCTTGGCACTTCGAGCTATGGCTGTATGCAATCGGCTTTTTGGCTCTGCTTATCGCGGTGTTTTGCGTTGCGGTTTTTAAGGTGCCGCTCCTGATCGCGGCCATCGCATTCGCGGCTCCGGTTTGCGTTTATATCTGGAGTGCGTTGAGAAAGGCCGGGAAAGCAATACCTGAAAGCTGGCCTCGCTGGGTCGTCATGTCGCCGGGCCGCAAGCCACGCCCCTGAGAATCGCAGTCACCGGTTGAACCGCACCGAGGCGCTCAAGCCGTTCCAGCATTGCCCTCCCCCTCGCCACAAGTTCAGCACCCGATTACCACGCTCGATTGCCTCCCCGACTCGGCCTAGAATCCCCGCCCTGCCCTCTGGACGCCCGCCTACCGCGGTCGCCCTTTGGCCTCGACGTTGAACAACCAGCCCGGAGGCGGTTTGCTGAAGTACAAGCTCGTGATCTTCGATTTCGACGGAACCCTGGCGGATTCGTTTGCGACCTTCCTCGAGGTGTGGGAGGTCGCCGCCGGGCGCCATGGCTTCCGGGGCGCGTCGCAGTGCGATCTGCAGCGGCTGAGGGGGTGCGGTGCGCGCGAGATCATCGCCGAGACCGGGGTGCCCTGGTGGAAGCTGCCGCTGGTGGCCAGGCACATGCAGGAGCTGATGCGCGAGCGCATCGCTGGAGTCGGGCTGTTCGACGGGATTGAGACCGTGCTGCGGACCCTGAAAGCCGAAGGCGTGCAGGTCGCCATCGTCACTTCCAATTCGCGGGCAAATGTCGAGCTGGTGCTGGGTGCCGGGCGGCTCGGTCTGATCGACCACTTCGGCTGTGGGGCCTCCCTCTTCGGCAAGCGGCCGAAGACCCGCGCGGTCATCAAGGCGGCCGGGGTATCGCCCGCCGACGTCCTGTGCGTCGGCGACGAGATCCGCGATGCGGAAGCGGCGGACGAGCTGGGGCTGGATTTCGCGGCGGTTTCCTGGGGCTATACCTACCCGGAGCAGCTGGAAGGCCTGCCGGGCGTGAAGATGTGCCGGAGCGCCGACGAGCTGCTGTCGCTCGTCATCGCCTGAAGGCCCGCCCGCCGGCCATGGGCGCCCTCAGGGCGCCGGATTGGGCTGCCCGACGTGGATGCACTCGATGCCGGCCAGCAGCTCCTCGCTCGGTTGCAGGTCGATGCTGGCGAGGTTGCTCTCCAGCTGCTCCAGTGTCGTCGCACCGATGATGGTGCTGGTCACGAACGGCCGGCCGGTGACGTAGGCCAGCGCCAGCTGCGCCGGGTCCACGCCGTGCTCGCGGGCCAGGGCGACGTAGGCGCTGGCGGCCCGGCGTGCCTGCGGGTTGTTGTAGCGCTGGAAGCGCTCGAACAGGGTCAGCCGCGCCCTGGGCGGCTGCGCGCCGTTCTCGTACTTGCCGGAGAGCAGGCCGAAGGCCAGCGGCGAATAGGCCAGCAGGCCCACCTGTTCACGGATGGCGATCTCCGCAAGGCCCACCTCGAAGCTGCGGTTGAGCAGGTTGTAGGGGTTCTGGATCGATACCACGCGCGGCCAGCCGCGGGTCTCGGCCAGGTGCAGGAAGCGCTGCACGCCCCAGGGCGTCTCGTTGGACAGGCCGATATGGCGCACCTTGCCGCTCTTCACCAGGTCGGCCAGCACCTCCAGGGTTTCCTCGATCGGGGTGAACGGCGTCTCCGGCTCATGGCGGTAGCCGAGCTGACCGAAGAAGTTGGTCGGCCGGTCCGGCCAATGCAGCTGGTAGAGGTCGAGGTAGTCGGTCTGCAGGCGCTTGAGGCTGGCGTCCAGGGCGGCGGTGAGGTTGGCCCGGTCGAAGTGGTTGCGCCCGCCGCGGATGTGGGTGACGCCATTGCCCGGGGCCGCGGCCTTGCTGGCGAGGACCCAGCACTCGCGCCCGCCGTGGCGCTGGAAGTAGCGGCCGATGATGGTTTCGGTGGCGCCGCAGGTGGCGGCGCGGGGCGGTACGGGATAGAGCTCGGCGGTGTCGATGAAGTTGATGCCGGCGGCGCGGGCCCGGTCGATCTGGGCGAAGGCGTCGGCCTCGTCGTTCTGCTCGCCCCAGGTCATGCTGCCGAGCGCCAGCGCGCTGACTTGGAGGCCGGTCCTGCCGAGTGGGCGGTAAAGCATCGGATGCTCCTGATGAGGAAAAGGGAATCGCCAGCGCGCCCGCGGCGGCCGGCATTAACCGGGCTGTGCGGGCGCGACGGAATCAGCGCAGGCTTTCGGCGGCCAGCGCCTGCTGGGTCGCCGGGCGGGCCTGGAAGGCCTCGCGGGCGCGGGCCAGGTTGGGCAGATCGGCGAAGGCTTCGCCCAGGCGCGGCAGCCAGCCGGCGAACACGCCTAGGTAGGCGTCGGCGATAGTGTAGCGCTCGCCCACCAGCCATTGGCGGTCGTTCAGGTGGTGCTCGACGTGGGCCAGCGCCTGGTGCAGCTGTTCGCTGGCCTTGGCGCGGATGCCCGGGTGGGCGCTCTCGTCGGCCGAGTAGCGTTCCGGACGGTTGAACGGACGGAAGCCGCCGACGTGGACCTCGCTGGCCAGATAGCCGATCCAGCTCTGGATCAGCGCCCGCTCGACGTTGCCGACCGGGGCGAACAGCCCGGCCTCGGGGCGCAGGTCGGCCAGATAGGGCAGGATCGCGCTGTTCTCGGTGATCAGGGTGCCGTCGTCCAGCTGCAGCGCCGGCACGCGGCGCAACGGATTGATGCGATTGATCGGCGATTCCGGCGTGCGCAGGGGCACCGGCTCGACGCGGATCGGCAGATCCAGCTCGTATACCAGACTGTGGGCGGCCAGCGAGCAGGCGCCGAGGGAAACGTACAGAACGCTCATGCGATACCTCTTCCGGGGAGTGGTCAGTCGCTCTGACCGCTCCGGTGAATGAATGTGCGGCAGGGCACGCTCCTTCGCGCCCTGCACGCACGCCAAGCTTCCTGCCTCACGCTTCCCTGCGTTCGGTTCCTACGGAGGAAGGCCGCCTAGCCGGCCTTCCTCAGTTCCTGCTTGTCCGCTTCGCTGCGCGGGATGCGGCTGTCCGGCGACGGCTTGATCGCCCGGCTGCTCTCGCCGGAGACCGACACCGGGATCTCGCCGAGCACGGTGCTGCGGCGCACGATGCGGCGGGCGCTGCCGTAGTCGTCGACGGCGATGTGCTGGGTCGCGCGGTTGTCCCACAGGGCCACGTCGCCTTCGCTCCAGCGCCAGCGCACGATGTTCTCCAGCCTGACGATATGGGACTGGAACAGGTCCAGCAGCGCCCGCGAATCCCGCGAGTTCAGCCCGACGATCCGCTGCGCGAAGTGGCCGAGCACCAGGGCCTTCTCGCCGGTTTCCGGGTGCACGCGCACCAGCGGGTGCTCGGTCTCGTAGAGGGTGGAGGTGAACTCCTCGCGGAAGCGCTTGTTGGCCGCCACCTCGATCTGCTTGGGTGCGGCATAGTCGTAGTCGTTGGTGTGGCGCACCCACAGGCCGTCGGCCAGCCGCTGCAGCGGCTCGGGCAGGTCGCGGTAGGCGCTGACGGTGTTGGCGAACACGGTGTCGCCGCCGGCTTCGGGGATCACCTCGCCGCGCAGGATGGTGATCTTCGGGTAGTCGGCGACGAAGGTGATGTCGGTGTGCCAGGAATTGGCCCGCGAGCGCTCGGAATCCACGTCGAGGATACCGGCGGTGTTGTCCGCACTGTGCACGGTCGGATGCACCACCAGCTCGCCGAAGCGGCGGCCGAAGGCTTCCTGCTCGTCGTCGGTCAGGTGCTGGTCGCGCAGGAACAGCGCCTTGTGTTCGAGCAGCGCCCGGTTCAGTTCGGCGAACTGCTCGTCGCTCAGCTCGGTCAGGCGCACGCCGCTGACGATGGCGCCGATGCGGCCGGTTAGGGGTTGGATGGTCAGGCTCATGGATTCTCTCCCTGGCAGTGGTGCCGATACGCTGGTTGGTCGGGTCGGCCGCTGATGCGGCCTCGATGGATGGGGCTTAGCTCGCGGCGCGCTGGCGGCGCTGCGGCAGGTACTGGTTTTCCGGCCGGGCCAGGCCGAAGTGCTCGCGCAGAGTGGTGCCGCTGTACTCCTCGCGGAACAGCCCGCGCCGGCGCAGCTCCGGTACCACCAGTTCGATGAAGTCCTCCAGACCGCCCGGCAGCCACGGCGGCATGACGTTGAAGCCGTCGGCGGCGCCGTTCTCGAACCATTGCTGGATGCGGTCGGCGATCTGCGTGCCGGTGCCGACCACCGTCCAGTGGCCGCGGGCGCCGGCGATGCGCAGGTAGAGTTCGCGGATGCTCAGCTGCTCGCGCTCGGCCAAATCGAGCAGCAGCGCCTGGCGGCTCTTGCCTCCATTGGTTTCCGGCAGATCGAGGGGCACTGGGCCGTCGAGGTCGTAGCCGGAAAGGTCGGCGCCGATCATTCCCGACAGCAGCGACAGGCCGACCTGCGGATGAATGAGGTCCTGCAGCTTCTGGTATTTCGCCCTCGCCTCCTCCTCCGTACGGCCGACGATGGGCAGGATGCCCGGCAGAATCTTCAGCTCCTCGGGGCGGCGCCCGTAGCGCGCCAGCCGGCCCTTGACGTCGGCGTAGAAGGCCTGGGCGCTCTCCAGGCTCTGGTGGGCGGTGAAGATCGCCTCGGCGCTGCGCGCGGCGATTTCCCGGCCGGCCTCGGAGGAGCCGGCCTGCACCAGCACCGGATAGCCCTGCGGCGGCCGTGCCACGTTCAGCGGCCCCTTGACCTGGAAGTGCTTGCCCTTGTGGTTCAGCACGTGGAGCTTGGCCGGGTCGAAGAACTGGCCGCTGGCCTTGTCGCGGACGAAGGCGTCGTCTTCCCAGCTGTCCCACAGGCCCTTGACCACGTCGAGGAACTCGCCGGCGCGCTCGTAGCGCAGGGCGTGCTCCGGGTGCTCGTCGCGGTTGAAGTTGGCGGCCTCGGCCGGGGTGTTGGAGGTGACCTGGTTCCAGCCGGCGCGGCCGCCGGAGATCCAGTCCAGCGAGGCGAACTTGCGTGCCAGATGGTACGGCTCGTTGTAGGTGGTGCTGACGGTGCCGATCAGGCCGATGCGCTCGGTCACCGCGGCCAGCGCCGAGAGCAGGGTGAAGGGTTCCAGGTGCGAGGCCCGCGCGGTCTTCGCCACGGTGTCGAAGTTGCCGCTGGCGGCGGCGTTGCTGCCCTTGCCCACGGCGATGCCGTCGGCGACGAACACCGCGTCGAACTTGGCCGCCTCGGCGAGCCGGGCCACCTTGAGGTATTCGCCGAAGTCCAGTTCGGCCCCGGCCGGCACGTCCGGGTGGCGCCAGGCGGCGACGTGATGGCCGGTGGACATCAGGAAGGCATTCAGACTCAGTTGACGCTTGCTCATGGGGTTCCCTGTCGGTCGAGACGTTTCGATACCGCCCTCTGCGGCGCTGACAGGGAGGGAGCAGAATGCGTGCCAATCCTTCCAAGACACGAAAATGCCGGTTTTTCGCTGGCAGATCGCCGCCAACTGTTGGATTTTGCGCAGCCAGGGCCGCGTTCTGGCGGTTTTGCGGCAGCTCGGCAAGGCCGGGGCGCCAATCAGTAGTTATGGAATAAGCAAATCAACTTTAATTATTTTTAAACATATGCATGGCCGATTAGAGTCATTTTCCAACCCAACCCCTTAGCCCCCTGATAACGAGGCCGCCATGAACGCCCCCGTCCTGACCCTGCCTCCCCACGAAAACAGCCGCGAGGAAATCCGGGCCAAGGCGCTGCTGTTCGCCGATCCGCGCTCGCAGCAGCTCCTGGCCCAGGCCGAGCTGGTCGCCGCCAGTCCGGTGCCGGTCCTGATCCAGGGCGAGACCGGCACCGGCAAGGAACTGCTGGCGCGCCACCTGCACAAGTGCAGCGGGCGCAAGGGGCCGTTCGTCGCGGTAAACGGCGCGGCGATCAACGAGAGCCTGGCCGAGAGCGAGTTCTTCGGTCACGAGGCCGGCTCCTTCACCGGCGCCAGCGGCCGTCGCGAAGGCTGGTTCGAGGCCGCCCAGGGCGGCACCCTGTTTCTCGACGAGATCGGCGATCTGCCGCTGGCGCTGCAGGTCAAGCTGCTGCGCGTGCTGCAGGAGCGCGAGGTGGTGCGGGTCGGCGGACGCCGGCCGATCCCCATCGACGTGCGGGTGGTCACCGCGACCCACGTCGACCTGCAATCGGCGATCGCCGCCGGGCGCTTTCGCGAGGACCTGTTCTACCGGCTGAACATCGTCACCCTGAGCATTCCGCCGCTGCGCGACCGCACCGGCGACATCCTGCCGCTGGCCGAGCATTTCCTCGGCCACTTCGCCCGCGAGCACGACCGCCCGCAGCCGCAGCTGAGCCACGAGGCCGCGCAGAAGCTGCTGGCGCACAGCTGGCCGGGCAACATCCGCGAACTGGAGAACACCCTGCAGGGCGCCGCCCTGCTCGCCGGCGGCCCGCTGATCGAGGCCCGCCACCTGCAGTTCAGCCGCCGCACGGCGCCGCTCCGGGGCGGCGCGCCGGCCAACGACGACGCCTCGGCCGAACAGCTCTGGCAGGGCATCCGCCAGCAACTGCAGGAGCTGCTCGACCATCCCCAGCAGGACCTCTGGGCGCGCTGGGAGGCGCTGCTGCTGCAGACCACCCTGAGCCGGCACCACTTCAATCAAGTGCACAGCGCCGACCGCCTGGGCATCAGCCGCCACGTCCTGCGGACCCTGATGAAACGCCACGACCTGCTCCCGCCGCCCCCCGGCGCCCGCTACGGCGCCCACTCCCAGGCCGGCATGCTGGGCACGGAGCCATCCGCGCTGGCGGCCTTGGCGGAAAACGCCTATCGCGAATGAATTCGCTCCTACGGTTTCCGTCTCAGGCCGGCACCGAGCCGGCCTGAACGGATTCATCCGCGATCAGGGTGCGATGTCACTCCCGCGTATGCGCCAGCACCGGCTCGCCCTCGATGGCGCGGGACGGGCGGCCGTCCGGGCCGACCGGCACGTCGCCGACCAGGGTGATGCGGTATAGCTGCCGCGGGAAGTCGCTGTCGTAGATGTCGCTCGGCGGCAGGTGGGCAGTGGCGCGGTTGTCCCAGAACGCCACCGAACCGGGCCGCCACCGGAAGCGCACGGTGTATTCCGGACGGATCGCATGCTCGAACAGCAGCGCCAGCAGCTGCTCGCTCTCGCGCAGGCTCAGCCCGACGATGCGTTTGAGAAAGCCGGGGCTGACGAACAGGGCCTTCTCGCCGGTTTCCGGATGCACGCGCACCAGCGGGTGCTCGCTGACCAGCGGGGTCGCCGCCAGCGGCCCGGTGAACCCCGGGCGCGCCGAGCTGCCCTCGGGCGGGGTGAAGCGGTGCTCGCCGCGCAGGGTATCGACGAAGGCGCGCAGGGTCGGCGACAGGCCCTGGTAGGCGGCCACCAGGTTGGTCCACTGGGTGTCGCCGCCGTAGGGCGGGATCTCCGCGCCGCGCAGGATCGCCGCCGCCGGCGGGTTGACCGCGGCGGTGACGTCGGTGTGCCAGCCGCTCCACGGCCGCACCAGACGCTCGTCGCTGAAGCGGCTCTGGAAGCGGTCGCGCCCCACCGAATAGACCTCGGGATGGCCCTCGACGTAGCCGAACACCGGATGGCCGATGGTCAGCTCGCCGAACTGGCGGCCGAGCACCACGTGCTGCTCGTGGTCGAGGTGCTGGTCGTGGAAGAACAGTACCTTCCAGCGCCGCAGCGCGGCCCGGATGGCCTCGCGCTGGGCTGCGCCGAGCGGCCGCTTGAGATCGACGCCGTCGATGCGCGCGCCGATATGGATGGACAGCGGATGGACCTGCAGCCCTTCGGCGGCAGGCAGTTCGGAACGATGGGGACTGGCGACGGACATGGGCGCTCCTTGCGCTTGGGAGTAGGCGGCCGGCTCAGACCGCGACGTCCTGCTGGCGCTGCAGGACGTACCGGTTCTCCGGCCGGGCCAGACCGAAGTGCTCGCGCAGGGTGGCGCCGCTGTACTCCTCGCGGAACAGGCCGCGGCGGCGCAGCTCCGGCACCACCTGGGCGATGAACTCGTCGAGGCCGCCCGGCAGCCAGGGCGCCAGCACGTTGAAGCCGTCGGCGGCGCCGTGTTCGAACCACTGCTGGATGCGGTCGGCGATCTGCGCCGGCGTCCCCACCACGGTCCAGTGGCCGCGGGCGCCGGCGATGCGCAGGTAGAGCTCGCGGATGCTCAGCTGCTCGCGCCGGGCCAGGTCGAGCAGCAACGCCTGGCGACTCTTGTTCTGGTTGGTGGCGGCCAGTTCCGGCAGCGGACCGTCGAGGTCGTAGCCGGAGAGATCGGCGCCGATCAGGCCGCTCAGCAGGTTGACCCCGACCCGCGGGTCGATAAGTTCCTGCAGGCCGCGGTAGCGGGCCTGGGCTTCCTCCTCGGTGCTGCCGACCACCGGGAAGATGCCGGGCAGGATCTTCAGCTCCTCCGGGCGGCGGCCGTAGCGCGCCAGCCGGCCCTTGACGTCGGCGTAGAAGGCCTGGGCGCTCTCGAGGGTCTGATGGGCGGTGAAGATCGCCTCGGCGGTGCGCGCGGCGATCTCCCGTCCCGGCTCGGAGGAGCCGGCCTGCACCAGCACCGGGTAGCCCTGCGGCGGCCGCGCCACGTTCAGCGGGCCGCGGACCTGGAAGTGCCGACCCTTGTGGTTCAGCACGTGGAGCTTGCCCGGGTCGAAGAACTGGCCGCTGGCCTTGTCGCGGACGAAGGCGTCGTCTTCCCAGCTGTCCCACAGGCCCTGCACCACGTCGACGAACTCCTCGGCCCGCTGGTAGCGCTCCTCATGGGGCGGCAGCTGGTCCTGGTTGAAGTTCAGCGCCTCGGCCGGCGCCGAGGAGGTCACCAGATTCCAGCCGGCGCGGCCGCGGGAGATCCAGTCCAGCGAGGCGAACTTGCGCGCCAGGTGGTACGGCTCGTTGTAGCTGGTGCTGACGGTGCCGATCAGGCCGATGCGCTCGGTCACCGCGGCCAGCGCCGCGAGCAGCGTGAAGGGTTCGAGGCGGGTGCCGCGGGCGGTCAGCGACAGTTCCTCCAGGCTGCTGCCGCCGTTGCCCGAAGCCGCCGCCACCGAATCGGAGACGAACACCGCATCGAACTTGGCCGCCTCGGCGGACTGGGCGATGCGGATGTATTTCTTGATGTCGTGGTTGGCGTGCTCGGGCACGTCCGTCCGCCGCCAGGCGGCGATGTGATGGCCGGTGGGCAGGATAAAGGCGTTCAGAGAAAGTTGGCGCTGGCTCATTGCGGCTCCCTAGGGTGAAAAAACGCCGGGCGACATCTCCTGCCTCCCGAATGCGGCTTTCCCCGGCAGTAGCAGCATATGTGCCAGCCGCCGCAGGCCCGGCGCCGCGGTGTTCGGACGGGCCTCCCAGGCGCTGCGCTGTGCGGATTTCGACAGATCGTGCCGAGGCGCTGCGCCATTCGCGACAGTGGCTCGCGGCGCTGGCGCCACGAAAGCGGAAACGGCCGGCGTGCCGCTCGACAGCGACCGCCGTGGCGGCGGGACAGCACGGCTCTATAACCATTTCTTCTCAAAAAATGGCAAGCCAATTGCTATTTCGCATTAGAGGCGAGTCGCCTTGTTGCCCGTGCCCTCTTCCGCGAAAAGGAAAACCGAGATGAAGAAAAAGAATCTGCTGGCCTCGCTGCTGTTCGGCCTGCTCGGCAGCGCCCTGCTGCCGGCCGCCTCGCTGGCGGCTCCCGATCCGCTGGTGATCCGCTTCGGCGTGGCCCAGGTCGGCAAGGGCGGCGTGCCCTTCGCCAGCAGCGGGGTCGCCGGCCTGGCCGACCAGCGCAAGGCCATCCAGGAGGAACTGAACGATCCGGGTATCCGGGTCGAGTGGCACTACTTCAAGGGCGCCGGCCCGGCGGTGAACGAGGCGCTGGCCAACCGCCAGCTGGACTTCGCCGTGCAGGGCGACCTGCCGGCGGTGGTCGCCAAGGCCGGCGGCCTCGACACCCGGCTGATCACCGCCGACAACCTGCTCACCTCCACCTACCTGGTGGTGCCGGCCGACTCCCCGGCCAAGACCCTGGCCGACCTCAAGGGCAAGCGCGTGGCGCTGTTCAAGGGCACCAACCTGCACTTGGCGGTGCTGCGCGCGCTCAAGCACGAAGGGCTCGGCGAGCGCGACTTCCGCACCCTGAACATGGACTTCGCCACCATGGCCGCGGCGCTGACCGCCAAGGACATCGACGGCGCCTGGTTCGACGTCAAGGCCTTCGACCTGCAGAACGCCGGCGTCGGCCGGATCATCTACGACACCCGCGCGGTCGACCCGCGGCTGACCCGCCAGGGCCACGTGCTGGTTCGCAGCGAGTTCGAGCAGCGCCATCCGGAGATCGTGCAGAAGGTGGTCACCGCCCTGGTGAAGACCGCGGCCTGGGCCTCGGCGCCGGCCAACCGCGACGACGTGATCCGGCTCTGGGCCAACTCCGGCACGCCGGTCGAGGCCCTGCGCGCCGAGCAGGAGGGCCAGTCCTTCCCCCGCCGCTATTCGCCGCGCCTGGACGCCTTCTTCGTCGACCGCTACCGCGCCACGGTACGGGAATCCCGGGAACTGGGGCTGATCCGCAAGGACGTCGACGTGGACCGCTGGATCGAACCCAAGTACGTCGACGCCGCCATCCGGCAGCTCGGCCTGCAGCAGCTGTGGCCGAGCTACGACGCCGACAACCGGCCGGTCGAGCCCGTCGCCGCCCGCTGAGCCCCGCCCCGGCCAGGGCTCCGAGCCTTCGCCGGCCCAGAGCCGCGCCCGCCTCGAGCGGGCGCTTGCATTCCGGCCGGCCGCCCTTTTATATCGGGCCGTCCGTGGCCGCTGGAGGCGAACGGCGAACCCACGGAGAACACCCGCGTGCAGACCGAACTGATCGTCCTGGCCGGCGCTTTCAGCGGCGGCTTCGTCACCGGGCTGGCCGGTTTCGGCACCGGCCTGACCGCCCTCGGCTTCTGGCTGCATGCCGTGGAGCCGGCCATCGCCGCCGCCCTGGTGGTGATCTGCTCGGTCGCCGGGCAGCTGCAATCCCTCTACAGCGTGCGCCGCGCCTTCGCCTGGGAGCGGGCCTGGCCGTTCCTCCTCGGCGGGATCGCCGGCGTGCCGCTGGGCGTGGCCACCCTGCGCGTGCTGGACGTGCAGACCTTCAAGGTGCTGCTCGGCCTGCTGCTGATCGGCTACACCGGCCTGATGCTCGGCCTGCGCCGCCTGCCGACCGTCGCCGCCTGGGGCGGGCGTCTGGCCGACGGGCTGGTCGGCGCCGGCGGCGGCGCCCTCGGCGGGATCGCCGGGCTGTCCGGCCCCCTGCCGACCCTCTGGTGCGGCCTGCGCGGCTGGAGCGCCGATACCCAGCGCGGGGTCTACCAGCCCTACAACCTCGGCATCCTCTGCGTGGCCCTCGGCCTGTACGCCAGCCAGGGCCTGCTCACCCGGCAGGTCTGGGAGCTGGCCCTGCTCTGCCTGCCGGCCACCCTGCTCGGCTCCCACCTGGGCTCGCGCCTGTACCGGCGGGTGAGCGACCGGCAGTTCCGCTATCTCGTCCTCTGGCTGCTGCTCGCCTCGGGTCTGGTGCTCACCCTGACCAGCCTGCGCTAGCGACCGAGCAGCATCCCGGCCTTCGCCATCGCTCATGGCCCGTGGCCATCTGCTGTGGCGTTTCCGGCAGCCTGCGGCGCCCGCTGCCGGAATCTGCACAGCGCGCCCGTACCCGCCACCAGCCGGCAGCCCTGCCGCCGCCCGGCGGAACGGGACGCTGCCGCGGCGAGGCCGGTAGAACGCTGGCCCTGGGCCTGTTATGTCTTTTTCGATGTTTAATTTGGAGAAATAGAAGCGGTTGGCATAACCCCTGCAACAGCATCCTGCACCCGCCACGACTGCACGGGGCAGTCCAGCATCAGGCAACAGGAAGCCAACCGATGAAACGCACGCTGCTCCTTCCCCTCCTCGCTGCGCTCGCCGGCAGCTGGCTGGGCACCGCCCCGGCGGCCGCTGCGGACGCTCCGCAGGTGATCCGCTTCGGCATGGCCACCATCGGCAAGGGCGGCGTGCCCTACGGCCCGGACAACACCTCGGAGCTGGCCCACCAGCGCCGGACCATCGAGGACGAGCTGGCAGCGGACAACGTCAAGGTCGAATGGATCTACTTCAAAGGCGCCGGCCCGGCGGTGAACGAGGCGCTGGCCAACCGCCAGCTGGATTTCTCCATGCAGGGCGACCTGCCGGCGGTGGTCGGCAAGGCCGGCGGCCTCGACACCCGCCTGATCAGCGCCGACCGCCTGCTCAGCTCGCTCTACCTGGTGGTGCCGGCCGACTCCCCGGCGCGCAGCATCCAGGACCTCAAGGGCAAGCGCGTGTCGCTGTTCAAGGGCACCAACGGCCACCTGACCGCCCTGCGCGCGCTTCGCCATGAGGGGCTGACGGAGCGCGATTTCCGCATCGTCAACATGGACTCGGCCACCGCCCAGGCCGCCCTGACGGCCAAGGACGTGGACGGCAGCTGGCTCGGCCCGGAGGCGTTCGAGCTGCAGGGTAAAGGCATCGGACGGATCGTCTACGACGCCCGCGCGGTCGATCCGAAGATCAGCCGCCAGGCCCACGTGCTGGTGCGCGGCGAGTTCGAGCAGCGCCATCCGCAGATTGTGCAGAAGGTCGTCGACGGCCTGGTCAAGTCCGCCGCCTGGGTCGCAGACGATGCCAACCGCGAAGCCGCCCTGGCGCTCTGGGCCAACTCGGGGACCTCGGTCGAGGCGCTGCGCCAGCTGCACCAGGGGCAGTCGTTCCTGCGCAACTATTCGCCGCGCCTGGACGCCTTCTTCATCGACCGCTACCGCGCCACCGCCCGGGAATCCCGGGAACTGGGCCTGATCCGCAACGACGTCGACGTGGACGGCTGGATCGAGCCGAAGTACGTCGACGCCGCCATCGAACGGCTCGGCCTGCAGCAGCTGTGGCCGGCCTACGACGCCGACAACCGTCCCGTGACCCGGTGAGGCGGCCATGAGCGGAACCACCGCCGCAGCGGCGCAGCGACCCAACCTGGCCAGCGTGATCCTGCTGGCGACCCTGGCCGGCATCGGCCTGGGCCTGGCCAAGGTCGCCACCGCGCTCTACGCCATCAGCCTGGAGTCGTCGCCGCTGGAGCTGGGCCTGATCGCCGGGGCGCAGACCGCCGGCCTGCTGGTCACCAGCCTGCCCTGCGGGGTGCTGGTGGAGCGCCTCGGCCCAGTGCGTCTGTTCTGCCTCGGCAGCCTGCTGGCCGGCGGGATCTACCAGTTGGTGCCGCTGGTGCCGCAGCCGCTCTACCTGCTGGCGCTGACCCTGATCGTCGGGCTGTGCATGCCCTGCCGGCTGGTCTCGCTGAACACCGTGTTCATGCAGCAGCTGGCGCAGATGGGCGAGGCCCGCGCCGGCTGGTTCCGCGGCTCGCAGATGATCGGCATGCTGCTGATCGGCCCGGCCCTGGCGGCGCTGCTGGCCGACTGGCGTGGCCCGGCGGGCAGCTGGAGCCTGGTCGGCCTGGCCTTCCTGGTGCCGATCCTGCTGGCGCCGCTGGCCCTGCGCGCCGATCCGGCGCCGCGCCGGCAGGCCGAGCCGCTCAGCCTGGCCGCGGTCGGCCGCCAACTGGCCCTGCTGCGCCAGGACGCGGAGCTGCGCGACAACTGCCTGCTGGACTTCACGGTGCAGGCCACGGCGATGTTCTTCTCCTTCTTCATCGTCGCCATCACCGTGCAGGACTTCGGCTGGAGCGCGCAGCAGGCCGCCGCGCTGCTCGGCGGCCACGGCCTCGCCTACATCTTCGCCCTGTTCTTCCTCGGCCGCCTGTTCGGCAGCCGCGGCCAGGCCAGCTTCGCCGTCAGCCTGCTGCTCTGCGCCGCCGCGCTGCTCGGCCTCGGCCTGACCCACCAGCCGCTGCTGCTCTGGGCCGCCGGCCTGGTGCTGGGCGCCGGCCTGGGCACCCTGCAGATCGGCACGCTGTCCAGTTACGCGCGCTTCGGCATGCGCCTGGGCCACGGCCGCATCGCCGGGCTGTCCTCGCTGATCGGCCCGGCCGGGAGCATGAGCGGTTGCCTGCTGGGCGGCCTGCTCGGCGAGCAGCTGGGTCTGCAACACCTGTTCCTGCTGCTGGTTCCGCCGCTGCTGGCGTTTCTGCTGCCGCCGCTGCTGCGTGGCCGCTGCGCTTTCCTTTCCGCCCGGAGGACCGCTCCATGACCACCGCCCAAACCGCGAACATCGCCCCGCCCCTGGCGCTGCAGCCCTGGTCGGGCCTGGCCCGGCCGCTGCGCTGGCTGGCCGGCAAGGGGCTCGGCCTGCTGTTGCCGCTGTTTCTGCTGCTGCTCTGGCACGTCGCCGTCGCCCGCCACTGGGTGTCGGCGCAGATCCTGCCGCCGCCGCAGCGGGTGCTGGAGACCCTGGTCGAGCTGGCCCGCAGCGGCGACCTCTGGGCGGAGCTGTCGATCAGCCTGCAGCGGGTGCTGATCGGCTCCCTCATCGGCGGCGTCCTGGGCCTCGCCCTCGGCCTGCTGATGGGCCTGTCGCGCCGGGCCGAGGCCTATCTGTGGCCGCTGTTCCAGGCCTTCAGCCAGGTGCCGGTGCTCGGCTGGATTCCGCTGCTGATGATGCTGGTGGGCATCGACGAGGCCCTCAAGTACCTGGTGATCGCCAAGGCGGTGCTGGTGCCCATGGCCATCAACACCTTCGCCGGCCTGCGCAACATCCCGCAGAGCTACCTGGAGGTGGCCCGGGTGTACCGCTTCAGCCTGCCGCAGCGGCTGCGGCGGGTGATCCTGCCGGCGGCGCTGCCGAGCATCTTCACCGGCGTGCGCTTCGCCCTGACCAAGGGCTGGATCGCCCTGGTCACGGTCGAGATGCTCGCCTCCAGCGAGGGCATCGGCTACCTGATGGTGGATGGCCGGCAGATGTTCCAGCTCGATCTGGTGATCGTGACCATGCTGGTGATCGGCCTGGTCGGTCTGCTGCTGGACAAGGGTCTGGCGCTGGTGGAAACCCGTCTGCAGCGCTGGCAGCGCCAGGCTTTCTGAAGGAGCGCGAACATGTCCGATGTAACCTTGAGCAAACCCGATCTGCGCGGCTGGGCGGTACCGGTCGGCCTGGTGCTGCTGTGGTGGCTGGCCACCGACCGGCAGTGGGTCGACACCCGGATCGTCCCCGGCCCGCCGGCGGTGGTCGAGGCGGCCTGGCAGGCGGCCCGCGGCGGCGAGCTGGCGCACAACCTCGGCGCCAGTCTCGGCCGCAACCTGGCCGGCTTCGCCCTCGGCAGCCTGATCGGCCTGCCGTTCGGCGTCCTGCTCGGCCTGTCGCGGCTGGCCGAGCGGCTGGCCGGGCCGACCTTCCACGCCGCCAAGCAGATCGCCCTGTTCGCCTGGATTCCCCTGCTCTCGGCCTGGTTCGGCTTCGGCGAGCCGGCCAAGATGGCGTTCATCGCCCTGTCGGTGTTCTACCCGGTGGCGCTGAACAGCTTCGAGGGCATCCGCGCCACCCGCCGGGAGCTCTACGAGGTGGCCCGGGTGCTCGGCCTATCGCCGGCGCAGCGGCTGTTCCGGCTGGTGCTGCCGTCGGCCGCCCCGGCGATCTTCACCGGCCTGCACCTGGGGCTGATCTACGCCTGGCTGGCGACCATCGGCGCCGAATACTTCTTCTCCGCCGGCCCCGGCATCGGCAACAGCATGATCGACGGCCGCGAGCATTTCGAAATGGATCAGGTGATCTACGGCGTGCTGGTGGTGGGCGGCGTCGGCCTGCTGCTCAACCGCCTGGCCGCCTGGGTCGAGAGCCGCACGCTGGCCTGGCGTGCGGGCAACCGGTGACGAGCCGTCATCCCAAGGAGAGCAGCATGAGCCACAACGGTTTTCTCACCCTGCACGGGGTCAACAAGCGCTTCCCCCTCAAGGACGGCGAACTCAGCGTGCTGGAAGGCATTTCCCTGGACATCCGCCAGGGCGAGTTCATCAGCATCGTCGGCGGCAGCGGCTGCGGCAAGTCCACCCTGCTGCGCCTGCTGGTCGGTCTGGAGGAAGCCAGCAGCGGCAGCCTGCTGCTGGACGGCGCGCCGATCCGCGGCACCGATCCCGAGCGCGGCATCGTGTTCCAGGACCACCGCCTGTATCCCTGGCTGAACGTGGAGGACAACGTCCTGCTGGCCCTGGCCAACTCGTCGCTGAGCAAGGCCGAGCGGCTGGAGACCGTGCACCGGCACCTGGAGCTGGTCGGCCTCAAGCACTTCGCCAGGGCCTGGCCAGCGCAGCTGTCCGGCGGCATGAGCCAGCGCGTGGCGATCGCCCGCGGGTTGGTCAACCGGCCGAAGATCCTGCTGCTCGACGAGCCCTTCGGCGCCCTCGACGCCCTTACCCGCGCCCAGCTGCAGGAGGAACTGGCGCGCATCTGGCTGGCCGAGGGCATCACCACCGTGCTGGTCACCCACGACGTCGACGAGGCGGTCTTCCTCGGCGACCGGGTGGTGGTGATGGAGCCGCGCCCGGGACGGATCCGGCGCATCGTCGAGGTCGGCCTGGCGCATCCGCGCCAGCGCGACGACTACCGCCTGAGCGAGCTGCGCAACGACATCCTCAAGGATTTCAGCCAGCCCCGGGAGTCGCCGCGGCAGAGCCGGGAACGGCCGCGCCGGTTCCCCTCCTACGCCATCGCCTGGTGAGCGGTCGCTCGGCCATGCACGGAGGAAGCGGGGTAGCCCGCCACTGAGGAAACGGCAGCGGTAGCGGCGCGCAAACCGACCGCCGCTGCCCGAGGCCTTTCTGCGCGCTTCATTCGTTATTCGAAAACGGACTTACAGGAAGTTAAAAAAAAGACATCGATTATTAAAAACCCTTGATACAGCCGACATAACAACACCCTTTCGAAGTCGGCCGGTGACATGCCCATTCGACCACGAAACGCCCGCACGGCCGCCTGACGAAACACCGATCATCCGGAGAATCTAGCAATGGAAAAGTCCACACTGGCCCTGGCCATTGTGGCGGGCATCGTGGGTCTGCCTTACGTGCAGCAGGCGTCCGCCGCGGGTTTCATCGAAGACAGCAAGGCCACCCTCAGCCTGCGTAACCTCTATTTCAACCAGGATTACCGGAGCGGAACCCAGCCCCTCTCCAAGGCGGAGGAATGGGGTCAGGGCTTCGTGCTCAACGTCCAGTCCGGCTACACCCCGGGGCCGGTCGGCTTCGGCGTCGACGCCATCGGCCTGTTCGGCGTCAAACTGGCCTCCAACGCGGGGGACAATCCCGGCTACACCCCGCAGCTGTTCCCGCTGCGCAGCAACGGCAGCGCCGCCGACCAGTTCAGCAGCGTGGGCCTGACCGGCAAGGCGCGCTACTCCAAGACCGTGGCGCAGGTCGGCACCCTGCTGCCGAAGCTGCCGGTGCTGGTCTACAACGACGGCCGCCTGCTGCCGGCCACCTACGAGGGCGGGCAGATCACCTCCAACGAGATCGGCAACCTGACCCTCACCGCCGGCCAGATCGACCGCACCCGGCTGCGCGCCTCCACCGACCTGGAAGGGCTGAGCGCCGGCGGCGCCGGTACCCCGACCACCAACAGGTTCTACTTCGGCGGCGCCGACTACCGGGTCGGCAAGAACCTGCTGCTGCAGTACTACTACGGCGCCCTGCACAACTACTACGAGCAGCATTTCTTCGGCCTGACCCACACCCAGCCGCTGCCGCTGGGCAGCCTGATCAGCGACCTGCGCTACTTCCGCAGTACCTCCGACGGCAAGAACGCCAGCGCCGCCGGGCGCAGCGACGGCTACCGGGTCGCCGACGCACGGGTGGCCGGTGACCCGCACAAGGGCGAGATCGACAGCGACCTGTGGAGCGCCCAGTTCACCTGGAAGGTCGGCGGCCACGCGCTCAGCGTGGGCTACCAGGAAAACATCGGCGACAGCGAGCTGGCGCGCATCTTCTCCGGCCCCGGGGTGACCACCTACACCATCGCCAACCGCCACGTCGGCGGCTTCATCCGCCCCGGCGAGCGCGTCTGGGTCGGCACCTACACCTACGACTTCGCCGCCCTCGGCGTGCCCGGCCTGACCGCCCGGCTGTTCTACAACAAGGGCTACGACATCTCCGTCGCCGGCAGCTCGCGCCACGACCACGAGTGGGAACGCGACGCGCGCCTGGAGTACGTGGTGCAGAGCGGCCCCCTGAAGAACCTCAACCTGGCCTGGTGGAACGCCTCGCTGCGCAGCACCGTGCGCAGCCAGCGCGACATCGACGAGAACCGCCTGGTCATCGGCTATACCCTGCCGCTGTTCTGAGGAACCCTCACCAGCGCGGACGTTCCGTCCGCGCCCTTCTTGCCTCCTTGCCGGAATGCGGGCCCCTTGCTGCCTTTGCTGATGGCAATCTGGGTAATAATCACCTAACTAAATATTCTTTTATGGAATAAAAAGATTTTCCTATAGTCGTCCCATTTCGTCGAAAACCCCAGGATGCATTCATGAAGCGACTGTTTCGCTCCTCCCTGCTGGCGGCCGGTCTGGCCCTGGCCGGCGCCGCCCAGGCGACCACCCTGCTGAACGTCTCCTACGACGTGATGCGCGACTTCTACAAGGAATACAACCCGGCCTTCCAGAAGCACTGGCAGGCGGAAGGCAACCAGCCGCTGCAGATCCAGATGTCCCACGGCGGCTCGAGCAAGCAGGCGCGGGCGGTGATCGACGGCCTGCAGGCCGACGTCATCACCATGAACATGGCCACCGACATCAACGCCCTGCACGACCAGGGCAACCTGATACCGGAGAACTGGGCCGAGCGCCTGCCCGACCACAGCGCGCCCTTCACCTCGGCGACCGTGTTCATCGTGCGCAAGGGCAACCCGAAACAGCTGAAGGACTGGCCGGACCTGCTCAAGGACGGCGTGCAGGTGGTGGTGCCCAATCCCAAGACCTCCGGCAACGGCCGCTACACCTATCTCTCGGCCTGGAGCTACGTGCTGAAGCACGGCGGCGACGAGAAGACCGCCCGCGACTTCGTCGGCAAGCTGTTCCACCAGGCGCCGGTGCTCGACACCGGCGGCCGCGCCGCCACCACCACCTTCATGCAGAACCAGATCGGCGACGTGCTGGTGACCTTCGAGAACGAGGCGGAAATGATCGCCCGCGAATTCGGCCGCGGCGAATTCGAGGTGGTTTACCCCAGCGTTTCCGCCCAGGCCGAGCCGCCGGTGGCCGTGGTCGACAAGGTGGTGGACAAGAAGGGCACGCGCAAGGAGGCCGAGGCCTACCTGAAGTACCTGTGGTCCGACGAGGGCCAGCGCATCGCCGCCGGCAACTACCTGCGTCCGCGCAACCCGCAGATCCTCGCCGAGTTCGCCGACCGCTTCCCGAAGATCGAGCTGGTCGACGTGGTGCAGACCTTCGGTCCCTGGCCGCAGATCCAGAAGACCCACTTCAACGACGGCGGCCTGTTCGACCAGATCTACGGCAGCCACTGACAGTCCGGCTGCGCAGGGCGGGAGCGGCGAGCCGCCGTTTCCCGCCCCGACGCCGGCAACCGCGCCCCGCCACAAGAACGGAATCACCATGAAAAAGAACGTCTTCGTCTTCAGCCGCCTGGCGCCCGAGCACCTGCAGCGGCTGAGCCAGAACTTCAACGTCACCCTCCTCGACCCCGGCCGGGACATCGACGCCCAGTACGCCGCCGCCCTGCCCGAGGCCCACGGCCTGATCGGCGTCGGCCGGCGCTTCGGTCGCCAGCAGCTGGAGCAGGCGCGCCGGCTGGAAGTCCTCGCCAGCGTCTCGGTGGGCTACGACAACTACGATCTGGCCTACCTGGACGAGCGCGGCATCCTCCTCACCAACACCCCGGACGTGCTCACCGAGACCACCGCCGACCTCGGCTTCGCCCTGCTGCTGGGCGCCGCCCGCCGCGTCGCCGAGCTGGACGCCTGGGTCAAGGCCGGCAACTGGCAGGGCCCGATCGGCCCGGCCCTGTTCGGCACCGACGTGCACGGCAAGACCCTCGGCATCGTCGGCCTCGGCAAGATCGGCGCGGCCGTCGCCCGGCGCGGGCGCTTCGGCTTCGGCATGGAGGTGATCTACCACGGCAACGGCCGCAAGCCGGAACTGGAGGAGGAGCTGGGCGCCCGCCACCTCGGCCTCGACGAACTGCTGGCCGAAGCGGACTTCGTCTGCGTGGTGGTGCCCCTGAGCGAGCGCACCCGCCATCTCATCGGCCGCCGCGAACTGGCGCTGATGAAGCCTTCGGCGATCCTGGTCAACATCGCCCGCGGCCCGGTGATCGACGAGGCGGCGCTGATCGAGGCCCTGCAGCAGAAGCGCATCCGCGCCGCCGGCCTGGACGTCTACGAGAAGGAGCCGCTGGCCAGCTCGCCGCTGTTCGAGCTGGACAACGCGCTCACCCTTCCCCATATCGGCTCGGCAACCGACGAGACCCGGCGGGCCATGGCCGAACGGGCGATCGACAACTTGGAACGCGCCCTGCTCGGCGAACGCCCGCGGGACCTGGTCAACCCGCAGGTCTGGGCCCGGCGCCAACCAGCGTAAAGAGAGACAGTCCCGCACGGCACGCCGTGCGGGACGGGGCGGATCAGTCGCGATCCACCGCGAAGGGCATCCAGGCCTGGCGGGTCGGCATGACTTCCAGGCGGTTGATGTTGATGTGGTCCGGCAGGCTCGCCACGTAAAAAATCTGCTCGGCGATGTCCTCGGCGGTCAGCGGGGTGGTGCCGCGGTAGAGCCGGTCGGAGGCGGCCTGGTCGCCCTTGGTGCGGACCAGGGTGAACTCGGTCTCGGCCATGCCCGGGGCGATGTCGGTCACCCGCACGCCGGTGCCCAGCAGGTCGCAGCGCAGGTTGTAGGAGAACTGCTTGACGAAGGCCTTGCTCGCGCCATAGACGTGGCTGCCCGGATAGGGCCACTGGCCGGCCACCGAGCCGAGGTTGACGATACTGGCGCCTGCGCCGGTCTCGATCAGGGTCGGCAGCAGCGCATGGGTGACGTTGACCAGCCCCTTGACGTTGGTGTCGATCATGGTGTGCCAGTCCTCCAGCGCCACCTTCTGCGCCGCCTCCGGCGCCAGGGCGAGGCCGGCGTTGTTGATCAGCGCGCGCACCCGGCGGAAGTCCTCCGGCAGTTCCTCAATCACTCGCAGCACCGCCTGCGCATCGCGCACGTCCAGTGCGGCGACGTGCACCGGCACCCGGGCCGCCAGTTCTTCCTGCAGGGCCTGCAGGCGCTCCAGGCGGCGCCCGGTGAGCACCAGGGACCAGCCGTCGGCGGCGAAGCGCCGCGCCGCGGCGCGACCGAAGCCGGAAGTGGCGCCGGTGATGAATACGACCTTAGCCATTTGCAATCCTCTTGTTTGCGATTATTGGTCTGTAGGTTCCATTCCCTTCCAACCCCTCGGCCGAACGGCCGCGACTGCTGGCCAGCCGTGGCCGTAGGAGCGCCCTGGCTCTCGAACCAGAGATGCACGCAGGACCTTGAAAGGGTTTTCCGTCAGTTCTCGTTCGGGGCGGGCGAAACGGAGTTTACGGGCATTCGGTGGCCAGCATCGATTTCGACGCACGCCGGTCCCGTACGAGCTCTCAGCGCAGCATGCCCCAGCGCTTCACCGTCACCCGTTCGAGCAGGTTGAACACCAGATTCTCCACCAGCAGGCCGATCAGGATCACCATCGCCAGGCCGGCGAATACCTTGTCGGTATACATCTCGTTGCGGTTCTGGAAGATGTACCAGCCGAGCCCGCCCTTGCCGGAGGAGGCGCCGAACACCAGCTCGGCGGCGATCAGGGTGCGCCAGGCGAAGGCCCAGCCCACCTTGAGGCCCGACAGAATCGACGGCAGCGCTGCCGGGACCAGGATCAGGGCGACGAAGCGCAGACCGCGCAGGCCGTAGTTGCGCCCGGCCATGCGCAGGGTTTCCGAGACGCCGAGGAAGCCGCTGTAGGTATTCAGCGCCAGCGCCCAGAGTACCGAGTGCACCAGCACGAAGACCAGGCTCTTCTCGCCCAGGCCGAACCACAGCAGCGCCAGGGGCAGCAGGGCGATGGCCGGCAGCGGGTTGAACATGGCGGTCAGGCTCGACAGCAGGTCGCGGCCCAGCTGGCTCGACACCGCCAGGCTGGTCAGGACGAAGGCCAGGACGATGCCGATCAGGTAGCCCTTGATCAGCACGCCGAGGGAGATCCCGACCTTCGCCGGCAGCTCGCCGCTGGCGATGCCTTCGGCGAAGGCCCGGGCGGTCTGCAGGAAGCTCGGCAGCAGCAGGTCGTTGCCCTGGTAGCGCGCCGCCAGCTCCCAGACCAGGGCGAGCAGCGCGAGGATCAGCCCCTTGCGCAGCCAGCCCTGCTGCCACAAGCGGGTGGCCAGCGGCAGCTCGCGCTCCAGCGGCTGGTCGGTGAGCGGCTGCAGGGAGATTTCGTACTCTTCCCGGCGTACGGGCGAGGGATGGATCATGGGAAGGATTCCTGTAGCGAGTGGAGTCCGGCAGTGCCGGCGGGTGGCGGTCAGCAGGACAGGCGGATGTCCTGGAAGCGCAGGTCGAGCGGCACTCGCTCCGGCGGCTCGTCGAACAGCAGCCCGTGGATGCGCTGCGCCGCCTGCTGGAAGGCGATGCCGCCGAGGCTGTGCAGGTCGAACTGGTGGCTGTTGACTTCTGCCCGCACCCGTCCGGGGTGCGGCGACAGCAGCAGGATGCGGTTGCCGACCACCAGCGCCTCCTCGATGGAGTGGGTGACGAACAGCAGGGTGAAGCGCACCTCCTCCCACAGCGCCAGCAGCTCCTCCTGCATCCGGCGCCGGGTCAGGGCGTCGAGGGCGGCGAACGGCTCGTCCATCAGCAGGATCTTCGGCTGCATGGCCAGCGCGCGGGCGATGGCCACCCGCGCCTTCATGCCGCCGGACAGGGTGCGCGAGGCCAGGAGCGGGAACATGACGTTCTGCTTCACCGTCTTCCACGGCGGCAGCTGGTCGAATTCCTGGAACACCACGATGCGATCCGGCCCCGGCCGGCTGACCCGCTCGCCGTCCAGGCGGATCTCGCCGGCGCGCGGGGCGATGAAGCCGGCCACCGCCTTGAGCAGGGTCGACTTGCCGCAGCCAGACGGCCCGAGCAGAACGAAGCGGTCCGCCGGGTCGACCTCGAAGCTCACCTCGTGGGTCGCCCGCACCACCCGCTGCGGGGTGCAGTATTCCAGGCTGACCTTGTCCACCTGCAGCAGCGCCCCAACGGGCGCCGCCGGCCGGAGATTGCTGGCCGTGTGGCCTTGCAATAGGGCATTCATCGGCTTCAGCTCCCCTGGGCCAGCTTGGCGTCCGGGAAGAAGTAGTCCTGCCAGGAGGCCGGCTTGTTCTTCAGCGCACCGACGCGGTGGAGGAAGTCGGCCAGCGGGTAGGTGTTCTTCGGCGTCACGCTGAACTGGTAATCGTCGCCGGCGATGATCTTCAGCAGCTCTTCCTTGCTGATCTTCGCCCCGGTCACGCGGATGTAGGTTTCCGCCGCGGCGGCCTTGTCGTGCTGCGCGAAATCGGCGGCCTCGGCCAGGGCGTCGACGAAGGCCTGGTAGGTCTTGGGGTTCTCGGTGCGGAACTTCTCGGTGGTGTAGAGCACGGTGGGCGAGTTCGGTCCGAGCAGGTCGTAGGTGTTGAGCACCACGTGCACCTTCGGGTTCTCCAGCGCCTGGTTCTGGAACGGCGGGTTGGAGAAATGCGCGGTCAGCTCGGTGGCGCCGCTGGTCAGGGCCGAGGTCGCCTCCGGGTGCGGCAGGGCCACCGTGTACTTGTCCAGCCGGTTGTATTCCTTGTCGCCCCACTGCTTGGCCGCGG
This sequence comes from Azotobacter bryophylli, assembly GCF_042643485.1. Classification (NCBI taxonomy): domain Bacteria; kingdom Pseudomonadati; phylum Pseudomonadota; class Gammaproteobacteria; order Pseudomonadales; family Pseudomonadaceae; genus Azotobacter; species Azotobacter bryophylli. Next base: position 53,017 of record NZ_JBHRSJ010000022.1, on the reverse strand, counting down.
CGTACTGCAGGAAGCGCGACTGGATGGAGACGCCCACCGCCGGCACGGCGATGCGGTCCTTGTCGGTGAAGTCGGCGATGGTCTTCACCTTGGGATCGTTGCTCAGCAGGTAGTAGGGGAAGTTGCCCAGCGAGGCCACGCCCTTGACGTTCTGCTTGCCGTGGGTGCGGTCCCAGATGGTCAACAGCGGGCCGATGCCGGCTCCGGCGATGTCGATGGAGCCGGACAGCAGCGCGTCGTTGACCGCCGCGCCGCCGGACAGCTGGGTCCAGTCGACCTTGATGTCGAGGCCGGCCTCCTTGCCGTGCTTCTCGATCAACTGCTGGTCGCGGACCACGTTGAGCAACAGGTAGACGATGCCGAACTGCTCGGCGATGCGGATCTGGCCTTCGGCGTGGGCGGCGGTCGGTGCCGCCAGGCTACCGGCCAGCAGGCTCAGGGAGACGCCGATGGCGCCGGCCAGCCGGCCGAGGCGCGAGCGACCGGAGGGGAATTTTTCGCGTGACATGACGAACTCCTGGAAATTTCTGACTTCTGGTCGAGCGGTCGCCGCTCAGAACGGCGCATCGCCCTGGATGGTGGTGCGGTGCATGCGGCGGCGCAGGTGGTTGGGGCAGCCGGTGGCCAGGTGGATGAGCGAGCGGTTGTCCCAGAACAGCAGATCGTTGGGCTGCCACTGGTGGCGGTAGACGAATTCGGAACGGGCGCTGTGGGCGAACAGTTCGGCGAGGATCTGCCGGCTCTCCTCCTCCGGAACGTCGACGATATGGGTGGTGAAGTTCTCGTTGACGAACAGCCCCTTGCGCCCGGTTTCCGGGTGGGTGCGCACCACCGGATGCTCGACCGTGCGGACCTCGGCCAGCTGCTCCGCGCTCAGCTGCGGCCGGCGGATGCCCTCGAACACCTCGTCGTCGTAACGGGCGGTGTAGGAATGCACCGCGCACTTGCCCTCGATCGCCCGGCGCAGCGCTTCCGGCAGGGTCTCGTAGGCGCGTTGCTGGTCGGCGAACAGGGTGTCGCCGCCCTCCTCCGGCAGCTCCTGGGCGTAGAGCATCGAGCCCAGGCTCGGCACCTCCTTGTAGGACAGGTCCGAGTGCCAGAACTTGCCGGCATCGCCCAGGCCGACGGGTTGGCCGTTCTCGACGATGTTGGAGATGACGAAGACTTCCGGCTGCCCGGCGAGCTGGAACTGTTTGAGCACGTGGATCTGCAGCTCGCCGAAGCGGCGGCTGAAGGCGACCTGCTGCGCCGGGGTGATGCGCTGGTCGCGGAAGATCAGCAGCTTGTGCTCCAGGTGCGCGCCGTGGACACGGGCGAAATCCTGCGGACTGAGCGGGCGGGACAGGTCCAGACCGACGAGCTCCGCACCCAGGCCGCCGTCCAGGGGACGGATCTCGAACGATTGGGCGGGAGCGTCGGTTACGGGCACGAGGGATTCAACCGCTGACATGGATATCTCCAAACGCATGATCGGGCGACGGCCCGAGGGACTGTCACTAGGCGCGAATGGCGCGCTCATTCCTGTTTCATGCGGCTCGGCGGTTGGCCGGCGAGTACGCGACGGCCTCAATCTAATGGAATATAAAAATAAATTTAAATAACGATTTTGAATTAACTTATGGTCGACCGTTCCTCGTCCATTCGCCCCAAGCCAAGGAAAGTCCGCCGCGGACTCTTCGAGCGCTGCGGCGACGACTCCGCGTTCGATATCGAAACGCCGCCCAGATCGAGACGAACGTCACGAACAGCTCTTCCGGTCGACTCACGGCAAGAAACCGGAAACATGGAACGGTGATAGTGAATGGCTCGCCAAGGCACTGGATCGACTCGCTTTTTCCATCCATAAGGAACAGTCGTACCTGCTTCAGCCTGTATTTTCAGGCTTACCCAGTGAAGAATCGGGCAATAATGCCTGTCGTATTCGGCAACGGAGTCTGTCGACCTATTTTCATCGAAAATTCGAAGAACAATCATGCCAATACACCATTTCGACGCCATCCCGCAGCGCTTCGCCTGCGTCGTGGGCGCGCCCCGCTGCGGCACCACCTCCCTCTCGAACTACCTTGCGGAGCATCCCGGCGTTACCTTCTCCTCCGTCAAGGAACCGCACTTCTTCTCCCGCTACGACCTCAACGGGCTCCCCGACGCCGAACTGCGCCAGGCCCTGCAGAACGACTACTTGCCGCGCTACTTCGGCCACTACTCTGCCGACCGTCCGCTCATGGCCGAGGGCTCGGTGTCCTACCTCTACGCCGCCGAGCAGATGAAGCCCATCCTGCGCGTCTGGCCCGAGGCCAAGTTCATCATCGCCCTACGCGACCCCATGGCCATGCTCCCCTCCCTGCATCAGCGTCTGCTCTACCTGGGCGACGAGGTCGTGCCCGACTTCGCCAGTGCCTGGCGCCTGCTCGGCGAGCGCGCCCGCGGCCGCCAGATCCCGCGCAGCTGCCTCGACCCGCGCTGGCTGCAGTACGACGAGATCGGCCGCCTGGGCAAGCACGTGGAGCGCTTCTTCTCGGTGGTGGGCCGGGAGCGCTGCTTCGTGGCGGTGTACGACGATCTGGCCCAGGACCCGGCCGGGCTCTACCGGCGGATGCTGGATTTTCTCGACCTGCCCGACGACGGCCGCACCGACTTCGCCGCCCGCCGGGCCGGCCAGGGCTTCAAGGTCGGTTGGCTGCAGCGCCTGCTGAAGCGCCCGCCGATGGCCGTGCGCGGCTTCATGGCCGGAGAGAAGTACCGCCTGCGGCTGAAGCCGCTGGATAAGCCGGAGCGACCTTCGCCGCTGCTCACCGCGGTGATGAGCGGGCGCAAGGCGCTGCTCGACTGGAACAAGGCGCCGGCGCCCAAGATTGCGCTCGACGCCGCGCTGCGCCGGGACATCCGCGAGACCCTGGCGGAGGACATCGCCCACCTGTCGCGGCTGCTGGACCGCGATCTCGGCCACTGGCTCGCCGTCTGAACGGCGCAAGGCGCTCGGCCGGCGACCGCGACGGAGGCCGCCTGCCCGCCCGGTATTCCCGGAAAGCGTGACATCGCCCAGCGAGAGTCCGGGATCGCTGGCCGGAGCGGCCTCGGCGCCGTAACATCCGCCGCCTCCCTTTTCCGTCGTTCGCGGCCGGCCCAGCCGGCCTCCATTTCAGGTAAGCCATGAAAGCCCAACGTCTGCGCGCCGATGTCCTGGCCGGACTCACCACCTCCTTCGCCCTGGTGCCCGAGTGCATCGCCTTCGCCCTGGTCGCCCACCTCAATCCGCTGATGGGGTTGTACGGCGCCTTCATCATCTGCACCCTCACCGCCCTGTTCGGCGGCCGCCCTGGCATGGTGTCCGGCGCCGCCGGCTCGATGGCCGTGGTGATCGTCGCGCTGGTGGTGCAGCACGGCGTGCAGTACCTGCTGGCCACCGTGCTGCTCGGCGGGCTGATCATGGTCGCCTTCGGTCTGCTGCGTCTGGGCAAGCTGGTGCGCATGGTGCCGCACCCGGTGATGCTCGGCTTCGTCAACGGCCTGGCGATCATCATCGCCCTGGCCCAGCTGGAGCACTTCAAGGCCGGCGAGGCCTGGCTCAGCGGTACGCCGCTGTACCTGATGCTGGGACTGGTGGCGGCGACCATGGCCGTCGTCTACCTGCTGCCGCGCCTGACCCGCGCCGTGCCGCCGGCGCTGGTGGCGATCCTCGGCGTTGGCCTCGCGGTCTGGCTGCTCGACCTGCCGACCCACACTCTCGGCGACATGGCGCACATCGCCGGCGGCCTGCCCGCGCTGGCCGTGCCGCAGGTGCCCTGGAGCCTGGAAACGCTGGGCATCGTCGCGCCCTACGCGGTGCTGATGGCGCTGGTCGGCCTGCTGGAAACCCTGCTGACCCTGAATCTCACCGACGAGATCACCGAGAGCCGCGGCTACCCGGACCGCGAATGCGTGGCGCTGGGCGCGGCCAACCTGGCGTCCGGCCTGTTCGGCGGCATGGGCGGCTGCGCGATGATCGGCCAGACCATGATCAACCTCGGCTCCGGCGGCCGCGGCCGGCTCTCCGGGGTGGTCGCCGGGGTGATGATCCTGCTGTTCGTGCTGTTCCTCGCGCCGCTGATCGAGCGCATCCCGCTGGCGGCCCTGGTCGGGGTGATGTTCGTGGTGGCCCAGCAGACCTTCGCCTGGGCCTCGCTGCGAGTGCTCAACAAGGTGCCGCGGAACGATGCGCTGGTGATCTTCGCCGTGACCGTCATCACCGTGTTCACCGACCTGGCCACCGCCGTGCTCTGCGGCATCGTCATCGCCGCGCTCAACTTCGCCTGGCAACAGGCCCGCGAGCTGTACGCCGACAGCCATCGGGAAGCCGACGGCAGCAAGCTCTACCGGCTGCACGGCACGCTGTTCTTCGCCTCCACCACGCCCTTCCTTGACCAGTTCGACCCCGCCGGCGACCCGCCCCGGGTGACGCTGGACTGCCGCCATTTGAGCTTCGGCGACTACTCGGCCATCGCCGCGCTGAAGACCCTGCGCGAGCGCTACGCCAAGGCCGGCAAGCACCTGCGCGTGCTGCACCTGTCCGAGCGTTGCAAGCAGTTGCTCAAGCGCGCCGGAGTCCATCACGACTGAGTACGACGGGCCTCCGCATCCAGCCCCAATCGCAGCGGCTCCTGCGATCGCGCCCCGATGGGGCGCCCGGCTGAAACCGGTCGGTTTTTATGCCTTTTTTACTTACAATTGACGAGATATTGATCGCCAGAGCCGTACCCTCAGCGCAGCGCAAAAGGGGCGGCGACGTGCACTTCAGAATTTCCCTGATTAAGGCAGGTGGCGGGAGTCCTTCTCCGTTGGTGTATTCGTCTTGTTCCGTTCTCGTCTGACCTTGCAACTCGGAATCGCCCGTGCGGACGGCTCCGCAGCCCCCTGCCCGGCGGAGAGACCTCGCTCCGTTCCGGAGACCGCCGTCAGCCGCAACGACGGGATGCTCCGGGCCTTGCGGATCGTCAATGACGCCGAGAGCGAGGAGCTGGTATTGATGCACGGCAAACGCGGCGTCTATCGCACGGGTCCGATGGCGGCCAAGTACCGCGCCGAGGATATGGCCGAGGCCGCCGCCCATGTACGCCGGGCCGATGGCGTCGGAATCCGCTCCGCCCTGGAACAGAGAGAGCCCTGCACCAGCCGCCTGCCGGCGGCTGTGCGCCCCACAGGTTGAGACAAACCCCGAACGGCTCGCACGCCACCGGGAACGCTTCGAACTAGCCCCGAATCAGCCCTGTCCCTGCCCATCGACCGCCCGCCGGCTCCGACGCAGGAGAAGACGGAATTGCCTGTCGGCTTCGAAGCTCTAGAACGAGAAGATGTATGAGCGCCCTTTTGCAAGAATCTGGCCTGGACGGCAACGACTCGGATGGATCCACGAACCTGCCGAAACTGCTGCCCGTGGTGCTGGAGGCCCGGGCCGGAGCCCCGCAAGCCCCCGCGGTGCGCATCTTCCTCGGCACCCAGGCCGAGCACTACCGGGCCGAACGGGTCTTCTTCTATTCCCTGCAGCGGGTGCGCAATCCCGACCGGCGCTACGAGATCTACCGCCTGATCGACCTCCCGGGCTTCGCGCGCAAAGGCCAGTGCGGCGGCATCGACCGTTACCGCTTCGCCGTTCCGGAGCTGGCCGGGCGTCAGGGGCGGGCGATCTACAACGACGTCGGTCAGCTCTACGCCGACGACCCCGCCGAACTCTTCGACCTGCCCATGGGCGAGCATGGCTACCTGTCCCTGCTGCCGCAGGAGACGGCCGTGATGCTCATCGACTGCGAGCGCATGGCCGGGTGCTGGAGCTACGCCAGCGCCTGCCGCGAGCCCCAGAGTGCGCTCGAAGCCCTGGCGGCCGCCCCCTACGACCGCTGGGGCGCGCTCGATCCGCGCTGGCATGCCCGCGACCTGGAATACCGCCACGGCCAGTCCAAGCTGCTGCACTACTCGACTCGCTACCTGCAGCCCTGGCGGCCCCGGCCCGAGCGGTTCTCCTACCATCACCATCCGCGCGCCGAATATTTCCACGGCCTCGAGCAGCAAGCCGATACCGCGGGCTATGAAGTCCATACCGCGACCAGCCCCAGCCCGGGCTTCGCCGCGGCCTGCGAGCGCTTGGCCCAGGGGCCGCAGACGCTGCCGGAAGCCCACTGCAGCTATGCGCTGGAGTCCGACAACGCGCAGCTGTTGCTGGTCGGCAACTGGGGCGAGCCGGCCGACGGCGGCCATCCGGTCGAGCGCCAGCCGCTAGAGTGGCTGCGCCGGGAGGATCTGCCGGCGCGGGACGTGATCGCCGCCAGCGGCCTCGAGCGGATGCCGGTGGGGGACATCCCTTGGCTCCTCGACCGCCTGTTCCAGCTCGGCCGCCAGTGGGTCCTGGTGAGGGTGGGAGTCGGCCCGGCGGGCACGCAGATCGGCACTGCGGACGGCTGGCGGGAGTTGCTGCGCCGGATAGCGCGACGCTACCCCGACCGCGGCTGGCAGCTGGACTGCCGGGACCGCACGGGACAGACGCGACGTTTCCGGGCCGACTTCGCCCACCGCAGCCCGGGCGGGCCCGTGACGCCCAGGGTATGGGTACTCAAGGGCAAGCATGCCGGTGACAACGCGCAGCTGACGAACATCGCCGAGTCCCTGGGCTGGCCCTACGAGGTCAAGCGCTACGGGGCCCGCATAGAGGAGATGTCCCCGCCCTGGCCGGATCTGGTGATCAGCTCGGGACGCCGCACGGCGCCACTGGCCCAAGAGATACGCCGGCGGGCCGGCAGTCGCACGCGCCTGGTGCTGGTGGGGCGTCCGCTCATGCCGCTGGGCCGCTTCGACCTGGTGCTGGCCGCCCCCCAGTACGGCTTGCCGCTTCTGAAGAACCTCGAGGACCTGCCGGCCCCCTTCATCGACGCACCGCGACTGGAGCCCGGGGAGCTGGAGGTCTGGCGGCAGCGCTTCGCCCATCTGCCGCGGCCCTGGGTCGCCCTGCTAGTCGGGGGCAAGAGCACGCCCCTCCAGTTCGATGCGCAGATCGCCCGCGATCTGGGCCGGGAGGCCAGCGACGCGGTCAGGGCACGCGGCGGCTCGCTGCTGGTGTCGACCAGTCCGCGTACCGGCGCCAAGGCCGCGGATGCCTTGCTGGCCGCCATCGACACCCCCAACTGGTGCTACCGCTTCGATAAGGGCGGCGACAACCCCCACCGGGCCCTGTTGGCGCTGGCCGATGCCTTCATCGTGACCGGGGAGACGGTCTCCATGATGACCGAGGCCTGCATGACGGGCCGGCCGGTAGCGATGTTCCCCCTGCCTGCCCGGCGCAATGCAGCGCAGAGGCTGCACCATGAACTGGTGATGCGGCTGGATGGCACGCGCAAGGAGGCCGACGGCCGGGAAATGCCGCGCCAGCAGAGCGCCCTCGAACGGATTTACGACTGGATGGTGGGCGCCGGCTGGTTCGCCTGCGAACTGCAACTGCAGAAGGTGCACCAGACCCTGGGCGTGGAGCCGCTGCCGGGAGGCCTGGACCAGCCACCGGGCCTGCCGCCGGAATTGTTCGTCTCCTCGCGCACCCGCGCCCTGCAGGCGATCCGGGAGCTGGTCACCGGCGACCGGCCGGTCCCGCTCTGAGCACCGGCCGGGGCGGCGCTAGAGGATCGCCTCGCTCCGGCCCTCCAGCGGCAGACGGATGGTGAAACGGGTGCCGCCGCGGGTCGAGGTGTCGCTCTCGATCGTTCCGCCGTGAAGCTCGGTCAGGGTCTGCACGATGGCCAGCCCCAGGCCAGATCCCCCGGTGGCCTGGTTGCGCGAGTCGTCGGACCGGTGAAAGCGCTGGAAGGGGTGGTTTCTGATGGTTTCCGGCAGGCCGGGACCGGCGTCGCTGATCGTGATGACCGCCTGCTCGCCCTCCTCGCGCAGCCCGATCTCCAGCCACTGGCCCTCATGGGCGTAACGCAGCGCGTTCTCGATCAGGTTGTTGATGACCTGACGCAGCCGGTCCTCGTCCGCCCGCACGTGCAGATCCGGCGTTTCCACGACCAGCTCCGCGCTCATCCGGGAACGCTCCAGGCGGCTGGCAAACTTGCCGAGGATGTCCAGGGCGAGCGCTGCCAGATCGACCGTGGTCGGGTGCAGGGACAGACGCCCGGCATCGGCCACCGACAGGGTGTGCAGATCGTCCACCAGGCGCCCGAGGTGCTCGACCTGCTCGAGCAGCTTGCCGAACTCCTGCGGCTGGGCCGGGATGATCCCGTCGCAGAGCGCGTGCAGCCTGGCCTGGAGGATCGCCAGTGGCGTGCGCAGCTCATGGGAGATCGCCGCCACCGTGCTCTTGCGCTCCTGCTCGAGGCGCTCCAGCGAATCCGCCATGTGGTTGAAGTCGCTGACCAGCTTGGCCATCTCGCCGCGCTGGCTGCGCGAAGAGGAGCGCACCGTGAAGTCGCCCTGGGCGATTCGCCTGGCGGCTTCGGCCAGGGAGTTCACCGGCAACGTGACCAAGTGGGAGATCCAGAAACCGCCGATCAGGCCGAACGGAACGCAGAAGATCAAGCCCATGATCAGGGCCAGCTGCTCCCCGTCCCGGGTGGCCTGCCCATGCCAGTACTTCTTGTAGAACGCCATCATCTGGCCGCGATCCCGGGAATCCTCGGCCTGCTCGAAGAACTCGCTCATCTCCTGACGCGCGCCGGCCGGCAGGTCCTCGTAGAAGCGCTGGAATTCGATCTTGGTGGCGATGAAGACGGTCGCGGTCAGTATGCCGACCGTGGCCAGCACGGTCAGGGCGATGCTCAGCCCGAAGCGGACCCAGATGCGATCTAGGATTTTGGACATAACCGATACCCAATGCCGCGGACGGTCTCGATGAGGTCGCTGCAGCCGGCATCCTGCAGTTTGCGCCGCAGCTTGCTCAGGTGCGAATCGATCACCCGGTCCAGGGCATCGCTTTCGGGCAGGCAGGCCTCGATCAGGGTATTCCGCGAGAAGCAGTGAAAAGGCCGGTCGGCCAGGTAGGCCAGCAGGCGGTACTCGGTCAGGGTGAGCGGCAGCGCTTGGCTCTCGCCATTCTCGCCGTCGACCACCCGTGCGACGTAGGCCCGCCGGTCGATTTCCAGACAGCCGACCCGCAACGGCGCATCCGGGCTCGCCGGCCTGGGGTCGGAGCGGACCGTCCGCCGCAGGACGGCCCGCACGCGCGCCACCACCTCGGCGGGGTTGAAGGGCTTGACCACATAGTCGTCGGCGCCCAGGCGCAGGCTCAGCATCTTGTCCAAATCGTCCGCCAGAGCGCTGACCATGATGATCGGGGTATCGCTTTCGCTACGGATGGTCTTGAGCAGATCCACCCCATCCATGCCGGGCAGGCGAATGTCCAGCAGCACGATATCCGGCTCGAGCCGGCGAAACAGGCCTAGGGCCTCGACTCCGTCGCGGGCATAGGCAGTGCGCAATCCGTCGCGCTGCAGGTAGGCGACGAGGATGTCCGCGATATTCGACTCATCCTCCACGCACAGAACGAGAGGAGCGGAAGACCGGGGGTCGTTACTCATGAAACTGGCTTACCTCGAAGCATGCAGTAGTCCTGGGGGTTGCCCGCATGGGCGGGCGGCCATCGGCTCGTGGCCTCGTCCGGCAAGCACGTTAGCGCTTCGGCCCCCGATAGCCGCAGCCTGCCCAGACCGGCTGCAGTTGTAAATACGCCGCTCATACTCCCAAACGGCCGATATGGCGATCTTTCCGTTGAGCGGTGCCACGAACCGGAGACCCTGCGCCCGGCCCGGAAGTCGTACGTTGTACTCCAGACGGGCGATATCGTCTTCGCCGGAAAAGGCGCCATCGACCAGCGGAGGCGATCGGGCCTGCCGCGGCGGGATGAGCGCGAACGCTCGAACGCAAGGCGCCTTCCCGACTCAGCGCGACACGGAATGTCGTTGTATGACCGGATACTCACCGCTCCCCGGACAAGCAGGAGCGCCGTCATGCGGAACAGCCTATCACCCATCCCCCTCCCCGATTCGCCGACAGCCGGCAGCGGAGCCAGGACACGAAGTCCCGGTTGAAGGACCCGCGCATCCAGACATGCCACAAGACCACAGCAGCTCTGCACAGGAGCTCGTGGTCAGCCGTCCGTCTCCGTGTTTCTCCAAGGCCCTATGTACCGAATCCGCTTGCGCTGGCTGATCCTGTCGGCGATGACCACCCTCTCCCTGCTGATCTACGCCGTCACGCTCCATGCCAGCTACCGGACGCTGCGCCAGCAATTGCTCGAGCAGGCGCTGGATGCCAACCAGGCGTCCGCGTCTCAGCTCGCCCAGAGCACCGACACCCTGCTGGAGGCAGCGCAGGCGCAGCTGGCCTACAGCGCCAACCTGCTGGCGACTGGTCAGGCCCACCCCGGGGAGGAAAGCGAACGCCTGGGACGGCAGACCGGCACCTTCGCCTCGAGCTGGGTCGTGCAAGCCGATGGCCGAGTCCTCGCCGGCACGCCACCGAAGCCGGCATCCGCCGACACGTCGAAAGGGACGGCGGAATCGGAGGCTGTGATGGAGCGACGCCAGCCCCTGATCAAGGTTATCGATATGCCCGCGAACGACGATCCGTCGATCGTCGTCACACGGCCGATCCAGACGCCGGATGGCCGTTACCAGGGCCGTATCGGCGGAACGGTGGCAGGCAGTAGCCTGTTCCATGCCCGGCCAGAAGAGCGGGTCGCTACCCATGTCTATCTGCTGGACCGCGCGGGTCGTCCGCTCCATCCGCATGGTGCGAACTTCCCGGCAGAAGCGCTGGCCGAAGCCGCACGCCGGGGACTGTCCGGGTCCGGCGCCCTGACCGATGCCCAGGGAACCGGCTGGCTTGCCGGCTACGCCCCGCTGCGCAGCGCCGGCTTGAGCATCGCGATCCTGCAGCCGGCCGATGCGGCCCTGGAGCCCCTGTCCGGACTGATGCTGCGCACCCTGGGACGAACCCTTCCGTTCGTCCTTCTGGTGCTCATGGCCAGCGTCTGGCTGGGCGGCTGGATCGTCCGACCGCTCAAGCAACTGGCCGTCACCGAGCATTGGGAATCGACCATCGCCCGGGAACGAATCGAGCAGGTGCGCACCGGCTATTTCGAAGCCGAGCAGCTCAGGCAGGCCATGCTGGAAGGGCTGGGTCGGCTGCATCGACGGCTGCGCAAACTAAACCGGGAAAGCATCACCGACCCGCTGACCGGGCTGACCAACCGGCGCGGCAAACGCCTGGCATTGTCCGAGTGGGAAGCCCAGCAGCGTCCCTTCGCGGTGATCGTGATCGACATCGACCATTTCAAGCAGGTCAACGATACCCACGGGCACGAGGTCGGCGATCAGGTCATCCAGTTCGCGGGGCAACTCATGCGCCGCGTGTCGCGCAGCGACGATCTGCTCTGCCGGGTGGGCGGCGAGGAATTCATGATGCTGTTGCCCGACACCTCCCTCGAAACCGCCGCGCAAGTCGCCGAGCGTCTGCGTCGCTGCTTCGCCCAGGAGCCGAGCCCCACCGGCGAGCCGATCTCCATCTCGGCCGGCGTGGCCTGCTGGCACGGCGGTGGCTCGTTGTCGTCGGCCCTCACCCGGGCGGACGAAGCCCTCTACCAGGCCAAACGCTCCGGGCGCAATCGCATCGTCGCCGGGGAGCCCTCATGATGGCTTTCCGGATTCCCAGCCCCCGGACGCATTCGACCATTCCCGGGATGCACTACGCCACTGGGTGGCGACATAATGCGCCAGCTCTTCAGGACTCTTCTTGGTAAAGGACTTACCGCATGCTCATAGCACTTTCGCCAGCCACGCCTGCGATCCGCCCCGCCCCGTCTCTCCTGGTGCTGAAATGGGCCTATCGGCTGATGATCGACCATAACGGGCACCGCAGCCTCCTCCAGCGCCTTGGCTTCGACGACGAAGGCCTGGCCGCGGATCTCGGCCTGGCGGAAATGACCGGCTCGAACGCTTACGATCCGATCCGGGCCCTGCTGCGCCTGAAGCACGAACGTCAGGCCTTCGATCAGGCCTTTCCCGCCCCCGACTACCCCGACCGCCTGCGCGACAACCTGCTAGCTCTCGGCGACCTGATCGGCCTGGACAGGGTCGGGCAGCGCCTGCTCGGGCTCGGCGTGCTGCTGCAGACCGAGCCCCTGCTCGGCGATGCCGCCGGACACCTGGGGCAACTCGGCCTCAACCGGACCCTTCGGGTATTGGCCTCGCTCCTGGATACTCCGGAGGAGGACTTCCTGCCCTACCTGTACGACGAGGGCTGTCTGGCACGCCACGGCCTGCTGGAAATCAACGCTCGTCCCGGCAGCGTGCTGGGCTTGAGCGAACGGCTGGTCGCTCGGCATCCCGAACGCCTGAAGCTGTTGCGCTTCGGCCGACATCCGGCCGAGCTGCTCACCCAAGCCTGCCGCTGAAAGGATGAGCCAATAAGGCCGCGCCTGTGGCCAGGCATGGCCGGAGCAGTGAGCCGCGCTCCTATCGATGCCCGAATTCGCGGCACCGGCTAAGCGGCGGCAGTGATATCACATTGACATCAAAGTCGACGAACCCGATCATTCCTGCTGCATCCGTCAGGACAAGGGGCTGTACCTTGCCATCGTCGCCACACCGCAACACCCTCACCCGGCAGTGGGAGATCCTGCAGCTGATTCCTCCCCGGCCTCCGGGGATCACCTGCGCCGATCTGCACAAGAAGATCGTGTCAGCCGGTTTCAAGGTCACCCGACGCACCATCGAGCGCGATCTGAACGATCTATCCAAGCCGTTCGCGCTGCAATGCAACGACAAGGGTACCCCTCAGGGCTGGTACTGGAGCGCCGGGGCCAGCGTCAACCTGCCCGGCGTCAGCTTGGGCGAAGCCCTGAGCCTGGCGCTGATCGAGGACGCCATACGCCCCCTCCTGCCCAGCAGCATGCTGCAAGTGCTGGAGCCGCGTTTCCGCTTCGCCCGGCAAAAGCTGGAAAGCCTCGCCGAGCGCAACCAGACGCTCCGCTGGCTGGACAAGGTCGCCTGCGTCCATCCCGATCTGAACCTGCAGCCGCCGCAGATCCCGGCGGACATCCTGGAGACCTTGCAGGAGGCGCTGCTGCAGGAAAAACAGCTGCGCTGCCGCTACTACTCCGCCCACAACGACAAGGAACGCGAATTGATCCTGAACCCGCTGGCCCTGGTCCAGCGCGGTCCGGTCGCCTACCTGATCTGCACCTCGCCGCCCTACGACGACATCCGCCAGTACGCCACCCACCGGTTCCGCCAGGCCGAGATCCTGCCGATCCCCGCCGACGGGCTGGCTCATTTCGACCTGCAGGATTACCTGGCCAGCGATGCCCTGCAGTTCGGCAACCCCAGCAAGATCGAGCTGCAGGCCTGGATCAGCGACAATCTCGCTCGCCTGCTCGGGGAGACGCCGCTGTCCCCGGACATGACCCTGGAAAAGCTTCCGGACGGTTACCGGCTGCGCGCGACCATGAGCGACACTTGGCAATTGCAATGGTGGATTCTTTCCCAGAGCGATGCCCTGGTGGTCGAGTCCCCGCCCAGCCTGCGCGCCCGAATCGCGGAGAAACTCCGCCAGACTGCTGCGCGTTATGAGTGCGAGCAGATGGAGAAGACCTCCGCCTGAACGCTCCGACCCGGTCCGTTGAAAAAACGGCCGGGCCGACTCTCGTCACAGCAAAGGAACAGGCGGCGAATCAACCGTTTGACAGACCAATACGATCCGGTAAGATTGCCGCCCGCACAGATGCGGAGGTGTGGCCGAGTGGTTTAAGGCAGCGGTCTTGAAAACCGCCGAAGGGGAGACTCTTCCGTGAGTTCGAATCTCACCGCCTCCGCCATTTTTTGAAAAGCCCATGACTACATGGGCTTTTTCATTTTCTACCGTTCGTTTTTCTCTGCAGGCAACCAGGCTATCGCCACTTCCCGCCTGTCCGAGCAATCGATCCCACTCTATGGAAACGCCCCTCTTGCTAGCTGCGTAGTCCGGAATGAAGTGGTGCGCTCAAGCCTGAAACGACCCAGCTTCCCGCGGGGACTTCCCATGGCGCCACGAGTTGTCTCGACAGATGCAGCGCTCATTTCTCCTAACGCACCTTCGACTGGGGGCGGCGTTGCACATGAGCCGGGGCGACTTCAGGAATAGGGACCGCAAAATCAGGTAGTTACCCCAAAGAATCGCCCGACTCCCGCAGTCAGGGCCATCGCCAAGGCCCCCCAGAACGTCACCCGTACAGCCGCCGTCATTACCGATGCACCACCGGTCCAGGCAGCCAGGCTACCCAGGAGTGCGAGAAATAACAGGGATGCGCCGGAAACGGCCCAAACCAATGCCGAAGACGGGAACAAGAGAACGATGAGGAGTGGCAGGATGGCTCCCACCGAAAATGTTCCCGCCGATGACAATGCCGCCTGCACGGGACGCGCGGTCAGGGCCTCGGATATGCCCAGCTCGTCGCGCCCATGCGCGCCCAGTGCATCATGACGCATCAGTTGATCGGCGACGGTCGAAGCCAGTTCGGGATCCAATCCACGCCTGACATAAATGGCTGCCAGTTCTGCGTGTTCGTGCTTCGGATCCGCAGCCAGCTCTTTGCGTTCACGGTCCAGGTCGGAACGCTCGGTATCCGCCTGTGAGCTGACCGAAACATACTCACCGGCGGCCATCGACATGGCACCGGCGACAAGAGCGGCAACACCCGCAACCATGATGCCCTGGGAGTCAGCGCCTGCCGCCGCGACGCCCAGCACTAGGCTGGCGGTAGAGATAATGCCGTCATTTGCCCCGAGAACGGCCGCACGGAGCCAGCCGATCCGTTGTGTTTTATGTCTTTCAATATGTCTCATACGACCCCTACTGCGGCTGCATAACCCGTCTACAAGGGAAATTTCGACGATTCGAGCATGCAAAACCAGCCATTTATTCGAACAGCTTTTATTCAAATACAGCGCTTGAAAAACCTTTTGCTCGCCAAGGTCATATCGGCGGACAACGGTGCGGGATGTCTCTTTTTCGTACCCGTACGGCCCGCTTCGCACTGTCCTTGTCAGCCAATGGCCGCATCAACCGCTGGGCCGGACCTTTCCATCTTGGTTGACCCGCTGCCCGCAGCTCTTGCCGTTCCGATGACGATGCCGGAAGGAGCGATCGGCCGGGAACAGCGGCGGATGGAGACGGGCGCGCGACGAAGGGCGGGAAAGAACTGGCGCGGCTCAGGGCACTTGAATCGCCAAAACAGAAGCATGCCCCTGCGCCTGTGCTACTACTACTCGAAGGCAGTCTCCGGCCCGAGGGGAGCATCGGCAGCGCAGGCCTTCCCTCGGCCGGTCGCCGGAGAGGATGATGGAGCCTGGCAGGCGGCGCCCAGTGAATCACCGAGCCGGCTTGGAGTCCCATTTTGTGTATCCGCCTTGGTCTGTGCGGATAGACGTAAAAAGGCGGATGGACATGAGTCGACGTTTCGCAATGGAAGTGGCAACCCTTTCTGTCGTGATGGGATTTACGGTGTTTGCGTTCGCGGGTGAACCGGCCTCGTCCGCCGCCTCGGCAGCCGTGCCGCAGGAGCAGCGACCGATCGCCGTCGGGCCGAAGGACATGGCTCGCCTCGGTACGGTCGACGAACGCTTCCAGTCCTACAACGTCGAGATGATCGAACTCACCGGCGGCAGATACTGGAAGCCGTACGACGCCCAGTCCGCGGCCGCTGCGCAGGAGCAACCGGAGCCCTCCGCCGGGGAGGACGAGGATATCGGTCCATCGTGGAGCACGGACCCGAGGATTTTCTCCTATCGCCAGCCGACCGATCTGGACAATGCCCGCCTGCGCATGCTGGCCGCGGCCCTGGGACCGGCCTATGTCCGGGTCAGCGGCATCTGTGCCAATGCGACCTACTTCGCTGACTCCGACTCGGCGCCGGCGACGCCGCCGAAGGGGTTTTCCTGCGTATTGCCCCGGCAGCGCTGGAAGGAAATGATCGACTTCGCCCGGGCGGTCGACGGGAAAATCATCACTTCCTTCGCCGTCAGCACTGGTGTGCGGGACAGCAAGGGCGTCTGGTCGCCCGGGCAGGCCCGCAGTCTGATCGATTACACCCGTTCGATCGGCGGCGAGATCGCCGCCGTCGAGTTCATGAACGAGCCGACCGCCTCCGCCGTGATCAAGGCGCCTTTCTATGACGCGATGGCTTACGGACGCGATTTCAAGATCTTCCGCAATCTGATCCGGCAGACGGACCCCGAAATCAAGGTCATGGGACCCGGTACCGTCGGCTGGCGCATCCCGCACTTCAATCCGGGCAATGTGCCGGGCGTGTTCGCCTCGCTGGATATGCTGGCCGCCATGAAGCCTGCCAAGGTGGACGTCTTTTCCTACCATGACTACGGCGCGGCTTCCCTGCGCTGTGCGGAAGCCGGATTGCCGCAGACCAGCGCCGCCGAGGCGTTGTCCGAAGCCTGGCTCTCGTCGACGGACAACACCCTGGCCTTGTACCGGATGGTCCGGGACAGATTCGAGTCCGACGCGCCGATCTGGATCAGCGAAAGCGCCGATGCGGCCTGTGGCGGCAACCCCTGGGCCTCCACCTTCCTGGATACGTTCCGCTACCTGGACCAGCGGGGGCGACTGGCCAGACAGGGCGTTCAGGTCATCATGCACAACACCCTGGCCGCCAGCGACTACGGCCTGCTGGACAACACCACCTTCGAGCCCAGACCCAACTACTGGGCAGCCCTGTTGTGGCACAGGCTGATGGATAACAGGGTGCTCGACGCAGGCGTTCCGTCCCGGGGGGGACTGCATCTGTATGCGCACTGCCTGAAGGGAACCTCCGGAGGCGTCGCCCTCCTGGCCATCAATACCAACACGGAGAAGGCGCAGACGCTCGCCCTGCCGGTCGAGGCGCAACGCTATACGCTGGCCTCGGCGTCGGGCGATCTGCAAAGCAGGAGCGTGCTGCTGAACGGCAACGTCCTCCAGCTCGGCAGCGGCGACGAGCTGCCGGCGCTCGAAGGCGTCGGCGTCGAGGCCGGGGATATCCGGCTCGAGCCGGCGACCATCACCTTCCTGGCCCTGCCCGGGGCGACGAACCAGGCATGCCGGTAGCCGGGCGGAGGCTGCCCCCGCCGGCTTGTCTGCCTCGGGCCTGCCAGATCCCTGGCGATAGGCGAAACGTCCCTCCCCGCACGTGAGCCGGATGGCACGGACGCGCCCTGCTCGCATGGCGCTCGCCGGCCGGGCTATGCTGTGTCGACTTGAGGATGGCGCCACGGGCAAGGCAGGATGCACGGCTCCATCGACGATTGCTCATGGATGTCGAAGGTAGATCCTGCGCCCGGACATGACTCGCTGTGGCCAGACCGATGATGGCCGAGCCAGGCCGATGCAAAGAGGTGAGCATGACAGGGCACCAGCAGTTATTCGAAGACCTGGAATCGGGCAAGGCGCAGCAGGTGCCGGTCGCGCTCGCGGCGTTCGGCACGCCGATCGAGGTCGGCAGCGTGCCGCGCCAGGTGATCTACGCCATACCCGGCCTGCGTCAGCTCCACAGCGCGGACGTGTTCTGGGGCAAGCTGCAGGGCCGGCTGCAGAAGCGGTTCGACCTGCTCCTCGAACCCTTCCAGGCCTACTACGCCGAGCTGCCCGAAGACGAACGGCAGGCCACCCTGGCGCGGCTGTCGAAATACCCGAACTGGGCCGGTTTCGCCCTCTGGTTCACCCGCCGGGTGAACCTGTTCCGCCACGGCGCGCACTACACCCTGACCCTGGAGCTGCACGGCGAGCCGCTGCACCTGCCGGCCGAGCTGGAGTTCCCGGACAACCGGGTACTCACCGAGGCAGAGGCGGAATCCATGCGCGCCGCCCAGCTGGCGTCCTACCGGCGCAATCTGGAAACCCTGGTCGAGCTCGCCGCCGACTTCGACCTCGACCAGGTGGAACGGTCGGTGCTGATCCGGCTGCTGCGCCAGAGCCCGCGGCGCCTGCGCAAGCACTTCCTCGAGCTGAAGGAGCGGATGCGCACAGCCATGGTGCTAAGCGAACTGCGCCGCACCGATGCCCGCTTCAGCCAGTACCACGAGCTGTACCGGGCTCGGCGCCTGAAGCGCCGCTGGCAGGCCTACCTGGGGCCCACCAACAGCGGCAAGACGCACCGGGCCATGGAGCAGGTCGCCAAGGCCGGCAGCGCCCTGTATCTCTCGCCGTTGCGGCTGATGGCCCTGGAGAACCAGGAACGCCTGGAGGAACAGGGCATCCCCTGCACCCTCATCACCGGCGAGGAACAGATCATCCGCGAAGGCGCCACCCACTACTGCTGCACCATGGAGGAATTCGGCCGCTTCCAGAACACCCGCTTCGACGTGGTCGTCGTCGACGAGGTGCAGCTGCTGGGCGACGCCCAGCGCGGCTGGGCCTGGACCGACGCGCTGGTCGGCGCCTACACCGAACGGCTGATCATGACCGGTCCGGAGCTGGTGACGCCGTCGCTGGAACACCTGTGCCGGATCTGCAACGACGAGCTGACGATCGAGCACACCCGGCGCCTCACGCCCCTGGCCGTCGATCCGCAGCCGCCACACCTGCAGCGCATACCGGCCGGCTCCATCATCGTCGACTTCAGCCGCCGCGGCGTGCTGGAGCTCAAGGCCCTGCTGGAACAGCGAGGGCGCCGCGCCGCGGTGATCTACGGCGCCCTGTCGCCGGTGGTCCGCCGCGAACAGGCGAGGCGCTTCCGCGAGGGCGAGGTCGAGATCATGGTCGCCACGGACGCCATCGGCATGGGCCTCAACCTGCCGGCCCACCGCCTCTACTTCAGGACCGATGAGAAGTTCGACGGCACCACGGTGCGCACCCTGACCGGGCAGGAGATCAAACAGATCGCCGGGCGCGCCGGACGCTACGGCTTCTCCGAGAGCGGCCTGGCCGGCGGCTTCGAGCATACCGTGATCCACACCATCCGCCGCGGTCTGGCCGAGCCCGACCCGCCGCTGGACCTGAAGAAGTTCGCCGTGCGCCCGGACTACGGCCATTTGAAAACGCTGGCCGACGCCCTCGGCGAGCGCAGCCTGCTCAGGGTCTGGCTGACCTTCATCGAATCGGTGAACTACGGCGAGCATTTCATGGCGGTGCTGCCGGAAGAGCTGATGAACTGGATTGGTCGACTCGACGATCCGGCGATCGACCTGCGCCTGCGCTGGATCTTCGCCAGCGTGCCGATCCACGGCGGACCGGAAAGCCCGGCGCGGCTCAGCGCGCTGGCATGGCTGCGACAGGTCCACCAGGGCGGCATCGTGCCGCTGCCGCACCTCGGGCGCCTGCAGGACCTGCGCAGCCTGGAGGAAACGCTGCACGAACTCGAGGTGTACATCCATCTGTGGCGGGCGCTGCCGGAATACTTCGTGGAGGAGGAAGAAGCCCTGGCCCGTCGGGAGACGATCAACGACCGTATCCTCGAGATCCTGACCGCGACGCGCAACAGCAGGCGTCGCTAGGAAAGGAACATTCCAGGCCGGCATGCCCACACTAAGGCAGAGGTCAATAACTCGCCCCTGTACCGCATGCTAAGGTTGCAACCTCTCAAACGCCTAAGGAATGCTCCGAATGCTGGCACGCATTGCGCTCTCCTCCCTGCTCGTCCTCTCCACCGGCGCCGCCCTCGCTGCGGATTACAAGGTCGGCGCTCTGACCATCAGCGATCCGTGGTCGCGGGCACTGCCGCCCAACGCTCCGGCGGGCGCGGCTTATTTCACGGTAACCAACCAGGGCCAGGCGCAGGACCGGCTGGTCGGCGCGGCTTCGGACGTCGCCGGGAAAGCCGAGCTGCACACCCACGTCAAAGCGGGCGAGATGATGCGCATGCAGAAGGTCGACGCGGTCGATATCCCGGCCGGCAGCGAGGCGACCTTCGCACCGGGTGGCAACCACGTGATGCTGATCGGCCTGAAGCGCCCGCTCAAGGACGGCGAGCAGTTTCCGCTGACCCTGGAATTCGAGAAGGCCGGCAAGGTCCAGGTGGAGGTGCCGGTACGGGCCGACGCGCAAGGCGGCATGCAGCACCACGATCACGCCCACCACTGAGCCCCCTCCCGCCGGTCGTGGCACCGGCCATGACCTCGCCTCGCGGGCGGGCTTCCCGCTCCGGGAAGCCCGCCCGAACCGCCGGTTCTCAGCCCGCCAGCGGGGTGCGCATGGTGACGAATTCCTCGGCCGCGGTCGGATGGATGCCTAGGGTTTCGTCGAAGACCTGCTTGGTCGCACCGGCCTTGAGTGCCACGGCCAGCCCCTGAAGGATCTCGCCGGCATCCGGGCCGATCATGTGGCAGCCCAGGACCCGGTCGCTGTCGGCGTCCACCACCAGCTTCATCAGGCTGCGCTCCTGGCTGTCGGTCATGGTCAGCTTCATCGGCCGGAAGCGGCTCTCGAAGACCTTGACCCTGTGGCCTTCCGCCCTCGCCTGCTCCTCGGTCAGGCCGACGGTACCGATGTTGGGCAGGCTGAACACCGCCGTGGGGATCAGGCGGTAGTCCACCGGCCGGTACTCCTCCGGCTTGAACAGCCGGCGCGCCACGGCCATGCCTTCGGCCAGGGCCACCGGGGTGAGTTGGACCCTGCCGATGACGTCGCCGATGGCCAGGATCGAGGGCACGCTGGTCCGGTACAGCTCATCGACCCCGATGTAACCGCGCGCGTCCAGTTCCACCCCGGCGTTTTCCAGGCCCAGGCCGTCCAGCATCGGCCGGCGGCCGGTGGCGTAGAAGATGCAGTCGGCTTCCAGGGTCCGGCCGTCGTTCAGCGTGGCCAGGAGGCTGCCGTCGCCCTGCTTGTCGATACGGGCGATGTCGGCGTTGAACTGCAGGTCGAGGCCCTTCTTCGTCAGCTCGTCGCGCAGGTGCGCGCGGATAGCGCCGTCGAAGCCGCGCAGGAACAGGTCGCCACGGTACAGCAGCGAGGTCCGCGCGCCCACGCCGTGGAAGATCGAGGCGAATTCCACCGCGATGTAGCCACCACCCACCACCAGCACACGGTTCGGCCGCTGAGGCAGGTAGAAGGCCTCGTTGGAGGTGATGGCGTGCTCGCGGCCGGGGATGTCCGGCACCGCGGGCCAGCCGCCGGTGGCGATCAAAATGTGCTCGGCGCTGAAGCGCTGGCCGTCGACCTCGACGCTGTGGGCGTCGCACAGCCGGGCGTGCCCTTCCAGCAGGGTGACGCCGCTGTCCACCAGCAGCTTGCGGTAGATGCCGTTCAGGCGCTGGATCTCACGATCCTTGTTGGCGATCAGGGTGGCCCAGTCGAAACTCGTCCCGGCGCTCCAGCCGTAGCCGCGGGCCTGCTCGAAGTCCTCGGCGTAGTGGGCGCCGTAGACCAGCAGCTTCTTCGGCACGCAGCCGACGTTGACGCAGGTGCCGCCCAGGTAGCGGCTCTCGGCGACCGCCACGCGGGCACCGTAGCCGGCGGCGAAGCGGGCCGCGCGTACGCCGCCGGAGCCGGCACCGATTACAAACAGATCGAAGTCGTAGGCCATGTGATCGTCTCCCTCAAGATGCTGCCAGAATACCCCATCTGTCCCGGCCGGATCTTCGGCCGCCCCAGCACAGGAGAGAGGCATGCGCCCGACCTTGACCCATCTCGCCCTGCACGTGCCGGATCCGGACGCCTGCGTGGAGTTCTACCGGCGCTTCTGCGGCATGCGGGTGATCCACGAGCGCGCCGGCAAGGGCGCGCGCATCGTCTGGATGGCCGAGCCCGGCCGCGAGCACGAATTCATCTTCGTCATCATGCCGGGCGGCACGCGGCGCGACCTGGCCCCCGACGACTACAGCCACTTCGGCTTCGCCTTGGAGAGCCGCGAGCAGGTGGATGCCATCGCCGAACGGGCGAAGGACGCCGGCTGCCTGATCTGGCCGCCGCGCGAAGAGCCCTATCCGGTCGGCTACTACTGCGGCGTGCGCGATCCGGCCGGCAACTACGTGGAGTTCAGCTACGGCCAGCCGCTGGGGCCGGGTTCGGAATCGCTGCCGCTGCCCTGAAAAGCCAAGGCCCCCGCGGGCGTCGAGCCGGCGGGGGCCTTGTGGAGGAGCCGGGGCGGGATCAGAACGCCTTGCCGGTCTTGTACAAGTTCTCGAAGCAGAAGTTGGTGGCGTCGATGTAGCCTTCGGCGCTACCGCAGTCGAAACGCTGGCCCTTGAATTTGTAAGCCAGCACGCAACCGTCCTGGGCCTGCTTCATCAGCGCGTCGGTGATCTGGATCTCGCCGCCCTTGCCCGGCTCGGTCTTCTCGATCAGCTCGAAGATGTCCGGGGTCAGGATGTAGCGGCCGATGATCGCCAGGTTGGACGGGGCGTCTTCCGGCTTGGGCTTCTCCACCATCTTGCTGACGCGGAAGATGTCGTCGCGGATCATCTCGCCGGCGATCACGCCGTACTTGGAGGTCTCCGACATCGGCACCTCCTGGATGGCCACGATCGAGCAGCGGAACTGGTTGTACAGCTTGACCATCTGCTTCAGCACGCTGTCGCCGTCGAGGTTGATGCAGAGGTCGTCGGCCAGGACCACGGCGAAGGGCTCGTCGCCGATCAGCGGACGGCCGGTGAGGATGGCGTGGCCGAGGCCCTTCATCTCGATCTGACGGGTATAGGAGAAGGTGCACTCTTCGATCAGGCGACGGATGCCGACCAGGTATTTCTCCTTGTCGGTGCCCTTGATCTGGTTCTCGAGCTCATAGCTGATATCGAAATGGTCTTCCAGGGCACGCTTGCCGCGGCCGGTGACCATGGCGATCTGCGACAGACCGGCCTCCAGTGCTTCCTCGACGCCATACTGGATCAGCGGCTTGTTCACGATCGGCAGCATTTCCTTGGGCATGGCCTTGGTGGCCGGCAGGAAACGGGTGCCATAGCCGGCGGCGGGAAACAGGCATTTCTTGATCATGGGAATCCTTGGTAGGGATGAAATCGACAGGTCCAAACACGGCGCTCGCATCCGCACATCGCGCTCCGAAGGAGCAGGATGCCGGCGCCTGGACGGGGTCATGCACGGGCCACGGTGGACGCCGGAACTAGGACCATTCAGGACGGGCGCAGTTCGCTATCTTCCTTCAGGAAAGCGCAGCGGGCAATGCGTCGGCGAGGGGAATATGCGTGGCGTATCAAAGAGCTAATCCAAGTATAATTTCATTAGCATCCACCCGACCGACAGACAACGGACCCCGAAGATGGAAAGCAAGACAGCGCGCCTCACCGTACTCATCGATCCGGTCAAGAAGAAAGCCTTCGAGGAGCTCTGCGCCGCCCAGGATCTGACCCCTTCCCAGGTGGTCCGCCAACTGATCCGCGACTACCTGGAAGTCCACGGCGTCACCTACGCCACCCAGCGCAAGATCCCGCCGGTCGGCAAGTCCTGATCGGAACGGACCGCGGGCGGACTGGCCGCCCGCAGACGCCGGAGTCAGGACGCGGCCCTGACCGCCAGCTGCGCTTCGCTGTCGGCGAGGGCCTCGGCGAAGGTCCCGTGGCAGTTCTCCTCGCCGACCAGCTCGACCAGCCTCGCCTTGGTCAGCTTGCTCTGCACCCGGGGATTGGCCTCGCACAGCTTCACCCGGATATTGCGCTTGTGCAGATTGCGGATGACCTCTTCCAGGGTCTCCATGCCGGTGATGTCCATGAAGGGTACCCGGTCCAGCCGGATCACCAGGATGCCCGGATAGGTGTTGGTACTGGCCAGGGCGCGTTCGAAGTTCTCCGCCGCACCGAAGAACAGCGGCCCCTCGATGCTGTAGACCAGCACGCCCTTGGGCAGATGATGGCCGTGCAGCTCCGGCTCCAGCTCCTGCTCGGGAACCGGCTGCACCTCGACCGACGCGGCCATGCGCCGCATGAAATGCAGCATCGCCAGAATCACGCCGATGTTGACCGCGATGACCAGGTCGCTGAACACGGTCAGCACGAAGGTGATGAGCAGGATCGCCACGTCCGCCCGCGGCGCGCGCTTGAGCATGCGCCGGAAGTGCTTGAGGTCGCTCATGTTGTAGGCCACCACGAAGAGGATGGCGGCCAGCGCGGCGAGCGGGATGTCCGCCGCCAGCGGGGCGAGGACGAGCAGGATCAGCACCAGGGTGAAAGCATGGACGATGCCGGCCAGCGGGCTGTTGCCGCCGTTGCGGATGTTGGTCGCGGTGCGGGCGATGGCGCCGGTGGCGGCGAACCCGCCGAACAGCGGTGCGGCCATGTTGGCGATGCCCTGGCCGATCAGCTCCTGGTTGGAATCGTGCTTGGTGCCGCCCATGCCGTCGGCGACCACCGCCGAGAGCAGGGACTCGATGGCGCCGAGCATGGCGATGGCGAAGGCCGGTCCGACCAGCTCGGTGATCCGGTCCAGGGTGATGTGCGGCGGGCTGAATTCCGGCAGGCCCTGGGGAATGCCGCCGAAGGCGCTGCCGATGGTGGCGACGCCGTCGAACTGGAGCACGGCCTGGACCAGGGTGGCGGCCACCATGGCGATCAGCGGCCCGGGCACCCGCTTCATGCCCGGCAGGCGCGGGCCGAAGATGACCAGCAGCAGGCTCAGGACCGACAGCAGCGTGGTGGGCAGGTGCAGTTGCGGCAGGACCTGCAGCAGACTCCAGAATTTCTCGTGGAAGTGCGCGCCGGTCACTGCCGGCAAGCCGAAGAAATCCTTCCACTGGCCGACCCAGATGATCACCCCGATGCCGGCGGTGAAGCCGACGATCACCGGGTCGGGAATGAACTTGATCACGGTGCCCAGGCGGGTCACGCCGAGCAGCAGGAGGATCAGGCCGGCCATCAGGGTGGCGATCTGCAGACCATCGACGCCGTATTGCGCCGTCACCCCGGCAAGGATGACGATGAAGGCGCCGGTCGGGCCGGCGATCTGCAGCCGGCTGCCGCCGAACAGGGAGACCGCGAGGCCGGCGATGATGGAGGTGTAGATGCCCTGCTCGGGCTTCACGCCGGAGGCGATGGCGAACGCCATCGCCAGGGGCAGTGCCACCACCCCGACGATCGCCCCGGCAACCAGGTTGTTGAGCCAATTGGACCGGCCCAGCAGGCCGGCTTTCCACGCCTCACGTATCGCGATCATCGCAGGGTCCCCCCAGTGGATACGCACATAATATTAACATATGGTGATAATGATAGAGTTGGCGTCCATCATCGAAAACAGGAGCGGCAATGAAGCGCGAGGATGTCAAGGCACTGCACCAGGACGGCAAGCCCTTCTCCACCCAGGTGATCCGCAACCCGGCCAGGCCGCGGGAGTGGATTGTGTTCTTCAAGCTCGATTCGGGTCGCAGCTTCTTCCTGATCGACGCCCGCGACGAAGTGGAATCCTTCGCCGATCTGAACAAGCTGATCGAGGAACTGCTGAAGCTGGGTATCAAGCTGGCGGAAATCCATTTCTAGCCCCTCCCTGGGCTGTCCGCGCCAACTGCCTGGCGCCCCTCGACGATACCGCGAACGCCCTCGCCCCGGCACGAGACCGGCGGTATGAGGAAGGAAGCTATGGGCCGGGCCACACTCTCCTGCGGCACTCTTCCCGCATCTTGCGCGGAGGCGGCTCGAACGACCAGCGGAAGCTCCGCCGAACGGACGAACTTCTTCCTCCCCCCGCCAGTCAGCATCCTAAATACGGGATGCAGGCATTCGTCGCTTGCGGCGGCATCTCCTGAATCCTCGGCAATACTCACCTCTTAGCTTTGCGCTTTTTCTTCCCGCGGCAACGGACCAGCCTCCCTCGGAGCCGGCTCCTGCAGCCCGGCCAGGAAGTGTCACCGGAGGAGACCGTATTCATGAGTCATGCTGCAGTGCAGACCCACCTTCCACAAGAACAAGGTCTGGCGATTCCGTTCTCGACGATTCGTCCCCATCTGCAAGTCCGCACCGTCCAGGAAAACAAGAAGAAGATCCTCTTCGTCACCTCCGAACTCACCGACCTGGTCAAGACCGGCGGGCTCGGCGACGTCTCCGCCGCCCTGCCGCGGGCGCTGCGCGAGTTCCACGACGTCCGCGTCCTGCTCCCCGGTTACCGCCAGGTCCTCGAGAGCGGCCAGACGATCCGCGTGGTCGGCACCCTCCCCGGCCATGCCGCCCTGCCCCCCTGCCGGATCGGCCGCATCGACCTGGACGACGGCCTGATCGTCTACGTCCTGCTCAGCCCGGAACTCTACGACCGCGACGGCACGCCCTACGGCGACGAGCACGGCCAGGACTGGCCGGACAACCACATCCGCTTCGCCCGCCTCGGCCTGGCCGCCGCCCACGTGGCCGCCGGCAGCGCCTGCATCAGCTGGCGCCCGGACCTGCTCCACGCCCACGACTGGCCGGCCGCCCTGGCCCCGGCCTACCTGCGCTGGCGCGGCATCGCCACCCCCAGCGTCTTCACCATCCACAACCTCGCCTACCAGGGCCTGCTGAGCCCGCAATGCTGCCCGGAGCTGGACATTCCGCGCGGCGCCTGCCGGATGGAGGGCATGGAGTTCCACGGCAAGCTGTCCTTCCTCAAGGCCGGCATCGCCTATGCCGACCGCATCACCACGGTGAGCGCCACCTATGCCCGGGAGATCACCACCGAAGCCTTCGGCTGCGGCCTTGAGGGCTTCCTCCGGGCCAAGGCCGAGCGCGGCCTGCTGAGCGGCATCCGCAACGGCATCGACGAGAGCTGGCATCCGGAGAGCGATCCGCACCTGCTGCAGGGCTTCAGCGCCAGCGACTGGCACGGCAAGGCCGTGCATGCCGAGTACGTGCGCCACCACTTCGACCTGGAGGCGAGCGCCGGGCCGCTGTTCGTGGTGGTCTCGCGCCTGGTCCGGCAGAAGGGCCTGGACCTGACCCACGACGTCGCCGGGACCATCGTCCGCGCCGGCGGCCAGCTGGCCGTGATCGGCCGCGGCGAGCCCGTGGAGGAGGAGCGCATGCGCGGTCTGGCCGGGCGCTTCCCCGGCCGAATCGGGGTCCGCGTCGGCTTCGAGGAAACCCTCGCCCGGCGCATGTTCGCCGGCAGCGACTTCCTGCTGATGCCCTCGCGCTACGAGCCCTGCGGCCTCAGCCAGATGTACGCGCAGCGCTTCGGCTCGCTGCCGATCGCGCACCGCACCGGCGGGCTGGCCGACTCGATCGAGGACGGCGTGACCGGCTTCCTCTTCGAGCGCCCCTGCGTCGAAAGCTACCGGGAGGCGGTGGAACGGGCGCTCAAGGTGTTCGCCCTGCCCTCCCTGTTCCACGCCATGCGGCGCAGTGCGATGACCGTGCCCTGCTATTGGCGGCAGACCGTACACCCCTACCTGCACCTCTACCGACAGTTGCTGGAGAGCCGGCATGAACAGGCTTGAAAGGAGATCAGAGCATGGCGACCTTCGACTACGGCAGCGGGCGCTTCGGCGCCCGTCTGCTCGCCGGGCAGCGCACCCGCTTCGCCCTCTGGGCGCCCGACGCACAGAGCGTCGAACTGGAACTGCCCGAGCGCAACGCCAGACTGCCGATGCAGCGGGACGCCCGGGGCTGGTTCAGCGTCGAGGCGCCCTGCGGCGCTGGCACCCCGTACCTCTATAGCGTCGACGGCGCGCCGGGGATTCCCGACCCGGCGTCGCGCCGCCAGGCCGGCGGAGTGCACGGCCCCAGCCTGGTGGTCGACCCGACGGGCTACCAGTGGCGCAACGGCGCCTGGAAGGGGCGGCCCTGGCACGAAGCCGTGCTCTACGAACTGCACGTCGGCCTGCTCGACGGCTACCGCGGGGTCGAGGCGCAGCTGGCGGAGCTGGCCGAACTGGGCGTCACCGCCATCGAGCTGATGCCCCTGGCCGAGTTCCCCGGCGCGCGCAACTGGGGTTACGACGGCGTGCTGCCCTACGCCCCGGAATCCGCCTACGGCACGCCGGACGAGCTCAAGCACCTGATCGACACCGCCCACGGCATCGGCCTGATGGTCTTCCTCGACGTGGTCTACAACCACTTCGGCCCCGACGGCAACTACCTCGGCCGCTTCGCCACGCCCTTCTTCCGCCACGACCTGCAGACCGACTGGGGCGACGCCATCGACCTGCGCCAGCGCGAGGTGCGCGACTTCTTCATCGAGAACGCCCTGATGTGGCTGCTCGAATACCGCTTCGACGGCCTGCGCCTGGACGCGGTGCACGCCATCACCGAGCGCAGCTTCCTCACCGAACTGGCCGAGCGCGTGCACGGCGCGGTGGGTCCCGGCCGCCACGTGCACCTGGTGCTGGAGAACTACAAGAACGAAGCCAGCCTGCTCGGCGAGGGCGGCTACACGGCGCAGTGGAACGACGACGGCCACCACGTGCTGCACGTCCTGCTCACCGGCGAGCACCAGGGCTACTACGGCCACTACCGCGAGGACACCGCGGAAAAGCTCGCCCTGAGCCTCAGCGAGGGCTTCGTCTACCAGGGCCAGCCGAGCGACGACGGCCCGCCTCGCGGAGAACCCAGCGCGCACCTGCCGCCGGACGCCTTCGTGCTGTTCCTGCAGAACCACGACCAGATCGGCAATCGCGCCTTCGGCGAACGCCTGATCAGCCTCGCCGAGCCCAACGCGCTGCGCGCGGCCACCGCCCTGCTGCTGCTCTCGCCGATGGTGCCGCTGCTGTTCATGGGCGAGGAATGGGGCACCCACCGGCCGTTCCTGTACTTCACCAGCCACGAGGACGAAGGGCTGGCCAGCGCCGTGCGCGAAGGCCGGCAGCGCGAGTTCAAGGACTTCGAGCCGTTCAAGGACCTCTCCCTGTGCGAGCGGATTCCCGATCCCAACGCCGAGAGCACCTTCCTCACCTCCAAGCCCGACTACCCGGCCCGCCTCGATCCGCAGCACGCGGAATGGCGCGCCTACTACCGGCACCTGCTGGCCCTGCGCCGCCGCGAGATCGTGCCGCGCCTGCCCGGCAGCCGCTCGCAGGGCTCCGTGGTGCTGGGGCCGGCCGCGGTGCAGGCGCACTGGCAGCTCGGCGACGGCATGATCCTGCGCATCGAGCTGAATCTCGGCCTGGAGGCGGTTCCGGTGCATGCCCACTGGCATCACGGGCGCCTGCTGTTCGCCAGCCAGGACATGGAGAACTTCCACGAACACCAGGGCAGCCTTCCCCCCCGGATGGCGCGTATCTATCTGGTCGCCCAGGATGAATAGCCACGACGCCCATCTCGAACGCCTGGCCGCCGCGGCCGGCATAGCGGTCGACTGGGTCGACGCCGACGGACGCCCGCAGCGGGTCGCCTCGGACGTGCTGCGCCGGGTGCTGGCCGCCCTGGAGCTGCCGGCCGACTCCCCGGAGCAGCTGCGCGACAGCCTCGCCCGTCTCGAACACGGCGACGGCGACGGTCCGTCGCCGCTGCTGACCCTGGACTGCCGGCAGCGGCTCGACCTCTCGACCCGCTTCGCCCCCGGCAGCCCCTGCGAGCTGATCCACGAGGACGGCGAGACGGACGCCGGCCGCCTCGACGACCAGGGCTGGCTGCCGGGCATTGAGCGGCCCGGCTACTATCAGCTGCAGATCGGCCACGAGCGGCTCGGCCTGGCCGTCGCGCCGCCCCGCTGCATCGGCCTCGACCAGCTCGGCGGACAACCGCGGCCGCGCCTCTGGGGCCTCACCGCGCAGGTCTACGCCCTGCGCCGGCCGGGCGACGGCGGCATCGGCGACACCCAGGCCCTGGAGAACCTGGTGCACAGCGCCGCGCGCAAGGGCGCCGCGGCGCTGGCCATCAGCCCGCTGCACGCCATGTTCAGCGCCGACACCTACCGCTTCAGCCCCTACTCGCCGTCCAGCCGGCTGTTCTACAACGTGCTGCACAGCGCGCCGGGCAGCATCCTCGGCGAGCGCGAGGTGCGCTCGACCCTGGAATCCAGCGGTCTGACCGGTGCCTGGCAGCGCCTGGAGCAGCTGGAGCTGATCGACTGGCCGGCCGCCGCCGAGGTCAAACTGCGCCTGCTGCGCGCCCTCTACCAGGAGTTCCGCCACGGCGCCAACCCCCTGGAGGCCGACTTCGCCAGCTTCCGCGAGGCCGGCGGCGAGGCGCTGGAGAACCACTGCCGGTTCGAGGCGCTGCACGCCTACCACGTGCGCCACAACGGCCTGTACGACTGGCGCCAGTGGGACGCCGCCCTGCGCTCGCCGGGCAGCGCCGCGGTGGCCGGCTTCGCCCGCGAGTATGCCGACGAGATCGGCTTCCACGCCTTTGCCCAGTGGCTGATCGCCCGCGGCCTGGAGCGCATCCAGAGCGCCGCGCGCAGCGCC
>NZ_JBHRSJ010000022.1:0-22686 GCF_042643485.1 Azotobacter bryophylli | reverse complement strand
CCGACCTGGCGGTGGGCGCCGCCGGCGGCGGCAGCCAGGCCTGGAGCCGCCAGGACGAACTGCTGAACACCCTGACCGTCGGCGCGCCGCCGGACATCCTCAACCGCAACGGCCAGAGCTGGGGGGTCTCGGCCTTCTCGCCCTGGGGCCTGAAACGCCACGGCTTCCATGCCTTCATCGAGATGCTGCGGGCCAACCTGGCCCACGCCGGCGGCATCCGCATCGACCACGTGATGGGCCTCAAGCGGCTCTGGGTG
This sequence comes from Azotobacter bryophylli, assembly GCF_042643485.1. NCBI lineage: Bacteria > Pseudomonadati > Pseudomonadota > Gammaproteobacteria > Pseudomonadales > Pseudomonadaceae > Azotobacter > Azotobacter bryophylli. The sequence continues at coordinate 22,429 of NZ_JBHRSJ010000022.1, read as the reverse complement.
ATCCCCCAGGGCGGCGACCAGCGCGACGGCGCCTACCTGCACTACCCGCAGGACGACCTGCTGCGCCTGCTGGCCCTGGAATCCTGGCGGCACAAGGCGCTGATCCTCGGCGAGGACCTCGGCACCGTGCCCGAGGGCTTCCGCGAGGAGCTGGCCGAACGCGGCATCCTCGGCATGCGCGTGCTGCTCTTCGAGCAGGACCGGCAGGGGCGCTTCCACCCGCCGCCGCACTGGCCGGACAACGCCCTGGCCACCAGCGCCACCCACGACCTGCCGACCCTCGACGGCTGGTGGCAGGGCCGCGACATCGACTGGCGCGAGCGCCTGCAGATCGCCGACACCCAGGCCACCGAGGAAGCCCGGGAAACCCGCGGGCGCGAGCGCCGCGCCCTGCGCGAGGCCCTGGCCGCCGACGGCGGGCCGGAGGCGGACGAGGTGCTGGACAGCGCCGCAATGATCGACGCCTGCGTCGGCTTCCTCGGCCACACCCCGGCGCCGCTGGTCCTGCTGCCCCTGGAGGACGCCCTCGGCCTGGAAGAGCAGGCCAACCTGCCGGGCACCGTCGACAGCCATCCCAACTGGCGGCGGCGCTATCCCGGCGACAGCGCCACGCTGCTGGACGGCGGGGATGCCGCGCGGCGCCTGCGGATTCTCGCCGACGCGCGCGGAAAGGCGGAATGAACGGCCTGCGCGCCACGGTGCGCCTGCAGTTCCACCAGGGCTTCACCCTCGACGACGCGGTGCCCCTGGTCGGCTACTTCGCCGACCTGGGCATCAGCCACGTCTACGCCTCGCCCCTGCTCGCCGCCCGTCCCGGCTCCCTGCACGGCTACGACGTGATCGACCCGACCCGCATCAACCCGGAGCTGGGCGGCGAGGCGGCGCTGCGGCGGCTGGTGGCGGAGCTGCGCCGGCACGGCCTGGGGCTGATCCTGGACATCGTCTCCAACCACATGGCGGTCGGCGGCGCCGGCAATCCCTGGTGGCTGGACGTGCTGGAATGGGGCCGGCGCAGTCCCTACGCGACCTTCTTCGACATCCAGTGGAACTCCCCCGACCCGCTGCTGGAGGGCCAGTTGCTGGTGCCCTTCCTGCGCAGCGACTACGGCGAGATGCTGCAGAACGGCGAAATCCCCCTGCGCTTCGACGCCACCGCCGGCAGCTTCCAGGCCGGCCACTACGAACACCGCTTCCCGATCAGCCCGCCCAACTACGCCGAACTCCTGGGTGCCACCGACCATCCGGCGCTGCGCGCCCTGGCCGGCCGCTTCGCCGCGCTGCGCAGCGACGCCGACCCGCGCGCCCAGGCCGTCGCGCTGCGCGCCGAGCTGGCGCAACTGGCGCAGCAGAAAGAAGTCGCGGCCGCCATCGGCCACGCGTTGGAGCGCTACGACTCGCGCCAGCCGGAAGGGCTGCAGCGCCTGCACGCCCTGCTCGAACGGCAGTGCTATCGCCTGGCCAGCTGGCGCACCGCGGCGGACGACATCAACTGGCGGCGCTTCTTCGACATCAACGAGCTGGGCGGCCTGCGCGTCGAGCGGCCGCGGGTGTTCGAGGCGACCCACGCGAAGATCTTCCAGCTGATCGAGGAAGGCCTGATCGACGGCCTGCGCATCGACCACGTGGACGGTCTGGCCGATCCCCACGGCTACTGCCGGCGCCTGCGCCGCCGGCTCGACCGGCTGGCGGCGGGCCCCGGGCGGCCGATCTACGTGGAGAAGATCCTCGGCCAGGGCGAGGAGCTGCACCGCGACTGGCAGGTGGACGGCACCACCGGCTACGAATTCATGAACCAGGTGTCCCTGCTGCAGCACGACCCGGACGGCGAGGCCGGGCTGCGCGCGCTCTGGCACAACCTCAGCGGCCGCCCCGCCGACTTCCTCGAAGAGGCCCGCGAGGCCCGCCGGCTGATCCTCGCCAGCACCCTCGCCGGGGATTTCGAAAGCGTGGCCCAGGGCCTGCTGCAGGTGGCCCGCGGCGATCTGATGACCCGCGACATCACCCTCGGGCAGATCCGCCGCGCGCTGCGCGAGCTGATCGTGCACTACCCGGTGTACCGCACCTACCTCAACGCCTGCGGCCGCCCGGCGCAGGACGAGCCGTTCTTCCGCCAGGCCCTCGACGGCGCGCGCCTCGCCCTGGGCGATAACGACGGGGCGCTGCTCGGGCATCTGCAACGCTGGCTCGGCGGCCAGCCCTGGCGCCGCCTGCCGCGGCCGCTGCGCAAGCCGTACCGGCACGCCGGCGTGCGCTTCCAGCAGGTCACCGCGCCGGCCGCCGCCAAGGCGGTGGAGGACACCGCCCTGTACCGCTCGGCGGTGCTGCTCTCGCGCAACGACGTGGGCTTCGACAGCCAGCGCTTCGCCGCCCCGCCGGCGGACTTCCACGCCCTCTGCCAACGGCGCCGCGAGGACTTCCCGGACAGCCTGCTGGCCACCGCCACCCACGACCACAAGCGCGGCGAGGACGCCCGCGCGCGCCTGGCCGTGCTCAGCGAGCGCGCCGGCTGGTACGGCGAGCGCGTCCAGCACTGGCTGCTGCTGGCCACGCCCCTGCGCCGGCTCCTGCCCGACGGACCGGCGCCCACTCCCGGCGACGAGCTGATCCTCTACCAGACCCTGCTCGGCAGCTGGCCGCCGGAACTGGCCGCGGACGACGCCGAAGGCCTCGCCGCCTACGCCGGGCGCCTGCGCCAGTGGCAGGAGAAGGCGATCCGCGAGGCCAAGCTGCGCAGCGGCTGGAGCGCGCCCAACGCCGCCTACGAAGAGGCCTGCCGCGACTTCCTCGGCAAGCTGCTGGAGGACGAGGGGATGCGCGACCTGCGCGGCGAGATCGCCGCCGCCGCCGCCGCCATCGCCCCGGCCGGCGCCCTCAACGGCCTGGCCCAGACCCTGCTGCGACTCACCGTCCCCGGCGTGCCCGATCTCTACCAGGGCGCCGAGTTCTGGGACTTCAGCCTGGTCGACCCGGACAACCGCCGGCCGGTGGACTTCGCCGCCCGCCGCCGGGCCCTGCAACAGGACGCCGATCCCGCCGAGCTGCTGGCACGTTGGCGCGACGGCCGCATCAAGCAGTGGCTGATCGCCCGCGCCCTGGCCCTGCGCGCGCGCCACCCGGCGCTGTTCGCCGAAGGCGACTACCGGCCGCTGGAGGTGATCGGCCAGGAGGCGGAACGGCTGTTCGCCTTCGCCCGCCAGCGGGACGCCCGGTGGGCCTTGGTGCTGGTGCCGCGGCTGGCCTGCCCGCTGCTCGGCGACAGCGACCGCCCGCTGGTCGATCCGCCGCGCTGGGGCGATACCCGCGTGCGCCTGCCGGCCGATCTGCCGCACGGCAGCCTGCAGGGAATTTTTTCCGGAACGGCAGTCACAACCAGTACCGGCGAGCTGTCCGTAGGCGAGGCCCTGGAGGCCTTTCCCGTCGGCCTTTTCTTCTGCGATCGATGCAACGGAGAGTCCCCATGAGCGACGACGAAGAGCGTATCCGCGAACTCGCCTACCAGATCTGGCAGTCGGAAGGCTGTCCCGAGGGCCAGCACGATCGGCACTGGGAGATGGCCCGCCGGCTGGTGGAAACCGGCCAGCAGACCCAGGGCGGCGCGGCCGAGGAAACGCCGCCGCCGGCCAAACCGGCCAGCACGCGCAAACCGCGCAGCGTGAAGCCGGTGGAAACCACGCCCGCTGCCGGCAAGGCCAAGGCCAAGCCCAAGAGCGAGGGCAAGAGCGAGACCAAGAAACCGCGGACCACCCGCACGCCGCCGCCGGGCGCCTGAGCGCCCCGAATCATCCAGATCGCCTAGATCGCCGCAGGAGGAAACCGCATGGGCACGCGTCCGCCGTTCCAGGCCCCGCAGGTGAAGGCCCACTCGCGCCTGCGGGAGGGCCTGCCCTTCCCGCTGGGCGCGACCTGGGACGGGCTCGGCGTCAACTTCGCCCTCTTCTCCGCCCATGCCACCAAGGTCGAGCTGTGCCTGTTCGACGCCGCCGGCAAGGTCGAGCTGGAGCGCATCGAGCTGCCCGAGTACACCGACGAGATCTGGCACGGCTACCTGCCGGACGCCCACCCCGGGCAGATCTACGGCTACCGGGTGCACGGCCCCTACGAGCCGGACGCCGGCCACCGCTTCAACCCGAACAAGCTGCTGATCGACCCCTACGCCAAGCAGTTGGTCGGCGAGCTGCTCTGGTCGGAGTCCCTGTTCGGCTACACCGTCGGCCACCCGGACGCCGACCTCAGCTTCGACAGCCGCGACAGCGCGCCCTACGTGCCCAAGTCGAAGATCATCGACCCGGCTTTCACCTGGGGCCGCGACCGGCCGGTGCAGACCCCCTGGGACCGCACCATCCTCTACGAGACCCACCTGCGCGGCTTCACCATGCGCCACCCGGCGGTACCGGAGGGCAAGCGCGGCACCTGCGCCGGGCTGATGGTGCCGGAGGTGCTCGACTACCTGCGCCGGCTCGGCATCTCCTCGGTCGAGCTGCTGCCGGTGCACGCCTTCGTCCAGGACCAGCACCTGCTGGAAAAGGGCATGAGCAACTACTGGGGCTACAACACCATCGGCTTCTTCGCCCCCCACCCGCGCTACCTGGCCACCGGCAAGATCCAGGAGTTCAAGCAGATGGTCGCCCACCTGCACGACGCCGGGCTGGAGGTGATCCTCGACGTGGTCTACAACCACACCGCCGAGGGCAACGAGCTGGGCCCGACCCTGTCCATGCGCGGCATCGACAACTGCACCTACTACCGCCTGCGCCAGGACAGCAAGCGCTACTACGTCAACGACACCGGCACCGGCAACACCCTCGACCTCTCCCATCCCTGCGTGCTGCAGATGGTCACCGACTCGCTGCGCTACTGGACCACGGAAATGCACGTGGACGGCTTCCGCTTCGACCTGGCGACCATCCTCGGCCGCGAACCGGAAGGCTTCAGCGAGCGCCACGGCTTCCTGGTCGCCTGCCGCCAGGACCCGGTGCTGCGCCAGACCAAGCTGATCGCCGAGCCCTGGGACATCGGTCCCGGCGGCTACCAGGTGGGCGGCTTCCCGCCCGGCTGGGCGGAGTGGAACGACCAGTTCCGCGACACCGTGCGGGCCTTCTGGAAAGGCGACGAGGACCAGCTGGCCGACCTGGCCTGGCGCCTGACCGCCTCCGGCGACCTGTTCAACGAACGCGGGCGGCGGCCGTTCGCCTCGATCAACTTCGTCACCGCCCACGACGGCTTCACCCTCAACGACCTGGTCTCCTACAACGGCAAGCACAACGAGGCCAACGACGAGGACAACCGCGACGGCACCGACAACAACCTGTCCTGGAACCACGGCGTCGAGGGGCCGACCGACGACCCGCAGATCAACGCCCTGCGCCTGCGCCAGATGCGCAACTTCATGGGCACCCTGCTGTTCTCCCAGGGCACGCCGATGCTGGTGGCCGGCGACGAGTTCGCCCGCACCCAGCACGGCAACAACAACGCCTACTGCCAGGACGGCGAGATCGGCTGGATCGACTGGAACATCGACGAGGAGCGCAAGGCCCTGCAGGAATTCGTCCGCCGCCTGATCCATCTGCGCCTGAAGTACCCGATCCTGCGGCGCAACCGCTTCCTGGTCGGCGCCTACAACGAGGAGCTGGGAGTCAAGGACGTGACCTGGCTGTCGCCCGGCGGCCAGGAGATGACCACCGAGCAGTGGGGGGAGAACCAGGGCCGCTGCCTCGGCATGCTGCTCGACGGCCGCGCCCAGCCGACCGGCATCCGCCGTGCCGGCGCGGACGTCACCCTGCTGCTGGTGGTCAACGCCCATTACGACCTGGTCAATTTCAGCCTGCCGGAAGTCGCCCAGGGCAGCTGCTGGCGACGCCTGGTGGACACCAACCAGCCGACCGCGGCGGCCGAGAGGTTCGAGTTCGGCCGCGAATACGGCGTCACCGGCCGCTCGCTGCTGCTGTTCGAGCTGATCAGGAACGGCCCCGGCCAGGCCCCGCAATAGCCCGGCGGGCCTGCCTGCGCGATGCCCGCCAGGCGGCGAAAAAAGGTGAACCCCCAGGGCCGGGGCTAGTCTTTAAAAGGGTACGGACGTACCAGACTGGCCAGGCCGAACGGCGACCAGCCCTTCCCCATGTCGTAGAAGAAGCACAGGAGCCACGCCATGAAGATCAACGAAATCATGTCCCGCGACATCTGCACCATCCAGCCCGAACAGAGCATCCGCGAAGCCGCGGAGATGATGGCCAAGGTCGACAGCGGCGCCCTGCTGGTCAACGAAGGCGACCGTCTGGTGGGCATGCTCACCGACCGGGACATCTGCATCCGCGCGCTCGCCAAGGGCATGGACCTCGACACCCCGGTGCGCCAGGTGATGAGCCCGAACATCCGCTACTGCTTCGAGGACGAGGATCTGCAGCACGTCGCCGAGAACATGGCCGACATCCACGTGCGCCGTCTGCCGGTGATGAGCCGCGAGAAGCGCCTAGTCGGCATGGTGTCCCTCGGCAACATCGCCAGCAGCAACGACCCGAACATCACCAACACCGTGCTGCGCGGCGTCGCCCAGGCCCACTGAGCATCCGCCTTTCGAGGTCTTGCGCTTCGGTAGGAGCGAATCCATCGGCGATCCGTCGCCGATCAATCCGCTCCCATGCAGTCCCTGCCGGCGAAAGCGGCCGCAGACCCTGAAAGAGGTGCCACCGGGCGCCTGTCCGCGAACAGGCTCCAGGCGAACCCGCGGCGATCGTCCACGACCCGACATCGCAGCCCCGCCCAGGCACATCCGCACGGCCTGGGCACTCCCGCAAGGGGCTGCCCCCGGGAGGCTCCCATGAAAGCGGTCGTTTTCCACGATATCGGCGACATCCGTCTGGAGGATGTGCCCGAACCCCGGATCGAGGCGCCCACCGACGCCATCGTCCGCCTCACCGCCTCGGCGATCTGCGGCACCGACCTGCATTTCGTCCGCGGCACGGTCAGCGGCATGCGCCCCGGCACCATCCTCGGCCACGAGGGGGTCGGCATCATCGAGGAGCTGGGCCCGGACGTGCGCAACCTGCAGATCGGCGACCGGGTGGTCATCCCCTCCACCATCGCCTGCGGCAACTGCGCCTACTGCCGCTGCGGCTACTACGCCCAGTGCGACGTGGCCAACCCCAACGGCAAGGAGGCCGGCACCGCCTTCTTCGGCGGCCCGGAGAGCAGCGGGCCGTTCCAGGGACTGCAGGCGGAACGGGCACGGATTCCCTACGCCAACATCGGCCTGGTCAAGCTGCCCACCGAGATCAGCGACGACCAGGCCATCCTGCTCTCGGACATCTTCCCGACCGGCTACTTCGGCGCGGAGATGGCGGAGATCCACGACGGCGACACGGTCGCCGTGTTCGGCTGCGGGCCGGTCGGCCAGTTCGCCATCGCCAGCGCCAAGCTGTTCGGCGCGGCCCGGGTGTTCGCCATCGACCAGTACGAGGACCGGCTGCAGATGGCCCGCCACCAGGGCGCGGAAACCATCGACTTCAACCGCGAGGATCCGGTCGAGACCCTGCACCGGCTGACCGCCGGGATCGGCGTCGACCGCGCCATCGACGCGGTGGGGGTGGACGCCGAGCACGCCTTCCTGCACGGGCAGCAGCCCGAGGAGGAGAAGCGCTTCGCCCAGGAGGTCGAGGCCCTGGTCCCGCACCCCCACCCCCACGGGCGCAACTGGCAGCCGGGCGACGCCCCCAGCCAGGCGCTGGAGTGGGCGGTGCAGGCACTGGACAAGGCCGGCACCCTGTCGATCATCGGCGTCTATCCGCCGCAGGCGCGCAGCTTCCCCATCGGCCTCGCGATGAACAAGAACCTGACCATCAACATGGGCAACTGCCACCACCGCAAGTACATCCCCAGGCTGCTGGAGCTGGTGCTGTCCAAGCGCGTCGACCCGGCGAAAATCCTCACCCAGATCAAGCCGATGAGCGACGCCATCGCCGCCTTCGAGGCGTTCGACCGGCGCGAGCGCGGCTGGATCAAGGTCGAGCTGCACCCGCAGATGAGCGAGGGCCACGCGGAGGCGCAGCGCAAGGAAAACCAGCTGGACGAGGGCATCGAGGAAACCTTCCCGGCCAGCGATCCGGTGTCCATCTCCCGGCCGGACAAACCCTGAACGGACGGCGGGAACGGAGGAAGCACGGCCATGGCTGACCTGCGCATCGGCATCTCCGGCTGGAGCTACGGCCCCTGGCGGCGCGGTTTCTACCCCCGCGGGCTGGCGCCGAAGGACGAGCTGCGCTTCGCCTCGCGGGCCTTCGGCAGCATCGAGATCAACGCCTCCTTCTATGCCCTGCAGACGCCCGAGCGCTATGCGCTCTGGCATGAGCAGGCGCCGGACGGCTTCGTCTTCAGCGTCAAGGCGCCGCGCTTCGTCACCCACGTGCGGCGCCTGCGCGACGTGCGCAAACCGCTGGCCAACTTCTTCGCCTCCGGCCTGTTCCGCCTGCGCGAGAAACTCGGCCCGATCCTCTGGCAGCTGCCGCCGGGCTTTCGCTTCGATCCCGCGCAGCTGGAGACCTTCCTCGCCCTGCTGCCCCACGACAACGAGGCCGCCCTGGCCCTGGCACGCGAGCACGATCCGCGCCTGGACGAGCAGAGTCACCTGCAGATCGACCGCCGGCGGCCACTGCGCCACGCCCTCGAAGTCCGCCACGAGAGCTTCCTGGTGCCGGCGCTGGTCGAGCTGCTGCGCGCCCACGAGGTGGCCCTGGTGGTGGCCGACAGCGCCGGCAAGTGGCCCTGGTGCGAGGACCTCTGCAGCGACTTCGTCTACCTCCGCCTGCACGGCGACACCGAGCTGTACGCCAGCGGCTACGGCGACGAGGCCCTGGACTTCTGGAGCCGGCGCATCCGCGCCTGGAGCCGCGGCGGGCAGCCGCAGGACGCCCGGCTGATCCTCCCGCAGCAGCCGCCGCCGGCGCTGCCCGAGCGGGACGTCTACTGCTACTTCGACAACACCGCCAAGACCCACGCGCCCTTCGACGCGGCCCGGCTGCTGCGCCTGCTCGGCCTGGAGCGCGGCCTGCTGCCGGCGGCCGGCGCGCGGCCATGCAACCCGCCCGGAGTGGCGGCGTGACGATGGAGGGGTTCGCGACGGAAGCAGGCGTGCGCCAGGTCCAGCAGACCACGGTGGAGTCGCTGCACGTCCTCACGGTGAACACCCACAAGGGCTTCACCCTGTTCAACCGCCGCTTCATCCTCCCCGAGCTGCGCGAGGCGGTGCGCGCCGTCTCGGCCGACCTGGTGTTCCTCCAGGAGGTACTCGGCACCCACCAGCGCCACGCCAGGCGCCACGCCAACTGGCCGGACGCGCCGCAATACGAGTTCCTCGCCGAGTCCATGTGGAGCGACTTCGCCTACGGCCGCAACGCGGTCTACCCCCACGGCGACCACGGCAACGCGGTGCTGTCCAAGTACCCGATCCTCAGCTACGAGAACTTCGACATCTCGGTGCCCGGCCCGGAGCGGCGCGGCATGCTCTACTGCCAGCTGGACGTGCCGGGGCACTGGCAGGTGCACGCCATCTGCGTGCACCTGGGCCTCATGGAGCGGGACCGGGAGAAGCAGCTCGGGCTGCTCTGCGAGCTGGTCTGCTCGCTGCCGCGGGAGGCCCAGGTGATCGTCGCCGGCGACTTCAACGACTGGCGCCTGCGGGCCAGCGCCATGCTCGAGAACTGCGGCATGCACGAGGCCTTCGCCCGCGCCAACGGCATCGTCGCCAAGAGCTTCCCGGCGCGCTTCCCGCTGCTGCGCCTGGACCGCATCTACGTGCGCAACGCCAGCACCCACAACGCGCAGATCCTCTCGCACCGGCCCTGGTCGCACCTCTCCGACCATCTGCCCCTGGCGGTGGAGGTGCGCCTGTGAACGCCCCGGTCGGATGGCGTGGGGCCACGACCCTCGACAGGACCGCGCCATGAACTTCAACTGGAGAAACGGCAACGAGATCCGCCTGCTGGAAAACGGCGAAGAGTTCTTCCCGCGGGTGTTCGAGGCGATCCGCGAGGCCCGGCGGGAGATCCTCATCGAGACCTTCATCCTCTTTGAGGACAAGGTCGGCAAGGAGCTGCACCGCGAGGTGATCGCCGCGGCGCGGCGCGGCGTGCACGTGGAGATCACCGTGGACGGCTACGGCTCGGCGGACCTCTCGGCGGAGTTCGTCGCGGCGCTGACCGAGGTCGGCATCCGCATCCACATGTTCGACCCGCGGCCGAAGTTCATGGGCATGCGCACCAACCTGTTCCGCCGCCTGCACCGCAAGATCGTGGTGATCGACGGGGTGCGCGCCTTCGTCGGCGGCATCAACTTCTCCGCCGACCACCTCGGCGACTTCGGCCCGGAGGCCAAGCAGGACTACGCCGTGGAGGTGGTCGGGCCGGTGACCCGCGACATCCACCTGTTCGCCCTCTCCACCGTCGCCCCCGAGCAGCCGCCGCGGCACTGGTGGCGGCACCACGTGAAGGTCAGCGCCAACCACTGGCAGGAGAGCGCCGGGCCGGGGCAGGCGCGGGTGCTGTTCGTCGTCCGCGACAACGGCAACCATCAGCGCGACATCGAGGAGCGCTACCTGGAGGCGATCCGCGACGCGCGTCGGCGGCTGACCATCGCCAACGGCTACTTCTTCCCCGGCTACCGCCTGCTGCGCGAGCTGCGCGACGCGGCGCGGCGCGGGGTGCGGGTCGAGCTGATCCTGCAGGGCCAGCCGGACATGCCGATCGCCAAGTTCGGCGCGCGCATCCTCTACAACTACCTGGTCAAGTCCGGGGTGACCATCCACGAGTACTGCCACCGCCCGCTGCACAGCAAGGTGGCGGTGGCAGACGACGACTGGTCCACGGTCGGCTCCAGCAACCTGGACCCGCTGAGCCTGGCCCTCAACCTGGAGGCCAACCTGATCGTCCTCGACCGCCGCTTCAACCGCGAGCTGAGCGAGAACCTGGAGAACCTCAAGCACCACTACTGCAAGGCGATGACCCCGGAGAAGATCGCCCGCGGTCTCTGGTGGCGGCTGCCGCTGGCCTTCCTCAGCTTCCACTTCCTGCGCCACTTCCCCGCCTGGGTCGGCTGGCTGCCGGCGCACAGCGCCCGGCTGGAGCTGCTCACCCCGGAGCGCATGCCCCCCGCCGCCGCCGACTCCACGCCCATCGACCTGCAGCGGCCCAGCCAATGAGCCGCCTGGAACGCGCCGCCGCGCCGGCCCGCCCCGCCTGGTGGCCGCTCGTCCGGCGCCTGCTGATCTACGGCTTCTTCGTCCTGCTGGCGGCGATGCTGGCGGCCCTGGCGCGCACCATCGACTGGCAGGAGGCCAGCGCCGCCCTGCGCCAGTACCACGCCCGAACCCTGCTCCTGGCCCTGGCCGCCTCGGCGGCGAGCTACCTGGTCTACGGCTGCTTCGACCTGCTCGGCCAGCGCTACGCCCGCCACGACCTGCCCTGGCGGCAGATCCTGACGGTCACCTTCGTCTGCTACGCCTTCAACCTCAACCTCGGTTCCTGGGTCGGCGGCCTGGCCCTGCGCTACCGGCTCTACCGCCGGCTCGGGCTGGACAACCTGCAGATCACCAAGGTCTACACCCTGAGCCTGGCGACCAACTGGACCAGCTACCTGCTGCTGGCCGGGGCGGTCTTCGCCGCCGGCGCCGTGGTGCCGCCGGGCGACTGGGGCATCGGCTTCGCCGCCCTGCGCGCCCTCGGCCTCGGGCTCTTGGCCCTGGCCGCGGCCTACCTGCTGGCCTGCGCCTTCGCCCGGCGCCGCGTCTGGACCTTCCGCGGCCACGGCATCGGCCTGCCCGGCCTGCGCCTGGGGCTCTGGCAGATGGTCGTCGGCGTCGCCAACTGGGTGCTGATGGCGCTGGTCATCCATATCCTCCTGCGCCAGCAGGTCGCCTTTTCCACGGTGCTCGGAGTGCTGCTGATCAGCGCCATCGCCGGCGTGGTCGCCCACATCCCCGCCGGCCTCGGCGTGCTGGAGGCGGTGTTCGTCGCCTTCCTGCACCACCAGGTGAGCCGCGGCACCCTCATCGCCGCGCTGATCGGCTACCGCGCCGTCTATTTCCTGCTGCCGCTGCTGGTCGCCGGCATCGTCTACCTTGTCATCGAGGCGCGCGCCAAGCAGATGCTGCGCAGCAACCGGGCCGGGGAGCGGCAATGAGGCCCGGCGCCCGTCCTCCGACCGACAGGAGCAAACCGCCGTGACCATGAAACTGAACTCCAGCGCCTTCGCCCACAACGCCATGATCCCCGCGACCTACACCTGCGAGGGCCACGACCTGTCCCCGCCCCTGGAGTGGAGCACGCCGCCCAACGGCACCAAGAGCCTGGTGCTGGTCGTCGAGGACCCGGACGCCCCCGACCCGGCCGCGCCGCAGCGGATCTGGGTGCACTGGCTGCTCTACAACCTGCCGCCGCGCGCCTGCAGCTTGGCGCAGGGGGTCGCCGAGAAGGACCTGCCCGCCGGCACCCTGTGCGGGCGCAACGACTGGCAGCGCACCGCCTACGGCGGTCCCTGCCCGCCGATCGGCTGCCACCGCTACTTCCACAAGCTCTACGCCCTGGACATCCGCCTCCCCGACCTGCACCACCCGACCCGGGCGGAGCTGCAGCAGGAGATGAAGGGCCACGTGATCGCCGAGGCCGAGCTGATCGGCCGCTACCAGAAGCAGCACTAGGACAAGGGCCGGCGAACGGACTCGCCCCCGGCAGGTCGCCCCTGGCTGGCCACCCCCGACCAATAGCCATCATCCGGACAGTACGGAAAGCATTGAGGTATAACTCCCCGCCGCGAAAGCCTGCCCCCGCGCAGCCCCTCTTTCCCCGCCAGGAGTTCCCATGAGACGCCTCGCCCTCTTGCCCCTTTCCCTCCTTCTCATCAGCAGCGCGCCGTTCGCCGCCGAACCGGCCCAGGGCAGCTTCCAGGCCAGCCAGGCCTGCGAAGCCTTCCAGTCCTTCCGCAAGGGCAGCAACCCCGGACAGGTGAGGCTCGTCCCGGGCACCCGCTACGCCATCCGCGAGGTCAACGGCCAGAGCCGGCAGTGGTACCGCATCGAGGTCCCCGGCGCCGGCGAGCCCCTGCGCTGGGTCTCCGCCGACTGCGGCTCGGCCGAGGGCGCGGGGTCGCCGGCCGCCGCGCCGGCTCCGGCCAAGCAGAGCGCCCAGGCCTGCAACGTCGCCGGTCAGCAGGACAGCTACGTGCTGGCGATCACCTGGCAGCCGGGCTTCTGCGAACACAGCCAGTTCAAGGGCCGCAAGCCCGAATGTGAGCACCTGGCCGACGGCAGCCTGAAGGTGCCCAACCTCACCCTGCACGGCCTGTGGCCGAACAGGCAGTCCTGCGGCGCCCACTACGGCAACTGCTCCGACGCGCCCCTGCAGCTGAGCCAGGAGACCCTGGAATTCGTCCGCCCGTGGATGCCCAACTTCTACTACGAGACCCGCTTCGGCAGCCACGAATGGGAGAAGCACGGCACCTGCCAGGCGCTGGACGACGACGCCTACTTCCGCGAGGCGGCGACGGCGGTCAGGACGGTGAACGACTCGGAGATCGGCCGCTACGTCACCGCCAACGCCGGCAAGACCATCTCCCGCCAGGAGTTCTACCGCAAGGTCGAGGCCGCGGCGGGCAACGACAAGGCCGACAACAACTTCACCCTCCTCTGCGAAGGCAGCTACCTGAACGAGATCCGCGTCCGCCTGCCGCGGGAGTTCAAGGCCGGCGGCAGCGTCGCCGAGCTGATCGGCACCCCGCTGCCCAAGCGTCCGGCGCCGTCGTCCAAGGAATGCCGCCAGGAGCAGATCCGCATCGAGGCCGGCGGCGTCTGAGCGGCGGGCGGTGCGCGAAAGCGCGCCGGAAAGCGGAGCGGGAATTCGCGCGGAGGGTGACTTTAGCGCGGTCGGCGGAGTCGAATGGGCGTGTCGACCAGAGAGAGCCGGTCACCTCTGTTGTCCATTCCTATTCCAAATCCGGCATTCGCTTTCAAGGAGCTGTTCCAATGCATCGCCTGTTCACGATCATCTCCCTGGCCACGCTGTTCGGCGTCCCCGCCTCCGTGGCCGGCGCCGAGGAGCCGAGGATCTACGGCTGGGTCGAGAACGGCCTGATCCTGCCGGAAAACGTCCAGGTGAAGGCCAAGCTCGACACCGGCGCCAAGAGTTCGGCCCTGGCCGCCCGCGGCCTGGAGCGCTTCGAACACCGCGGCGAGCCCTGGGTGCGCTTCAAGCTCAAGGCCCGGAGCGAGGAAAGCGGCGAGAAGGGCCACCTGACCTTCGAGCGCAAGGTGGTGGACGAGGTGAAGGTCCAAACCCTCGGCGGAACGGAAACCCGCCCGGTGGTAGTGATGGCGGTCTGCGTCGGCGAGCGGCGCTACGAGGAACGCTTCGTCCTCAACAACAAGACCAAGGCCAAGTACGCGCTGCTCCTCGGCCGCCAGACCCTGGAACGCATGGGCCCGGTGGACGCCAACAAGCGCTTCACCGTGAAGCCCGCCTGCGTCGCCCCCGCCATCGCCCGCTGAGCGCCCCGGACAGGCGCGAAACGTTCGCCTGTCCGCTCCTAGCACCACGTTCTACGCCCTTTTCACGGACCCTTGGCTATGGTGAAGGCTGTCTTCCCAAGGAGTCCCCCATGCACCGCCTGCTCAAGATCCTTCCCCTGGCCGCGCTGCTCGGCGCCCCCTCCCTCCCCGCGAGCGCCGAGCCGCGGATCTACGGCTGGGTCGAGAACGGCCTGCTCCTGCCGGAAAACCTGCCGGTGAAGGCCAAGCTCGACACCGGCGCCCAGACCTCGTCCCTGGACGCCAAGGACCTCCGGCGCTTCGAGCGGGACGGCGAGCCCTGGGTGCGCTTCACTGTGGAGGTGAAGGAACAGGGCAAGAACCGCCGCGTGACGTTCGAGCGCAAGGTGGTGCGCGACGTGAAGGTCCGCGGCGCCGGCGGCGCGGAACGGCGCCCGGTGGTGCTGATGTCGATCTGCATCGGCGAGCGCCGTTACGACGAGCAGTTCTCGCTGAACAACCGGAGCAAGATGATCTACCCGGTGCTGATCGGTCGCCGCACCCTGGAGCAGATGGGCGTGGTGGACGTGTCCCGGACCTACACCGTGCAGCCTTCCTGCGCCGGCGACGCGCTCAGATGAAGCCGAGCCAGCGCCCGAGCAGCGCCGTGGCGGCCAGCCAGAGCAGCAGGATCAGCCCGGCCGCCACCCAGCTCACCGGACGCGGCTCGTGGCACTGCTCCCAGTCCGCGGCGCGGCGCCGGCAGTCGTCGAGCACCGGCGCCGGCAGCAGGCGCAGCAGCAGCAGGATGCCCAGCGGCAGGAGGATCACGTCGTCCAGGTAGCCGAGAACGGGGATGAAGTCGGGGATCAGGTCGATGGGGCTCAGGGCATAGGCCACCACGCAGACCGCCAGGGCCTTCAGCGGCCAGGGCGTGTCGGGATGCCGGCAGCAGAACCAGAGGATCATGATCTGCCGCTTCAGGCCGCGAGCCCAGCCGCGCAGTCGCTCGGACAGGCGGCGCGGGGCGGTCGGTTCGGAGGGAGTGGACATGGGGCGATCCGGACGGCGGTGACGGAGGTCGGCACCATACAGCAGCACGCCAGCCGGGGACAGGCCCGGCGGACTTCGCGGAGCACGCACATGAAAGGACTCCCCTTCCGCAGGCGGCTCGGCTTCGCCCTCGCCGGCCTGAAGCTGGCGGCGCGCCGGGAGCGCAGCTTCCGCTGCCACCTGCTGGCCGCAGCCATGGTGCTCGGCCTGCTGCTGGCGACCCGTCCGGCGCCGCTGTGGTGGGCGCTGCTGGGCCTGGCCACCGGCCTGGTGCTGATGGCGGAGCTGTTCAACAGCGCCCTGGAAACCCTGCTCGACCATCTCCACCCCGAGCGCCACCCGGCCATCGGCGCGGCCAAGGACCTGGCCGCCGGCGCCGTGCTGGTAGCCAGCGTGGTCGCCTTGGTGGTCGGCCTCGCCTTCCTGCTGCGCTGAGGGCGGATTTTCCATCGCCGGCGGCATGGTCCAGACTGCTTCGAGGGGCCGCGTCCGGACCGGCGGAGGAGCAGCCATGCAGGACCAGCAGGAGGTCATCGCCTTTCTCTCGCGGGCCGACAGCTACGGCGAGGCGGACGGCTGCGTCGAGCGCATCGAGACCCACGGCTCACTGGTCTTCCTCCACGCCGGGCGCGCCTACAAGCTCAAGCGCGCCGTGGCCTACGCGGCGCTGGACTACCTCAGCCTGAAGCGCCGCGAGCGCGCCTGCCGCGCCGAGCTCTGCCTGAACCGGCGCACCGCTGCGCAGCTCTACCGGGAAGTGCGCTCGATCCGGCGGACGGCGGACGGCCGGCTGCATTTCGACGGCGAGGGCGCGGTGCTGGACTGGGTGGTGGTGATGCGCCGCTTCCCCCAGGAGGCGCTGTTCGAGCACCTGGCCGGGGCCGGGCGGCTGGGCCCCGGCCTGATGGACGAACTCGGCGCGGAGATCGCCCGCTTCCATGCTGCTGCGGAGATCACCCCGGCCTTCGGCGGCCCGCTGGCGATCCGCCAGGTGATCGCCGAAAACCGCCAGGAGCTCGGCCGCTATCCCGAGCTGCTCGACGGCGGCACCCTGGAGGCCCTGCACCGCGCCACGCTGGAGAGCCTCGAGGCGCTGGCCGGAACACTCGACCGGCGCCGGCGCCAGGGCCGGGTGCGGCGCTGCCATGGCGACCTGCGCCTGGCCAACATCTGCCTGTTCGACGGCCGGCCGACGCTGTTCGACGGCATCGAGTTCAGCGAGCGGCTGAACTGCATCGACGTGCTCCACGACCTCGCCTTCCTGCTGATGGACCTGCGCCACCACGGCCTCGCCGACCTGGCTACGCGGCTGCTGCGCAGCTACCTGGCGCACGGCACCGAGCCCGAGGACTGCCGGCCGCTGCCGCTGTTCCTCTCCCTGCGCGCCGCCACCCGCTGCTTCACCCTGGCCGGCAGCGCGCGCCGCCAGCGCGACCCGGCGCAGGCCGCGGACAAGGCCAGGCAGGCGATGGCGCTGCTGCACCAGGCCGGGGCCTACCTGCGCGGCGACGGCCTGCCTTGACGGAACGTACGCAGGCGCAATGCTCAATGGATACCCCCGCCCCGCCCGAGGAGGTTCGACCATGGCCAGCGCCCCGCCCCTGCTGTTCGCCCTGCACGGCAGCCAGGACTACGCCGCCCGCGTCGCCCGGCGCCTCGGCTGCGAGCTGGCGGACCACGAGGAGCGCGAGTTCGAGGACGGCGAGCACAAGAGCCGGCCGCTGACGCCGGTCGCCGGGCGCGAGACCCTCGTCTTCCACAGCCTCTACGGCGACGCCGAACGCAGCGTCAACGACAAGCTCTGCCGCCTGCTGTTCTTCTGCGGCGCGCTGAAGGACGCCGGCGCCCGCCGCGTCCACCTGGTCGCGCCCTACCTGTGCTACGCGCGCAAGGAGCGCCGCACCAAGTTCCAGGACCCGATCATCACCCGCTACGTTGCCGGCCTGATCGAGGCCTGCGGGGTGGACCGGCTGCTGGTGCTGGAGGTGCACAACGTCGCCGCCCTGGACAACGCCTTCCACATCCCCACCCAGCACCTGGAGAGCGCCGGGCTGTTCGCCGAGCACTTCGCCGCGCAGCTGGCCGGCGCCGACGCGGTCGCGGTCTCCCCCGACGCCGGCGGCGCCAAGCGCGCCGAGGCCTTCCGCCAGGCGCTGGAGGAACGCCTCGGGCGGCCGGTGGGCAGCGCCTACATGGAGAAGTACCGCAGCAACGACGTGGTCACCGGCTCCCTGCTGGTCGGCCAGGTGCAGGGCCGGGTGGCGGTCATCGTCGACGACCTGATCAGCACCGGCGGCACCCTGCTGCGCGCCGCCCGGGCCTGCTGCGAGGCCGGCGCCGTGCGCGTCTTCGCCGCCGCCGCCCACGGCCTGTTCACCGGCGGTACCGAGCTGCTCGATAGTCCGCTGATCGAGCGCATCGTCCTCTGCGACAGCGTGCCGCCGTTCCGTCTCGCCCCCGAGCTGGTCCGCCGCCGCCTGCAGATCCTCGACACCAGCACCGCGCTGGCCGCGCTGCTGGCCGGGGAGTACGGCCTGCCCCTGCGGGAGCCCTCGTGAGCATGGGCGGCGAGCACGACCTGCTGCTGGCGGTCGACCTGCAGAATGACTTCTGCGCCGGCGGCGCCCTCGTCGTGCCGGGCGCCGACGAGCTGGTACCGAAGATCAACCGCCTGGCCGCAGGCTTCGCCCACGTGGTGCTGACCCAGGACTGGCACCCGCCCGGCCATTGCAGCTTCGCCAGCAGCCATGCCGGCCACCGCCCCTACGAGACCATCCAGCTGGCCTACGGCGCCCAGGCCCTGTGGCCCGAGCACTGCGTGCAGGGCAGCGCCGGCGCCGGGTTCCACCCGCAACTGGCCATCCCCCACGCCGAACTGATCCTGCGCAAGGGCTGCCGGCGCGAGGTCGACGCCTACTCGGCGTTCCGCGAGAACGACCGCCACACCCCCACCGGGCTGGCCGGCTACCTGCTGGAGCGCGGCCTGCGCCGGCTGTTCCTGGTCGGGCTGGCGACCGACTACTGCGTGCTCTACACAGCGCTGGACGCGCGTCAGGCCGGCTTCGAGGTGGTGGTGCTGCTGGACGCCTGCCGCGCCATCGACCAGGCCGGCTCCCTGTCCGCGGCGCTGCAGAAGATGGCCGCGGCGGGCATCAAGATCGAGCCCTGAGCGCGCCGCACGCATCCGCTGGGAGCGGCCGCCCCTCACCCTCCGCTCAGGCGGTCCGCCGTCGCAGCCAGCGCCCGCATAGCCGCCGACACTTCCACCGGATAGCCGGGCGCAGGCTCCAGGCCGCGGAGGGCCGACGGCAGGCTCTCCAGCTGCCGGCGGGCGTGCTCGCGCACCTGCGCCAGGCCCGGCGACGGCTGCACCCGCCGGCCCCCGCGCATCGCCGGCCGGACCAGCGCCACGCCCTCGGCGCGCTCGTCGGCCAGGGTCAGTCGGTCGCCGCAGCAGCGGCCGTCGGCGTCGTAGCGGCGCCAGACCTGCTTGCGTCCGGGCCAGGTGGTCTTGCCTTCCGAGCGCTTGCGCCGCGGCTGGCCGGCGTATTCCTGCAGCTTGTAGGCGCAGTCCAGGGCCGGCAGGTCGCTGGAGGTGTCCAGCAGGGTGCCGACGCCGAAGCCGTCGATGGGCGCGCCCGCCTCCAGCAGCCGGCGGATCGCGTACTCGTCCAGGTTGCCGCTGGCGAAGATGGTCGCCTCCCCGAGTCCGCCCGCGTCGAGGATGGCGCGCACCTTGTGCGCATGGGCGGCGAGGTCGCCGCTGTCCAGGCGCACGCCCCGGATGCGGACGCCGGCCTCGGCCAGGCGCGGCGCCAGGGCGACCACCTTGGCCGCCGCCGCCTCGGTATCGTAGGTGTCGATCAGCAGCACCGCCGCCTGCGGCAGGCTGCGGGCGAAGTGCTCGAAGGCCTCGGCCTCGCCGGCATGGGCCTGGACGAAGGAGTGGGCCATGGTGCCGGAGGCCGGGATGCCGAACTCGGCGCAGGCCAGCACCGTCGAGCTGGCGTCGAAGCCGGCCAGATAGCAGGCGCGCGCCGCGTACACCGCGGCCTCGGCGCCGTGGGCACGGCGCATGCCGAAGTCCACCAGGCGTCGGCCCGGCGCCACCAGCGCCACCCGCGCCGCCTTGCTGGCGATCAGGCTCTGGAAGTGCAGCAGGTTGATCAGCCGCGCCTCCACCAGCTGCGCCTCGGGCAGGGGCGCGGTGATGCGCAGGATCGGCTCGTCGGCGAAGAACGGCGTGCCCTCGGCCATGGCGTCCACGTCGCCGGTGAAGCGCAGGCCGGCCAGGTGGTCGAGGAAGTCGCGGCGGAACAGCCCCAGGCCGTCCAGCCAGTCCAGCTCGGCCTGCTCGAAGCGCAGCCGCTCCAGGTAGTCCAGCGCCTGTTCCAGGCCGGCGGCCAGGTAGAAGTTGCGGCAGTCCGGCAGGCGGCGGGCGAAGAACTCGAACACCGCGATGTCCTGCATGCCGCGCTCGAAGAAGCCCTGCAGCATGGTCAGTTCGTAGAGGTCGGTGCACAGCGCACCGGGATCGGCGAGGCGTGGCGCGGCGAGCGGCATGGCGGTCTCCGGGAACGGGCGACGGGCTCTGGCGGTCGGCGGCGGCTCAGCCCTGCGCGTGCGGTTTCCCCTCGGGATGCACGGTGCTGGCCTGCGGCCCCTGCTCGCCGGCCTCTTCGGCGAAGCGCACCGAATCGCCCACGTGCAGGCGGTCGAAGGCGGCGTTCAGCACGCTGTGGCGGTGGAAGTAGACCTGCCGGCCATCCTCGGTCTCCAGCATGCCGTAGTCCCGGTCGCCGTGCAGTTCGGTCACCGTCCCCTGCCGCTGCGCCGGCTCGTGGCTCTTGACGTCGAGCCGGCGCCGGCGCGCGTAGTCCTCCAGCTGGCGGCGCACCGCCCTGAAGCTGTCGCGGATGGCCACGTAGAGGTCCTCGTGGGCATGCTCGTCGTGGTGGGCGTGGGTCGAATGGATGTCTTCGCCCGGCAGCGTCAGGTGCACCTTGACCTGGTAGAGCCGGCCCTGGTGCTGGCTGCGGTGCGGCGCGTCGACGGTGACCGTGCAGCCGATGATCTGGTCGCAGAACTCCTCCAGCTCCTGGCACTGCTCGCGGATGCGCGCCTCGATGGCCGGGGAAGGTTCGATCTCGTGGAAATGGATCTGCAGTGGCTTTTGCATGATGGACCTCGCAAGGACGGGAGCACCGCGGGCTCGGGAAAGGCCGGCGGCGCGCGGAGCGCCCGGCCCGCCCCTGGCGCCGGTATCACAAGTGTAGGAGGCCGGCGGGCATAGCCTCGATTGCGGGCCGCCGGATGCCTGGCCAAGGAAGCAGGCGGACGCTTGTGCCCACGCTTGCATGCCCGATGGCTATCATATGCCCCCGATGACCTGGCCATGGCCGCTGCCCTCCGGCGGCGGCCCGCTTCCCACCGGTGCCGGACCTGCCCGACGGCCAGGCCACGGCGCCCAGATTCATCCCAGTCGCTCAGGGGACCCCATGAACGCACCGCAACCCGAAGCACCAACCGCCGACGCGCCCCAGGCGCCGCGCCCGCACCTCGACCCGTTCCGCTTCCTGCGCTCCCACGGCCACCTGTCGGGCACCTTCGGCAACGACACCTTCGGCCTCAAGGCCGAAGCCTTCGCCCGCTTCTTCGGCACCCCGGCCTTCCTCGGGGCGCAGACCCTGATCGTCATTCTCTGGGTCGGGGCGAACACCCTGGGCTTCAGCCATTTCGACGTCTACCCGTTCATCCTCCTCAACCTGGCCTTCAGCCTGCAGTCCGCCTACGCCGCGCCGCTGATCCTGCTGGCGCAGACGCGCCAGGCCGCACGCGACAAGGCCCTCTCCGACGCCGACGCGGAGCACCGGGAGGCGCTGGCCCAGGCCACCCAGCAGCGGCTGGAGATCGCCGATGAGAATTCGAAGAGGCTGCTGGAACTGCTGGAGCAGAACACCCGGCTGACCGAGATCACCAAGCAGCTGTCGGAGAAGATCGAAGCCCTGACCGTCGAGATGCATCAGAGCTTCGTCAAGAAGCAGCAGTAGATCCACCCTGGCCGTGGAGCGAGGGGACAAGGCACCGCCCCGTTCCCCTCCCGGCCGGGCCGCCTCAGGAGGCCTCGGCCGTCTCGGCGGGCGCCAGCGCCGCCGCCGCTTCATCGCTCAGCCGCCAGAAGCTGTGCATCACCGACACGTAGTCGGCGAGCGCTCCGAGCAGGGCGGCGTTGACCTGGGCCACTTCCTGGTCGAGGGCGTTGGCGATGTCCTTGCTGCGCGCCTTGCCGTTGTCGCGCAGGAATTCGAGGATCTGCCGCTGGCCCTTGGGCAACTTGGCCAGCTTGGCCGCTTCCTTCGATGCCGGCTTGGGCGCGCTCGGGGCGTAGGCCAGCAGCGACGAACGCTCCAGCTCGCTGGGCCGGCTCGGCGCCGACTCCTCCGCCACCGCGCGGACCTTCTCCGCCGCCTCGACGACCGCAGCCACCGGCTGGCCGTTGCCCGGAATCCGCGCGCACATGTCCGGCTTGATCCGGTAACGCCCCTCGGCATCGCGGTCGAGCCATTCGCGGCGCAGCGTGACCAGGGACACCGAGGCCGGCTCGTCCGGGCCCATGGCGTCCATCACCTCGTCCGGCGAGCACCCGGGATGCTCGTCGATGTACTGCAGCACCCGCAGGTCCAGCCCGCTCATACCGGCAGGCAGGGACACCACGCCCGGCGCACCGCCCGCGGCACGGGCCGGTCTGGCCGCGACCGGCGCGGGCTCGGCGGCCCTCGGCGCCGGACTGGCCGGGCGCGGCGGCTCGATGCTGCGCACCGGGGACGGCGCCGTGGCGCGGGCGCTGGCGGCGGCCGCGGACGGGCGGGCGGC